>JASFKY010000281.1:0-5265 GCA_050118395.1 Myxococcales bacterium | reverse complement strand
GGCTCGGTTCCATCGCCCGGCGGCTTCAACAACTTGAGCGGCCAACGGATCAAGGCGCGAAGCACGGGGTTCAAGTCGTCAGGCTTGCCGCGCCAAAGCTCGCTCACCGCAAAGGCCTGAGCGTGCGATTCGTCTTGGGGCGCTGGGGCTTTGGCGGGTGGGTCGGCGGTGGCGTCGCGCATGGTGAAAAAGAGCCTACGCGTTTCGAAGAGCTCCTCGACCCGGGCCCCCTGGGTTTGCTTGGGGTGTTTCACGAAGAGCGGCACGTGAATGAGCGCCTCGTCGAGCGTGTCCCCGTGGTGCGGCCCCTTGCCCGCGTCGAAGCTCTCCCCGTGGTCGGCCGCGATCACCACCAGCGCGTCGTCGAAGCGGTCGCGCTTCTTCAGCCCGTCGAGCAGCAGCCCGAGCTGCTCGTCCATGTAACAAATCTCCGCATCGTAGAGCCGTAGGTTTTCGTCGAGCGGGCGCTTCAGCCATTGATTGGAGTTGCCCACGTGCGGCGACACGCCCTTGGCGAAGCGGTCGCGGCATGAGCCGGAGGGCCGGTAGGGGATGTGTGCGTCGAAATAGTTCACGAACAGAAACAACGGACGCTCGCCCTGCTCGTCGACCCATTGAAGCGCGCGCTGCGTGATGACGTCGGCTCGCCGCGAAGCCAGCAGGGTGTCGCCGGCCGGCGCTTCGTAGAGGTCGAAACCGCGGGAAAGGCCGAATTTCTGGTTGAGGGTGTGGGCGCCCAGGACGGCGCCGGTCGCATATCCACGCTCGCGCAGGGCCTCGGCCAAAGTGGGCACCTCGGGCTCGAGCTGCACGATGCCGTCCTTCGAGCTGCCGTGCGCGCCATGGTCGCTTGCATAGAGGCCGGTCAGGATCGACGCGTGCGTCGGGACGGTCCAAGACGAGCTCGCATAGGCCTTGGTGTAGAGGTCGGCGGCCTTGGCAAACGAGTCGATGTGCGTGGAGACCGGTGGGCCGTAGCCGTAGGCGCCCAGATGGTCACGCCGCGTGGTGTCGAGGGTGATCAGAATCACATCGGTGGGCCGGGCCGCTTTGGGGGCCGTCGGCACCGGGGGTTGCTTTTTGGAGCACCCCGCGGCACAGGCCAGCGCCAAGAGAGCGGCCGCTCGCGCGACTTTTCGTATCGAGATCCACATGACGCGTGCGCAGCTTTCGAGGTTGGCATACCGGGTTTGGGCGAGCAAACTGCGGGCAGCGGGCGAGACCATGATCACGCACGAGACCGACATCACGATCAACGCGCCGCCGAGCGAGGTGTGGAGGCACTTGGTGGATTTCGATCGGCACCCCGAGTGGACGAGTCAGTTTCAATTGCGTGGGCGGCCGGTGGCCGGCGAGCCGGGTCACGTCCGCTTTCGCTTGTTTGGCCGCAAAGCAGGGTCTCCCGTCACCATCGAACGGGTCGAGGATGCGCGAGAGCTTCGTTGGCGCGGCGGCCCGAAGGGGCTCGTCACCGGGAGCCATTATTTCATCTTGGAAGGCCGGGATGGCGGCCGGCGGACGCACTTTCGCCACGGGGAGACGTTTTCCGGGGTGTTCGCTCCGCTGGTGTGGGCGCTGCTCGAGGCGCAGCTCGGTCCTGCGTATCCGCGGTTCAACGAGGACCTCAAGCGCCGAGCGGAAGGCGGTTGAAGCCCACGCGATGACCGACCTGTCGTTTCCATCCAGCTTGGAGAACCTGACACCGCAGATCGTGACCGCGTTGTTGTCGGAGCCACACCCCGACGCGGTCGTGACCGAGGTCCGGGTCTTGAAGAGCGCGAGCCGCGGGGACGGCGCGGCCTCGACCGCCGATCGCGTCCTGCTCGAGCTCGAATACCAATCCGACGTGGGCCTTCCATCGCGCATGGTGCTCAAGACGGTGCTCTTGCACCGCGGCCTGCGCTTCGGTCCCCAGGCGATCGAGGCGACGGGTCGAGTGCTCCGCGTGCTCGGTGCATTGCCGTTCGGCGCGATTCTTCGGCGTTCGTTGTTTTCGGTCATCGGCGCCTATCAGCGGCGCTATCCGCATGCGCCCGATGCCATGTACGTCAACGAGGTCCGCTTCTATCGGAGCATCCGACCCCAGCTTTCAATCGAGGCGCCCGCGTGCTTTGGGAGCGTCTTCGACGAGGCGCACCGGAGCTTTGGCGTGCTCATGGAAGACCTGACGCTTCGAGGCGCGCGATTCCCGAACGCGATGACCGAGGTGACGCTCGAAGAGATGCAAGGGCTCGTCCGCACGTTGGCCGCGCTTCATGCCCGCTACTGGGAAAGCCCGTCTCTGCAAACGGAGCTTCGATGGCTGGCGACGCCCGTGTCAGGGGGCATGGCGCCGGTGTTTCGAGCGATGGGCTTGGACTTGATTCGCAATCAGGTCGAGACGAATGCATACAAGGCCGCGCTGATCGAGCCGCTCGGCCGGACGGTGGACCAGCTTTGGCAGGCGCTGTGGAAGGCGCAGGACATTCTTTGCTGCGGGCCTCAAACGCTGCTGCACGGAGATCCGCACATCGCCAATACGTATCTATTGCCCGGCGCGCCAGGTGGGTTTTTGGATTGGCAGCTCATGGTGAAGGGGCGGTGGGCGCACGATTTCACGTATTTGACGATCACGGGTCTGTCGCCCGAGCAGCGCCGTCGGCACGAGCGGGATTTGCTCGCGCTCTACCTCGACGAGCTCGGGCGGCTGGGTGTGCCGAACGCACCAAGCGCCGACGACGCGTGGCTGCGTTATCGCCAGGCGGCGATTTGGGGGTTGGTGATCGGCTGGCTGATCACGCCCACGGAAAACTACGGCGAAGCGATCACCGCCGCGAACCTCGACCGCCTGGTCACGGCCGTCCAGGACCTCGAAACCCTACGGGCGCTCGATTGAGAGGATTGAGAGCGGGAAGCGCTGGCATGGCGAGAGCAGGGAGGCCATAGAGAGCTTCGATGCGTCGTCACGTTCCCCTCCAAGGACAGCCGAACTTTCGCGATTTGGGAGGCTACCCATCGGCCGACGGCCGGCTCGTGAAGTGGGGTGTCGTCTACCGGTCTGGAGAGCTCAGCCAGCTCAGCCCCGAAGACGTCCAAACGCTCGGCTCGCTCGGCATCAAGACGGTGGTCGACTTGCGGTCGCCTCAAGAAGTGTCGGCGCGGGGTGAAGGGCGGTTGCCGCCCGGAGCGACGGTGCAGGCGATGCCCATCGCATCGAGCGATGTGTTTTCGAAGCTCATCCCGATGTTCTTGAAGGGCGACTTTTCCCAGGTGCCGCCGAACCTGCTCGACCGGGTCAACCGCTTGTTGGTGAGCGAGTTTTCCGCGCAGTACGCGGGGCTGCTGCGCGCGCTGATGAACCGGCAAAGCCGCCCTCTGGTGTTTCATTGCACGCAAGGCAAAGACCGCGCCGGCTTTGGCGCCGCCATCGTGTTGAGCGCGCTCGGCGTGCCCTGGGAGACGGTCGTCGAGGACTATCTCCTTTCGAACCACTATCGAAAGGAGGAAAACGACAAGCTGCTCGGCATGATTCAGCGCTTTGCGGCCAGCCAAGGGAAGCCAGGCGCTGAACAAATCGCCTTCGAGCGCGTCGAAGGGCTGTTGTACGTCAAAGAGCAAAGCCTGCAGGCCGCCTACACAGAAATCCTCGAACGCCACGGGAGCATCGAGGGTTATTTGATCGACGGGCTCGGCGTCACCAAGGCAGAGCTGGCGCAGCTTCGAGACGACTTACTGGAGTGATATGCGGCGAAACGTGAAAAAGCCCTGGCTCGTGTTCCTGTTGGCGGCCGCTTGTATGCTCGTCGGCGGCTCGAGCGCCCCTTCGGCGCAGGCCGAGGCCAAGACCATCATCCGCTACGCCACCTTGGCGCCGGCGGGCTCCGCGTTCGGCAAGGTGCTCAAGGCGTGGAGCCGGACGCTCAGCCAGGAGACGCAGGGGCGGGTGGAGCTTCGAACCTATTCGGGGGGAAGCCAGGGCGACGAGCGCGACGTCATCCGTAAGATTCGGGCCGGGCAAATCGACGCCGCCGGCGTGACCACCGTCGGTCTCAGCCTGGTGGTGCGTTCGGTGTTGGTCTTGTCGGCGCCGGGAGTCATCGAGACGTACGACGAGCTCGGCCGGGTGCGACAAAAGCTCGACCCGCATTTTGCCAAGATGTTCGAAGACGCGGGCTTCACGCTCATGGCCTGGTCCGATGCAGGCAAAGGGAGGCTCATGTCGACCAGGCCCATCGTGAAGCCTTCCGACCTTCGAAGCGCCCGGCCCTGGGCTTGGAAGGACGATCCGATCTTTGCCGAGTTTTTGAAGGTGGTCGGCGCCAACCCGGTTCGGCTGGGCGTGCCCGAAGTCTACCCGGCGCTTCAAACCGGCATGGTCGATGTGGTGCCGAGCTCGGCGATCGGAGCGGTGGCGCTGCAGTGGTTCACCAAGCTCGACTACATGTCCAAGGACAGCTTCGGAATCGTGCTCGGGGCCACGATCATCAAGAAGGAAAAGCTCGAGACGCTTTCCGAGGCGGATCAAAAGGCTTTGCTCGATACGGCCAAGCGCGCCGGGCTCGCCTTGGACAAAGTCGTGCGGCGCGACGATGCGCGCGCCTACGAGGTCATGATCGAGCGCGGCGTCGAGGTCGTGGACACTGGGGCTTACCTTTCCGAGTGGCAGGCCGCGGCGAAGGAAACCCGCGAGCGGCTCATTGGCCGCATCTACAGCAAGAGCCTGCTCGACGAAGTGATGGCCGCGGCCGACGGCTCGAAGTGACGGCGCTCAGGGTAAGGCCTGCAGCCCGTACGATGGGGACGCGTTGACGAAGACGCCAGCACGACACTTCATGAGCACGTCCTCGAACTGCACGTCTTGGGTCTGACATGCGAGGCCGCCATCGGGGTAGTCTTCGGGCGGGTACTCGGCCAAAAAGGCGGCGCGCTCGACGGGGTCCGACACGCACGAGGCGTGCAAGGTGTAGTCGCCGGGCTCGGCATTGAGGATGAGCACGCCGCCATCGATCGAGGAATATGTCCGGCTTCGATCGGGCAGCACGTCGTCGTTGAAATAGATGGGGCCTTCCTGATAGGCGAGCTCGCTCGGCTCGATGGTCAGGACGGCCCCTGCTTCGCCATGCGCTCCCGGGTCCCCGATGGTCTTTCCAAACCGGGTGAAGGTGCTCACCATCTGGCACCGGCTCGGGTCGCTTTCGATTTCGAGGCCGAGCTCGATCAACGAGTAGAGGCCGTTGTTGGGAATCTGGAAGGTGAGGTCGTCGATGCCGTCCTCGGGAATGATCT
>JASFKY010000280.1:0-5298 GCA_050118395.1 Myxococcales bacterium | reverse complement strand
GGCAGCGGTGCGTGGCCAAGGCGATCTCGGTTTCGTCGAGTGGCTGGTGGAGCGGGGCGCCGGAGTCGACGTGCCGGACGACGCGGGACGCACGCCGCTCAGTTGGGCGGCGGGTGAGGGCGCGGAGGAGCTGGTCGACTACCTGCTGGCGAAGGGAGCGGACGTGAAGTCGACCGATCGGCTCGGTCGCACTCCGCTCCATTTCGGGGTTTTCAGCGGAGATGACGCCGTCGTGAAGCGGTTGTTGGGAGCATCGGCCGCGGTGGATGCACAGGACTCGCTTGGAGGCACGCCGTTGATGTACGCATGCTCGAAAAACGAGGCCCAAATCGTCCAAACGCTGTTGCAAGGAGGCGCCGATCCGTCGCTGAAAGATAACCTCGGTCGAACCGCCGAGGACCGCGGACACGGCGAAGCCAATCCCTGCATCGTTTCGTCTTCGAAAGATTAGGCTCTCAAGGTCCCTCGAGCCCGAGCGCACGGCAAACGTCGCGCATCACGGATCGTTCCACCTCTTGAAGCCGTCCGTCCGCTGCGGCTGCAATCTCGGCTGCACTCTTCACCAACTCGGCGTGCTCGGGCACTCCCCTGACGCGGGACACACAGTCGAGTGCCAGGCGTCTCCCGTCTTCGGGATCGGCGAACATGGCGTCGGCGAGATCCCCAAAGGTCCTGTCGAGTGCCTTGAAGTCGATTGCCGAAAAAACATCGGCCTTGCTGCGAAGCACCTGGAAGAAGCGGTCGGCCTCCGATCGGCTCAGCTCTCCGTCGGCTGCAGCCACGAGCACGAAGGCGCCCGCGACGGCGCGAAGAAGCCCGTCGGAGATGCTTTCGTCGAAGCGGTTCCAGGCGGCGAGGGCGTAAGCAACGGATTCTTCCGGGATCATCTGTCTCTCCTCGAAGGGGTGGAGCCTAGCCCCGTTACGCTCGGCTGCCCAGGTAAGCGCGTACCGCCTGCGGCGCCCGTTGCCGTCTCAGAGCCTGTGTGAGCGCCCAACGGTCCGACTCCGGGTCGCTCATGAACCGAATCTCCCCGCCGTCCCGCGCCGCGATGGGGACGCCATCTCGGAACAGAATGCGATTGGTCGGGATGGCAGCAACACGGGGGCCCGGCGTGACGATGCCCACGAGATTGAGCGGGTCTGCGGCGCTGATCGAAATCAGCTCGCCCGATTTCGGTGCGCGACGCGCGTGTCGAAGCGCAGTCACGGCTTCCGAGAGCGCATATTGCTCGCCCGAGAAGCCGGCGACGAAGCGGCCGCCTCGGATTCGCCCCTGCGCTTCGAGCCTGCGATAGACCTGGAGCAGCGCGTACCATGGCGGCAGCTCACCTTCTCGATCGAGTAGGCGTCGAAAGACCACGCCCCATCGCCTCAGCAGTGCCCAAGCAATGGCTTCGAGGTCCGGCTGGTCGGAGGCGTCCGAAATCAAGACCCAGCGTCCTGCGGCCTCCATGCTGTACGAGGCGGCCGTCCGGCGGCCGCGGCGAGGACGCGCGTTGTCCGGTGCCAACAGCGCCCGTAGGCCGGTGAATCCATCGGCGGTGACCATGCCCGAGGACACCAACTCGCCAAGTGCCTCCTTGGTTTGGGTCGGGATCAGCCCAGTGCTTTGCACGATGTCCGCGAAGAAGCTCGCCCCTGATTCGCGGAGCATTTCGACCAGCAGAGCGGCATTGCTCGATAAGCTCTGCCCGTCGACCGCTCGCAAACGCCAGGTCGCCGCCTGCTCGCGTCGGCCGAGCGCGATGGGCGTGGTTCGAATCGGGCTCGACGCACGTCCTGCCGGTGGAGTCGTGCGCCTCCAGGTAATGCGTCCGGAAAGACATAGCTGGTCGAGCCAGCTCGGGTCATAGCCTTCCATGCGCAGCGGCAAGATGTCCGCTTCCCACGCGGCTGCGCCCGCTTCCATTCCTTCGAGCTGCTCGAGGATGACCGCGAGGCCCTCTGGGCCCTCCATCCGCGTCTCCGCCGTCGCATGCTGCCAACGCAGCAGGAAGCGCAGGTAATCGGCGGCCGAAACCGCCTCGATTTCCTTGCGCAGCCGGCCGAGTGTGTACCGGTGGATGCGGGCGAGAAGCCCTCGCTCGCACCACTCGATTTCGCGCGATCCCGGCGTGAAGTGGCCGCGGAGGACGAAGCCCTCTCGTTCGAGCTCGGCGAGCGCCGCCTCGACGGACTCCCTTCCGAGGTCCAGCAGTTGCTCGAGCTGGACGCATGTGACGGGACCGGCAGCTTGCAGCCGTCCTCGGACCAGCTCTCGTGTGGCCTCGTGCGGGGAGGGTTTGCTCTGACGAGACGATGCAGGTGCCTGAATCGGCGAGAGCGCTCGGCCGTTCGGATAGGCTGCTCCAAGAAGCGTCAGACGTTCGGCAGCGGTCCAGAGGGTGGCGCGGCGCCCCGTATGGAACCTCGTCGCGCGTCCCGCCGCAGCGAGGTCGGCCAGCCAGGGCTGCCACTTACCCTCTCCGGCTTCCTGCTCGGTGACGCAGTGATGGAGCAAGAGCGCGTCGTGCATCTCTTCGGCGTCCCGTGGCTCGGGCCGCGCTTCACGCCGTACTCGATCGATGGCCGTTGCGTCCAAGGCACCGAGATCCGAAGCCCTGGCCGGGTCCAGCCAGCGCCTGGCTTGGATGGCCTGGGTGCGCCTTTCCTCGAGCGGCGCGTCGTCGAGGAACGCGTACGGGCGAGCATTGAGAATCTCTTGCGCCAGCGGTGACGGCTCGGTGAGGTCGCGGGCCACGAGCCTCAGCTCTCCGCCCTGGATGCGCGCGAGGAGCGCCTCGAGCCCTGCCACGTCCATGGCCTCGTGCAGACAGTCCTCGATTGTCTGTTGGACCAGAGGATGGTCGGGGACCTCTCGGTCGCCCACCACGTTTTCCAGGCATGCGACCTGATCGGGAAAGCAAAGGGCCAAGAGATCGTCGGCCTGCATCCGCTGAAATTGGGGCGGCACTTTCTTTCCACCGCGCAGTCGAAGAACGGCAAGTGCGCGAGTCGCGTTCCATCGCCAGCGAGTCTGAAACATGGGCGCATCGAGTAGCGCTTGCACCAGCACCTCGCGTACGTTGTCCGCGCGCAAGAAACGAAACACGTCCTCCAGCGGAAAGCTGTGCATGGGACCGAGTGACAACACGATCGCATCTTCGGCAGCTGCCGCTTGGAGCTCCACGTTGAAGCTCCGACAAAATCGCTTGCGAAGCGATAAGCCCCAGGCGCGGTTGATCCGACTTCCGAACGGCGCGTGCACGACCAGGTGCATCGCGCCGGTCTCGTCGAAAAAGCGTTCCAGGACGATCGTGGTCTTGGTCGGCATGGCGCCGAGAGCCGAGCGCGCCGAAACCAAGTAGTCGACGATTTGCTGTGCCGCCGGTCGGTCGATGGCGGCTTCGGTCATGAGCCAGCCCATGGCTTTTTCAACATCGTTGCGGTTCCGTTCGACGCCCCGTCGAATCTCGTTCACCGACTCCGAAAGCAGATCCGTGCGCGCCGGAGCTTCGCCGAACCAGAACGGCAGGCTCGGCGGTTTGCCCCTGGCGTCCGCTACGCGAACCAGCCCCGACTCTACGCGAAGAATCTCGTAGGATACGTTTCCCAGCTGAAAAATGTCGCCCGCCATGCTTTCGATGGCGAAGTCCTCGTTCACAGTGCCTACCCGAAGCCCTTCGGGCTCGAGGCGCACCTCGTAGTCGAAGTTGTCCGGGATCGTGCCTCCATTGGTGATCGCCGTCAGTCGAGCGCTTCGTCGGGGACGGATGCGACGGTGGACTTGGTCGTGATGAAGATAAGCGCTCCGGCGCCCGCGGCTCGTCGCGAAGCCTTCGGACAGCATGGTCACCACTCGTTGAAACGACTCGGCTTGGAGGTCTCGATAAGGCCAGGCTCTGCGAACGAGCGCGAGCACATCGGCCTCGCTCCATTCGCCGGTTGCGGCAGTGGAGGCCACGATCTGTTGCGCCAGGACGTCGAGCGAGCCTTTGGGAATTTCGATGCGATCGAGCTCGCGACGCCGAATGGATCGCATGAGCGCGACGCATTCCACCAGATCATCACGGCTCAGCGGAAAGAGGCGGCCCTTCGGAATGCCGCCGCGCCAGTGACCCGACCGCCCAACTCGCTGCAGGAACGTAGCCACCGAATGAGGCGAGCCGAGCTGGCACACCAGGTCCACCTCGCCGACGTCGATCCCGAGCTCGAGGGACGCCGTGGCTACGACCGCGCGTAGCGTGCCTGACTTCAGCCGCTTCTCGGCATCGAGCCGATGGGCGCGCGCCAGGCTCCCGTGATGCGAGGTGACCGCATCGGGTCCGAGCAGCTCGCTCAAGTGACGTGTCACACGTTCCGCCAGACGGCGAGTATTGACGAAGATCAACGTCGTTCCGTGCGCTTCGACCAGGAGAGCGAGCCTGCGGTAGACCTCTTCCCAAGTCTCGTTCGAGATGACGGTTTCGAGAGGGGAGCCCGGTTGCTCGAGGGCCAGGTCCATTCGTCGCTGGTGACCCACGTCGATGATGCGGCACTCCGGCTGTGCTTCATCCGGTCCGCGGGAGCCCACCAAAAATCGAGCGACGTGCTCGATCGGGTTCTGAGTCGCGGAAAGCCCGATTCGGGTGATTCCTCCACCCACCAGAGCTTCCAGCCGCTCCAGCGTCAGGGCTAGATGCGCTCCCCGCTTGTTGCCTACGAGGGCATGAATCTCGTCCACGATGACGGTGCGCACCCCGCTCAGCATGCGACGTCCCCCTTCGCTGGTGAGCAAGATGTAAAGCGATTCAGGTGTCGTCACGAAGATGTGCGGTGGGTGCTTCACCATCTTCGTGCGCATGTGCGAAGGCGTGTCGCCCGTCCGTACCGCGGTACGGACGTCGACGTCGCCGAAACCGAGCTCTTGCAGCGTGGCCCGAATGCCGCTCAAGGGCTTTTGTAGATTGGTGTCGATGTCGTTGCTGAGTGCTTTGAGAGGCGACACGTAAAGCACCTGCACGCGGTCCTCCAGCCCACGATCGAGCCCGCACTGCACCAACTCGTCGATCGCACAAAGGAAGGCGGCAAGCGTCTTACCCGATCCCGTCGGTGCGGCGATCAACGTATGATTCCCCTCGCGAATCACAGGCCATCCTTGTGCCTGGGGCGGGGTGGGCTCCCCGAAGGAGCGTTCGAACCAGGCGCGAACCGCGGGATGGAAGCCAGAAAGCGACATGGACGTCTGAATCTAGCACCGTCCACTCGCCCACCAAGTCGTCAGAGGTCAGCGTGAGCAGCCAAGATCGGGACTCTGAAAAAGCGCGACATGGGCTGG
>JASFKY010000279.1:0-5308 GCA_050118395.1 Myxococcales bacterium | reverse complement strand
GCCGGATCTATCGCCTTGCCGATGGTTCGCGCTGGGTTTGGAGATCACGTCGGCACCGACGGCGCCTGCCCGAACCAAAGCCGGGCGAACAAATCCCCTGGGCTACCCTCGTGCTGGAGTCCTTGTGGATGCCCTGGCACTTGAGCTGGTGGATCGGTGTCGTCTTTGCCGTGGGCTCGTCGCTGTTTGCGTTCGGAAGCGCGCTATGCCTGCAGCCGGCGTTGGCCCGAGCGTGGTCGTTCGATGCGAGCGAGATCAACGCGACTTTTTTCATCGGGTCCATTCCCTTCACGACGGCGGCGTATCTCCAGCTCTTTCAGGCTGCCAATGCCGGCGATCCCGCCCGACCCGGTGACCGTACCTCGCGCCACCGCCTTTGGCTCGGTTGGCGCCCCCACGACATCGGTTGGCTGAGCTGCGCGTTGCAATTCGCCGGCACTCTTCTCTTCAACATCAACACGCTCGACGCCATGCAGCCCGGCACCGACTGGCTTCAGCAGGATTTCGGTGTGTGGATTCCCGACTTGGTGGGTTCCATGTTGTTCCTCGCATCAGGATACCTCGCGTTTGCGGAGACCTGTCATCGGTATTGGGCGTGGGAGCCCAAGAGCATTTCCTGGTGGGTGACCCTGGTCAATCTGTGGGGCTGCGTTGCCTTCATGGCTTCGGCCCTGATCGCGTTCGTTCCGCCCGACTCCCAGGGGCCTCCTCTCGCCTCGGTTGTCTTCACGCTGGCCGGCGCGATTTGCTTCCTGTTCGGCTCCCTCCTGATGCTGCCGGAAACCGCGGTTCCCTCAGTTGCCTGATTACGGCGCGATCGCAGGACAAGCGGCTTGTCTAACCTGCTCGACTTACATACAAGCGGCCTTGGATGCGAACTTGCGTCAGCTTGCTCCGAGGGAGCGTGGTGGTGTGGACCCTGGCGGGGGCCGCGATGTGGCCAGCCCGGGCATCTGGCCAAGCACTCTTGCATCCGGAGGTCACGTCCTCCGTCGAAGACGAAGAGCAGCCGATCGGCGAACAGGGGCAAACGTTCTTGGACGGCTTGACGTGGCAGATACTCGTCAGCGGCTTTTACATGTTCAACGGCTACCGTGTCGCGGGCCCCTATAACAATCTAAGCCCCGAACCAGAGACTCGCGATGCGTATCCTTATACCAACGCGATGGGCTTCGGTCTGAACTTCGCAGGAGGCGACCTTCAATACCAAGGCGACAAGTTCGCCATACGACTCGATTTGCGATGGGGCAGTGCCGTCTCCCTATTGACGCCCATTCCCCCGTTGAAACAAGGCTACGTGAGTTGGTTGCCGATGAAGCAATTGAAAATCGACTTTGGCTTCTTCGACACGACATTTGGCGCCGAGTTCGTCGATGAGTGGACCAACGCCAACTACACTCGCGGTGCGCTCTACTTCCTTCGGCAGCCCTTCAACCATCTCGGCATTCGAATGGCCGGTAGCGTGAACGAAAAGATCGAGCTGCGTTTCATGGTGACGCAGGGGAACGTGTTCGGGGGCACGCCCGTCGCTTTCAACGAGGTGCCCGCGATCGGCTGGCAACTATCCGTGACACCTTCACCCGTAGCGACCTTGCTCATCGGAGGCAATCACGGTCCCAGTGGGGACAACGGCAACAAAGACTGGGAATCCTTTCTGGACATCGTGCTCAAGCTCCAGGTCCGGTGGCTCACCGTGATCTTGAACGGAAGCTACCTCGTAGATCCCCACGCCGTGAACCCGGACACCGGTGCCGGCGGCCAGATGGACTTTGCATATGGCGAGAGCATCGCGCTCGTCTTCGATGCGTCCGACCATTGGTCCATTGGACTTCGTGTAGAGCAGCTCAGCGGCAATCAAAACTATCGCGACTTTGGGGATCCCAAGGGCGAGGACTACCGGTTTTTGTGGACGACGACGCTCACCGTTCGCTACAAGCCGGTGGAGTATCTCGTCTTGAGTCTCGAAGGGAGGATCGAGGGTGCCGGCGCTCAAATATACTATTCGCGAAGCTCTCCCACGATCGTCGATCCGGAGACGATGCAACAAGTCCTACAACCCGATCAGAAGAAGTACTACGGAGTCGTCCTCGGCGTGACGGCTCACATCGGAAACTGAGACACCGTATGCGCTTCCGCCGTGTGCCGCTGATCATGATTTTCCTCGTGGCGGCTCTCGTCCATGGCGCCCATGTTGCAGCCGAGGACACCCCGAAGCCTGCGGAAGAACCGAGTCAACCCCCACAGCAGTCCGAAGCAAAAGCAAAGCATCCTCGTTTGGTCGAGCCAAAGGGCAGCGGAGAGGACAATAGGCAGCTCGGCGGGGAGCCTTCGTTGACGGAGCTTCCACGAGAGCGCCGACAAGACGCCGCGGCCAAGCCCGAGCAATCCGAGGAATGCGACCTCGATTGCCTTGAGGCACAACTCGCGGCCGAAGAGCAAAAAGAGCAGAGCAAGAAGCGGACGGTGGAAATCGGCGAAGAAACGGGATCGATCAAGCCAGCCGTCGAGACGGCCAAAAGCGACACCCTTGCTGCCGAGCCCAGTACGACGACGTTGTCGACGGCATCGGCTGCGATATCAGAGGGGCGCAAGCTCCCCACGCGCCTTGGGCCGGTTCGCATTCGAGTCGGCAAGACCGAAGACTGGATCGGCATCGGTTTTGCTTCTCAGTTGGAGTTCCAATATGATCAGCAGCTCGAAGGTGGCGGTGTCGACCACGAAAACAGCGAGACGCTGCAGTTTCGGCGAATACGATTCAGCGTCTCGAGCTCCTTCATCGAAGGGAGGATCCAAAGCCGCTTTCAGATCAACCTGACGCCAAGCAGCTTCGAGCTGATCGACATGTGGTTTTCGTTCACGCGCTTCAAGTTTGCCACGGTGCGCATCGGTCAGTTCAAAATCCCTTACGACCGCTACCGCGCTCAATCGTTTGCTGCGCTTTCCTTCATCGACTGGGCGCCCACGACGCGCATGTTCGGATCCGAGCGCCAGGTTGGTGTCGAGGTCCTCGCGCCGGGCAGCTTCCTCGGGCTCGAATATTCTCTCGGTCTGTTCAGCGGAACCAACGCCCGTGCTTCCTTTGCAGTGGCGCTGCCGGAAGCCTATGGCGAGGTGCCCACGAATCCGTCGAACTTGGGTTCCGGTGAGATCGTCAACTCATTCCATCCGGCGCTGGTCGGCCGGGTAGCGAAAAATTTCGGGGCGATTGACACGGACACGAACAGTGACGTCTTGGGCACCAAGGACCTTCGCCAGAGCGTGGGGGTGGGCTTCGCCTGGGATGCCCGTCCCGTTGCAACCGAGAACTTTCCGCTGAGACTTTCAGCCGAGTGGCTTGCCAAAATCAGCCACTTCAACGTCAATGTCGTGAGTTATTTGGCTTGGTTTCAGCCGTGGGAGGGTGGCCGGATGCTGTTTGGCCCGATCGGATTCATGGCCGAGGCTGGCTACCGGTTCACCACGATTTGGGAGCTCGCAACTAGGTACAGCATCACCTATCTGACGCCCAAGCTACGAAGCGACACGAGGAGCTACGGGGAATTTCAAATCATGAACGCGACCGATCCGGATGCCGCGATGATGCAATACGGGCAAAATGGAAACCAAATCACGAACGCCGAGCTCGCGCTCGCTGGTAGCGCACACATCATCGGCAACAGCTTGAAAGTGGTGGCAGAGTTCTCTTGGGAATCACAGCTCTGGGCCCAGGGGCGGCGCAACGGCGTCCGCTTGGGCTTTCAGATTCAGCTCTTGTTCTGAAAAGGCTGCCAACATGAGGGCTCCGCCGGCTTTAGAGGCGTAAGCCGTTTCCATCGTCACGCTGGAGCCGCTCATCCAACAGCTTGTTGACCGACTGCGTCACCTGGATCACCTCACGCGGCGCATCGACGACTCTACAACGTCGCAATCGATCCCCTTGGCGAGCGCTTTCCAGGACTTGATACAAATCGACGAGCGGCCGAACGAACCGATTTTGGAGGCGAACGACGACCACCAGGCTCAGCAAGAACGAAATGAATCCGACGAGGACCGCGGCCCAGGCTCCCGCACTTCCGAGACGCCGCGCATCTTCGTCGACGGATTTCATTGCCTCCCGGTTGATGCGGATGATCTGTCGTATGTCACCGACGACTTGGCTGCGAGCCTGCGGGTCACCGCTCATCGCATTTTCCAGACTCCGTTCGACGGAATCCAGAACGGGCTGCTCGGAAGGCTCGGTGACGTTCTTTTCTGCCCTGTCGAAGGACTGTTTGACCCGGGCCCTTGCATCTGCGGAGAGCGGAGCGCCTCCCGATTCGGCGAGCTCTGCCAGCATTTCCTCGGCAGCCACGATCGAGTAGACATTCTCCTGCAAAATGCGTTCGATTGCAGGTCCCATTCTGACCAGCAGCCCGATCGAGCCGAAAGCAAGGAGCAGATTCATCGAAACGAGCGCGCCAATAGTCAATAGAAGCTCACGCCGCAACTCCATGGTCAGCTCTGCTCCATCATCTGCGCCACCGCGCGTTCTTTTGCCACGACCACCATCACATCGTCCTTCTCGACTTCAGAATCGGGTCCCGGCATGACGACGGCGCCCGTGCTTCCTTTACGGATGGCCACCACGGTGACACCAAAGCGACGTGGTAGTTGCAGATCGTTCAAGGTGCGGCCGACAAAGGTTGCAGGCACCGAGATCTCCGTGATCATCACCCCCTCGCCCAGGGGCATCTCACCTCGGATGCGTTCGTAGAGAATTTGGTTGGCGAACCGGTCGCCAAATTCGCGCTCGGGGTTCACGACGTGGCTCGCGCCCACCAACGTCAGGATCCGCGCATGCAGGTCATCGTTCGAACGAGCGATCACCCGGCGGCCATCTGTTTGAGCAAGGCGGTGCAAATGATCGACGCCTCCTTGGCCTCGTCGCCAATTGCACACAGGCACACGTCGCGTCGCTCCGGAGACGTTCGGGACAGGGCCGATTCATCGGTCGCGTCGAAGCATGCTGCCTCCGTGACGAAAGAGGCAGCCGTGCGCACGCGGTCCTCGCTCACGTCTACCGCAAGGACCTCCACTTGGCGGGCTGCCAGTGCGCGACAGACCGACATACCGAACTGACCAAGCCCAATGACCAATGCTTGTCGCTTCATCGTTTTCTCCGCGAGGAACTATCCCACATCGATTTCCTCCTCAGGACGCACGATCGTCGGGGGAGCTTGCCTGCTGCTAAGGAACATCAATAGGGTGACTCCGCCTACGCGGCCGGCAAACATACAGACGATGATGATGGCCTTCCCGATTCCATCCAAGTGATTGGTGCCCCCAATGG
>JASFKY010000278.1:0-5309 GCA_050118395.1 Myxococcales bacterium | reverse complement strand
CAGCTATCACCTGCAAGAGGCCGGAGCGACTCCCACGCAAGAGCTCGCGTACGCGCTGGTGACCGCCATCGGCGTGCTCGACGCGGTGAAAGCCACGGGACGCATCCCCGATGGCGAATTCGGCAAAGTCGTCGGCCGGATGAGCTTTTTCGTCAATGCGGGCATCCGTTTCGTCGAGGAGATGTGCAAGATGCGCGCGTTCGTAGAGCTTTGGGATCGTGTGACCCGGGAGCGGTACGGCGTAACCGACCCGAAACAGCGACGCTTTCGTTACGGCATTCAAGTCAACTCGCTCGGACTGACCGAACAGCAACCGGAAAACAACATCATCCGGATCGTGCTCGAAATGCTGGCGGTGACGCTCAGCAAGGACGCACGCGCACGCGCAATCCAACTTCCTGCCTGGAACGAAGCCTTGGGGCTGCCCAGGCCGTGGGACCAACAATGGTCTTTGCGGGCACAGCAGATCTTGGCCTACGAAAGCGACCTTCTCGAATACGAAGACTTGTTCAACGGCAGCGGCGTGGTCGAAGCCAAGACCGAAGAGCTCGTCGAGGCTGCCTGGGAAGAAGTCCAGGAGGTGCTCAAGCGTGGGGGCGCAGTCGAGGCGGTGGAGACCGGTTACATCAAGCAAAAGCTCGTCGAGTCCAACGCGGCCCGCCTTCGAGCGATCGAAAGCGGCGAACAGGTCGTCGTAGGCGTGAACAAGTACGTGGAAGGCGAGCCTTCTCCACTCACGGAAAACCTAGGGGAAGCGATTCTCACGGTGGATCCGGAGGTCGACACCCGTCAGCGCCAGGCATTGAGACGCTGGAAAGAAACGCGGGATGCGCAAGCGGTGAAACGAGCGCTCGACGAGCTACAGCGAGTGGCGAAAAGCGACGAAAACATCATGACACCTTCGATTGCGGCTGCGCACGCTGGTGTCACGACCGGGGAGTGGGCCCACGCGCTGCGACAGGTGTGGGGCGAATACCGCGCACCGACGGGTGTGGCAGGCGCCACCACGAAGGCCGCGACCGGGGGGACTGCCGCCCAATCGATCGAGCGACTCCGCAATCGACTGCACGAGCTCGAGGCGCGGATGGGCAGACGGCCGAAGTTGCTGGTGGGCAAGCCGGGCCTCGATGGACATTCCAACGGCGCAGAGCAAATCGCGATCAAGGCGCGCGATGTAGGCTTCGACGTGGTCTACGAAGGAATTCGCGTATCGCCCGAGCAAATCGTGGCGTCAGCGCTCGAGGAAGGCGTGCACCTGATCGGCTTGAGCATCCTGAGCGGGTCTCATCTGGCACTGGTGCCCGAAGTCATGAACAAGCTGCGCGAGGCCGGCTTGGGGGACATCCCGGTGGTGGTCGGGGGCATCATCCCAGAAGCCGATGCGGAAAGGCTGCGGCGAGAGGGCGTGACAGCAGTCTACACACCCAAAGACTTCGAGCTCGATCAGATCATGAGCGACTTGATCGACCTGGTGGACCGACGGCATGCCGCCGAATGACCTGGCCGACGATGCTCGGCGGGTCGCATCCGCGGACAAGGCTGCCGTCTCGCGTGCTCTGAACGTCGTCGAAGACCGCAGGCCCGAATCCCACGCGCGAGTGGCCGACTTGCTTGCCGCTCTCAAAGACACACCCAGGGCTGCAGCCGGTCACCGGGTCGGGCTCACCGGACCACCAGGGGTCGGCAAGAGCACCCTGACGTCGGCCCTGGCTCGTTCGCTCCGGCAACGCGGCCGGACGGTCGGCGTCATCGCCGTGGACCCGTCGAGCGTGCGCTCGGGAGGCTCTCTGCTCGGTGACCGCGCGCGCATGAGCTTCGACCCGGCCGATGCCGGTCTCTTCGTTCGCTCGCTTGCCACGGCGGGCGAAGTCGGCGGGCTCGCCTATGCCGCGAACTCCGCGGTCCGGGTGTTGGCTGCCGCGTACGACATGGTGGTGATCGAAACGACGGGAGTCGGTCAGTCGGAGATCGACATCGTTCACGTCGCCGACACCGTCGTCCTGGTCATCCAACCAGGCAGCGGTGACGTGCTCCAGTTTCTCAAGGCCGGAATCATGGAGATTCCCGACATCCTGGTGGTCAACAAGGCCGATCACGAGGAGCTAGCCAAACGCGCCGTGGCCGACCTGCGGGGCGCCCTGCGCACCGCCCGAGCCGTGGGGGCCTCGGGGACCGAGGATGCCGAGTGGGACACGCCGATCGTCGCAACCAGCGCCACCAAGGGCACCGGAATCGATGCACTCATCGACGCACTCGATGCGCATCGATCGCACCTGGGGGCGAGGCTTCACGATCGTCGCCGCCGGGGCGAGGTCCAGTGGTCCGTGGAGCTTTTCCGGCGCAAGCATGGCGAGCATGGGGTTTCGGCCCTAGGAGGCATGTCCAAGCTGCGATCGCGCGCCGAACGAGAGCTCGATGGCGGCCAAACGCCATTGAGGCTATGCGAAGAACTGAGCCGCGAGTACCTCGCGACGCTCGCGAAACCGTGATGAGGGAGAGATGAGCGAACGTCCACAAATCGTATCCGTTGGTAGAGTCCCCGAGCTAGGCGTCGTGCCCGACAAGATGCACGCCTACGTCATTCGACCGGAACGCTTCGGCGAGCCCAAGAAATCCTTCCAGCCCGAGGAGATCGACGTCTGGGACATCGGGCCTGGCGAGGTTCTGGTCCAGGTCATGGCTGCGGGCGTCAATTTCAATGGCATCTGGGCCGGACTTGGAGAGCCGGTCAACGTGCTCAAGGGACATGGTCTCGATTTTCACGTCGCGGGCTCGGACGCATCCGGCGTGGTGTGGGCGGTGGGCCCCGGCGTCAACGACATCGAGGTCGGTGACGAGGTCGTGCTCCACTGCAATCATCTGTTGAATCCGGGCACCAATGATCTGCAGAAGATCTGGGGCTACGAGACGCCCGATGGCTCTTTCGCGCAGTTCACCAGGGTCCAGGCCCAGCAGGTGCTGCCCAAGCCGGACCAGCTGAGCTGGGAGGAGGCCGCGAGCTATGGTCTCACCTATTACACCGCTCACCGCATGTTGGTCGACCGCGCTCACCTTCAGCCCGGAGAGGACGTGCTCGTATGGGGTGCAGGCGGCGGTCTCGGCGTGTTCGCAGTGCAGCTCAGCAACGTGATGGGCGCCCGCGCCATCGCGGTCGTCTCGAGCGACGACAAGGCCGAGCTCGCCATGCAACTCGGTGCGCACGGCGTGATCAACCGCAAGGAGTTTCCCGCGCTTCAATACCGAGACGGCATGACGGCAGAGCAGGAAAAGGCCCACAACGCAGACATCAAGGCGTTCGGCAAGCGCATTTGGGAGATTCTGGGTGAACGGAAGGGACCGGACGTGGTGTTCGAGCACGTGGGCAAGGCGACGTTCCCTGCAAGCGTCTTTTTGGCTTCGAAGTACGGTCGGATCGTGATTTGTGGAGCCACGACCGGTTACAACCTCACCTTCGACGTACGGCATCTGTGGATGCGTCAAAAGCAGATCATCGGCTCCCATTTCGCAGACGCCGACTCGGCGCGTCGGGCCAACCGCTTGATGATCCAGGGCAAGGTCAAACCGGTCATGACGCGCTTGTTCACTTGGGAAGAGATCCCGGAGGCCCACCAGCTGATGTACGAAAACAAGCTCCACGGCACGGTCTCCTGCCTGGTCGGCGCTCCCAGACCGGGGCTCAAGAACTTCGAAGAAACACTGGCCGCCATGGCCCAGAGCTAGGAGCCGTTCATGCAAGCAGTGATCAAGGCCATCGAAGGCCTGTACCAACGCGCCCACGACAACGTCAAAGCGATGGTTTCGGACGGGGACCGCGTCAGCTCGAGGAAGCTCAACGAGCATCAGCTGGCAGCCCATGCGTTGGCATACCTCGCCACCGAGCTCGAAGCGTGCCGCCAGTTGGCGGCATGGGCCGACCGTGTGGGAGGCGACTACGAGGGCAAGGTGGCCCGGGCCTACGTCGGAGAGGTGGCCCGCTCTCTGCCCGGTGGGATCGACCTCGGCCCTTGCGAAAACATCAACCTGCGTGAGCTAGGCATCACGGACGACGATTTGAGAGAAACCGTCCTCTCCGCGGCCATCATCGCATTTTCATCCGAGCACGCCAACGGCAGGGTCTACCTGGAGCTGGCGGCGCATGCGCGCGACCACGGCTTTCCCAATCGAGGCTTCGACGACGAGATGCTCGAGGAGATCCGATCGCAGTTTGCGAAGTTCGTCGACGCCGAGGTCATCCCTCGCGCTCAAGACATCCATCGCCAAGACATCTTGATTCCGATGGACATCGTCGACCAAATGAGCGAGCTCGGGGTGTTCGGTCTGACCATCCCCGAGGAATACGACGGGCTCGGAATGAGCAAGGTTGCGATGTGCGTCGTGACCGAGGAGCTTTCCCGGGGATACATCGGCGTCGGGTCGCTCGGAACCCGCGCCGAAATCGCTGCCGAGCTGATCCTCGGCGGCGGCACCGCGGAGCAAAAGAAGCATTGGCTCCCAAAGATCGCGGCAGGCGAAGTGCTTTCCACTGCGGTCTTCACCGAGCCCAACACGGGATCGGACCTTGCGCACCTCAACACCCGCGCGGTCAAGCAACCCGACGGAAGCTACGTCGTCAACGGGCAGAAGACCTGGATCACACACGGGGCTCGCGCGGACTTGATGACCATCTTGGCTCGAACGAACCCGGACGAGCCCGGATACCGCGGGCTGTCGATGTTCCTAGCCGAAAAGACACGTGTTGGGCAAGGCGAGCAGCCGGAGTTTCCCGACCAAGGCTTGACGGGAACCGAGATCAAGGTCCTCGGATACCGCGGCATGAAGGAATACGAAATCGCCTTCGAAGATTTCGAGGTGCCTGCACACGCGTTGCTCGGTGGCGAGGAAGGAGCGGGCTTCAAACAGCTCATGCGCACCTTCGAAAGCGCCCGCATTCAGACCGCAGCCCGCGGCGTGGGCCTCGGGCAGGCCGCACTCGAGGACGCCATCGTCTATGCGACCGAACGGGAGCAGTTCGGCGGGCCGATCTTCCAGTTCCCGCGTGTGGCTCGCAAAATCGGGCGAATGGTCGTACGCATCGAAGCTGGCCGACAGCTCACCTATTTCAGCGCGCGGGAAAAGGATCAGGAAAAGCGCTGCGACCTCGAAGCAGGAATGGCCAAGCTTCTGGCGACGCGGTCCGCCTGGGAAGCTGCCGACGCCAACGTACAGATTCACGGGGGCAATGGCTATGCGGAGGAGTACACCGCGTCTCGGCTACTGGTGGACGCCCGCGTGTTGAGCATCTTCGAAGGTGCCAACGAGATTCAGGCGCA
>JASFKY010000277.1:0-5317 GCA_050118395.1 Myxococcales bacterium | reverse complement strand
TGGCGGGAAACGTCTTCACGGCATGCATCCGGGCAAGCGTAGTGCCCTTGCTGCTCGGCGTACCCGTGCTGCTGAAGTCCTCCTCGCGGGAAACCCTGTTTCCGGCCATGCTCGCGGACGCGCTTCGCCGCGTGAACCCGCAGCTCGGAGCGGCACTGGACGTCGTGACATTCGAGGGTGGCGACCCGGAGAGCGAAGCCGCGCTCGTCGAAGCGGCGGAGGCGGTGGCCGTGTATGGGAGCGACCAGACCGTGGCGTCCATCGGCAAACGAAGCGGCGGCCGCGAGGTCATTGGCCACGGCCATGGGGTGAGCGCCGCGTACTGTGCGCGCGAGGCACTCGCGGAGGCGCACATCGAGGATACCGTGAAGAACTTGGCGCTCGATATCGGTGCCTACGATCAGCGAGGCTGCCTTTCGCCGCAGGTGGTCTACGTCCAGGCCGACGAACGGTGCCCGGCCCTCGCATTTGCCCATCGGCTCGCCGCAGAAGGCCTCGAGCCGCTCGGACAGAAGCTTCCAAGGGGACCACTTCCCCCGTCGGTGGGCGCGGTGCAGGCACAATGGAGGGGCCTGGCCGAGGTGGAAAGTACGCTGATCACGGGTCCCAGTTACGCGATTTGCATTCGTCCGGGGGGCCTGCCCCGCTGGAGCCCCGGGTACCGAAACGTTACGGTCATGCCCGTGGAAAGCGCCGCCGAAGCCTTGAAGCTCATGGAACCGTTCGCCACGAGCCTGAAGTGTCTCGGTACCGACGACCCCTCACGAGCGGACGTGGAGAGCAGGCTTGCTCGCAGCGATAGCTTACGGGCCTATGTTTGCAACTTGGGCCGGATGCAGACTCCGCCGCTGGATGCGCCTGCGGACGGCAGACCCGTTTGGCACGGCCTGCTTCGTCGTCAGACGCCAATGAAGAGGCGCTGACCGAAATTGCGCTCGAGTCGCGCGCCGAAGATCTTGGCCGCGGCGCTTTCGATGTCGTACTCGATCCTTCTGAAGTGAAACGACTTCGAATCGCTGTCGTAAATCGTATAGCTGGCACGGTTGTCGTAATCGCGCGGTTGCCCGACCGAGCCGACGCTGACGATGTACTTGGCGTCGTCTTGGAGCACGAAGTCTTCGGGGGGCAGCTCCTCGACCTCACCGGGCCGTAGGGCAAACACCTTGCACAGATGCGAATGCCCAATGAAGGTGATGTGTGCGAGATCGTGCCAGATGGGAAGGCACTCCGCGGCTTGGTCGGGCGCGAAGATGTATTCGAATTCTTCGAGCCGAACCGGAGAGCCATGACACAGATCGACCCCCACGCCCTCCAACCCGTGCTTGTAGGGCAACTCCTTGAGCCAGGCCATGTTCCGGGCCGTCAGCTCCCGGGCATGCATGTCGAGAGCATCACGCGCCGCCTCGTAATAATACGAATAATCCATCCGGCCGGCGACCGCAGCGTCGTGATTGCCGAGAATGGTCACCTCCGCAACCTCTCGGACGATGTCGGCGCACTCGTTCGGGCTTCCTCCGTAGCCGACCACGTCGCCCAAGCAGTAGTACACGTCGATGTCCTCAGTGGCGTACGCATCCATCACGGATGACATGGCCTCCAGATTGGCGTGAACATCGCTGAAAATGCCGAGCCGCATGATCGATCCGAGGCTGACCCCGAGTCGTTTATGGTACACGAAACCACCTGACCGGTCGACGTAACGTGTCGCCCCCGACCGCCGGAACGCCTGGCTGGACATCCCGATTTATCGGCATAAAGCCTCGCCCGGACCCGCACGATGGGATTTCGGCTGCCGATTGGCCCCCACCTCGGCGACCTACCCTCACAGCCATCGCGGGCAAGCGGGCAGGCGCGGTACCGTGGCCGGCTCGTCCAGGCGCGCTATCGTCCCTGGGACATGGACACCGACCCATCCGTCATGGATCTGACCGTGGCCTGCGTGACCTCCACGAGAAACGCGACTGGGCTCGAGCTCGATCTGACCCCGGACACCCTTCCGTTCTTGGATCACTACGCAGAGCTCGTCGATTCTCCACGGCAAGAGGTGGTCTCGTTGTTGGCGCCCATGTGCGGGGCCTATTTCGGGGAGCTGATACGCCGCCAGCTCGACGACGGACAATGGAGCGTCGATCCGGACGACCACGCCAAATGGCATCTGCGTTTCGAGGCCTGCTCGCTACACTTCAATCCGATCGGCATCGCTTTGGAGGTCCTCCTGGGCCAAGACGTGGCGGATTGGGGCGCCCACCTTCAGACGGCGCCCGCGGACCGGAGCCGGGTGGAGCGGGCACTGGAAGTCTTCGGCGATGTCGGCGATCGGGACTACTACACCTTCAGCGTGCGCTATGAGGCGATCGAGCAAGCGTACCGAAGTTTGCTGAATAATCCCGAAGAGATGGGCCCCGTGGCTTGACACTCGGAGGCCCACCTCCATATTTCTCCAAGCTCCTGGAAACACAGGATTTTTCGAGCTTTGACGTGGCGGACTCAACAACAGCAGGGGTCGACGAGATGGCGTGCAACGAGCTGCTCACCACGGGCGACATGGCGCGGCTCAGCAACAGCACCTTGCGCACCGTCCGCTTCTACGAGCAAGAAGGGCTCATCGAGCCCGAACGCCGCAGTGCTTGCGGTCACCGCTTGTTCGCTGGAAGAGAGTTGATGAAATTGCAACTGGCCCTAGACCTCCGAGAGGCCGGCCTGTCGCTTCAAAACATCAAAGACCTGTTTTGCCTGAAGGCAGACTGCGCGTGCCCAGAAGAAGCCAGCGAGCGGATGTCCCACGTGTTGAATGAGCAGATCGACACCATGCAGCAGAAGATCGCCAAGCTCCGAAAGCTGCGAGAGGAGCTGACCGCCATGGTATCCGTGTTGACCGAGTGCCACTCCTGCGACGAGGGCAATTTCCCTGTTGCATGCGAGCAGTGCGACGTGGTGAGCAGCCAGCAACTCCCGCGAGCGCTGCGCGTACTGTGGCACCAGTGCGAGTAGAGGCGACCATGCAGTGGCAAGCGAGCACGCCGCTGTCCGCCGACGAGCTGGCGAAGCTGCCGATCTTTCCGTTGCCCCGCGTCGTATTTTTTCCGGGCACGGCCTTGCCCCTTCACCTGTTCGAGCCGCGCTACACGCGAATGATCGAGGACTGTCTCGATACCGGTTGCACCGCGCTGGCCGTGGCGCTGCTGGCCCCGGGGTGGGAAGACAACTACAAAGGGAATCCGGCGATCTTTCAAATAGCCGGAGCGGGTCGGATCGTCGCGCACCAAGCGCGAAGGGACGGCACCCACGACATCATCCTGCATGGGCTCAATCGCGTCCGGCTCCACGAGCACCCGAGCGAGGGACGACCCTACCGATCCGCCCGGGCGGAGCCGATCGAGGACGTCGGGGCTGCCACGACGGCAGACGTCCTCGCGATGATGGCCTGCGCCACCAGAGTGGCTGCGAAGGTGCGCGAGCGGCAGCCAGACTTCGTCTTGCAAGTGTCAAACGATTTGCCGCCCGCACGAGTTGCGGACGTCATCGCCGATCAACTCGTCGTGAGCCCAGAGGCTCGTCAGAAGATCTTGGAGACGACCGACGTCGGCCAGCGGGTGGGCCTCGTCACCGAGCAAGTCGCGGCCCTTTGGGCACAACTGTCGGAGTCTCATGCGCCGTCCTGAGGCCACGGAGGCGGGGGGATGGAACGAGACCCCACCTTGTGGTACCGAGGCACCTCACATGAAAGCGCGAAGCGAGCATGCACCTACCGTGCAACGATATGCGGAATCGCGATTGCCCTCGCGCTTTGGGCCATTTCGAATCGTGGTCTATCGCGAGCCCGATGGAGACAAGGAGCATCTGGCGATGATCGTGGGCGAGGTCGAGGGCGCCGAGGATCTGTTGGTCCGGGTGCACAGCGAGTGCCTGACCGGCGAGGTTTTCCATTCGCTTCGATGCGACTGCCGGGAACAACTCGATCTGGCTTTGGAGCGGATTCAGAAGGCGGGAGCGGGGGCGCTGATCTACCTTCGTCAAGAGGGTCGGGGGATCGGGCTCGGAAACAAGATCCGCGCCTATGCCAAGCAAGACGAGGGTCTGGACACCGTCGATGCCAATCTCGCCCTGGGTTTCGAAGACGATCTCCGAGGCTATCGGGTGGCCGCAGACATGCTCCGTGACTTGGGGATACGCTCGGTCGTCCTGATGACGAACAATCCTCGTAAGGTCGAGGGCCTGGAGCACGACGGAATCATCGTGACCCGTCGGGAACCCCATGGAGTCGAAGCCCACGAGCACAATCGTGAGTACCTTCGCACGAAGCAGGACCGGCTCGGCCACCTGGGCGACGAGCAAGACGACTGATTCGAGCCGGAGCCGCTCAGGCGTCCGCTTGCTGCTGCATCAGGTCCGCCTGGTGGTGACTCCGGAGCGCGGTGAAAAGCTCCGAAAGGTCTCCCTCCATGACCCGGTCCAAGTTGTGCAGAGTCAGCTGGATGCGATGGTCCGTGATCCGGTTCTGGGGGAAATTGTACGTGCGGATTTTCTCCGAACGCTCACCGGTGCCGACCATGCTGCGCCGCTCGGAGCTGATGGCGCTTGCCTGGGCCGCGCGCTCGATGTCGAGGAGCTTGGCCGATAGAATTTGCATGGCTTTGGCCTTGTTCTGATGCTGCGACCGTTGCTGCTCGGAGCGAACCATGATTCCGGAGGGAATGTGCTTGATCTGCACTGCCGACATGGTCCGATTGACGTGCTGCCCCCCGGGTCCGCCTGCCGCGGTGGCCGTAATCTCCAGGTCGTTCGGGTCGATGGACACCTCGTCGACGTCATCGACCTCGGGGAGCACTGCCACCGTCGCCGTCGAGGTATGAATCCGCCCCTGCGACTCGGTTGCGGGAATACGCTGCACGCGGTGCACGCCGCCTTCGAACCTCAGCCTCGAGTACACGTTGTCGCCCGAGACCGATGCGATGACCTCTTTGATGCCTCCGGCGGAAGCTTCGCTCAGAGACATGATCTCGACCTTCCAACCCTGAGACTCGGCGTACCGCGAATACATTCGGAATAGGTCTGCCGCAAAAAGCGCGGCCTCTTCCCCTCCGGTCCCGCTGCGAATTTCCAAAATCGTATTCCGTTCGTCGTTTGGATCCTTGGGAAGCAGCAGCACGTTGATCGCTTTTTCGAGACGATCGCGTTCAGACTCCAGTGCGGGAATCTCGTCCGACGCCAGCTCCCGAAGGTCGGGGTCGGAAAGCGCTTGCTTGTGTCCCGCCAGGTCCTTGACCACCTGGCCGTATCGCCGGTAGGCCTCGACGATATCTCGAAGCTCGGCACG
>JASFKY010000276.1:0-5319 GCA_050118395.1 Myxococcales bacterium | reverse complement strand
ATTGTGTCACCTCTAGGCCCATGAATCTCACCTTCACCGAGGAAGAGGAAGCGTTCCGCCGCGAAGTTCGCGAGTGGATCGAGCAGGCCATGCCCGAAGACCTGCGCCGCAAGGCCAAGGGCGACGGCCATTTCACACCCGAAGACTCCGCCCTTTGGCACAAGATCCTGTACGAAAAAGGCTGGGTGGCGCCGCATTGGCCCAAAGAGCATGGAGGAACCGGCTGGGACGCTGCCAAGCGATTCATCTTCACCGAGGAGATGGAGCTCTCCGGGGCTCCGCAGCTATCGGTGTTCGGCTTGTCGATGGTCGGTCCGTTGATCATCAGCTTCGGCACCGAGGAGCAAAAGAAGCGCTTCTTGCCCAAGATCTTGAGTGGTGAAGAGTTTTGGTGCCAAGGGTATTCGGAGCCGAACGCGGGCAGCGACCTCGCTTCGCTGCGAACGACGGCCGAGGACGCGGGCGATCATTTCATAGTGAACGGGCAGAAGACCTGGACGTCGTACGCGCAATACGCCGACTGGATTTTCTGCTTGGTGCGCACCGATCCAAAAGCCAAAAAGCAAGCCGGAATCACCTTCCTTTTGATCGACCTCGAAACGCCAGGGGTGGAGGTGAAACCGATGCTGACGCTCGGGCATACGCCTGCCTTCTGCGATACCTTTTTCGAAAACGTGAAGGTTCCCAAAGCCAACGTGGTGGGTGGCATCAACCAAGGCTGGACGATGGCCAAGGCGCTGCTCGGTCACGAACGCACGTTGTTGGCGATGATCGGCCCTTGCCGAAAGACGCTGCAAAACATCAAGCGCATCGCTGCGACCAAGATGGTCGACGGCCGCCCCATGCTCGAAGATCCTGTCTGGCGAGCCAAGATCGCCCGCCTCGAAATGCGATTTAGGGCTCACCTCATGGTGAGCTATCGCGCCTTGGCAGATCAGCAGAAGGGAAAGATGCCCGGGCCCGAGTCGTCGATCCTCAAGCTCGTGGGCACCAAGCTGGTGCAAGAGATGACCGAGCTCGCGATGGAGGTAATGGGGGAAGACTCCCTCACCTGGTACAACGAAGGCGTCTGCCCGCCCGTCGAAGAATCGATCGGCCCCTACTTTTGCTACGAGCGCGCCGCGACCATTTACGGCGGCTCCAACGAGATTCAACGCAACGTCATCGCCAAGATGATCCTGCAGCTTCCGAGCAACTGACGCGCAAATCCCAGAGAACGCACCCATGGATTTCGAGCTAAATCAAGATCAACGAATGCTGGCGAAGACGGTGTCCGACTTTGCCAAGAACGAATCGCCGGTGAGCCGGTTCCGCAAGCTTCGCGACGACGACGTGGGGTATGATCCGTCGGTCTGGCGCAGGATGGGCGAGCTTGGCTGGCTCGGCGTGGCATTTCCGGAGTCGGTGGGAGGCATCGGCGGAAGCTTCGTCGAATGCGCGCTCGTGCTCGAAAACCTGGCTGCGACGTTGACCCCTGAGCCGTATCTCGCCTCGGTCGTCCTCGGTGGCCTGACGTTGTTGCGCGCGGGCAACGAAGCCCAGCACGAAGCATATTTGACGCCGATGATCGAGGGCGAGACGACGCTCGCGCTCGCCTACTCGGAACCCCAAAGCCGTTACGACGTCACCGCGGTCGAAACGCGAGCGGAACCGGTCGATGGCGGGTATCGCATCTCCGGCGAGAAAGTCTGGGTGCTCAACGGGCACCACGCCGACCATTTGTTGGTGTCGGCTCAGGCGCCCGGAGGGCTTTCGCTTTTCGTGGTGCCCCGAGAGGCATCGGGAGTCCAAATCACGCCGGCCAACACCATCGATGGCCACAAAGCGGCTTTCGTGAACCTCGAAAACGTCGAGGCGCCCTCCGACGCCAGGCTGGGAGAGGAAGGCTCGGCAACGGCGGTTCTCGATCGTTCCATGGACTACGCGGCGGCCGGAGCCGTGGCCGAGGCGGTGGGCCTCACCTCCACCATGCTTCGGATGACCATCGACTATCTGGGCACCCGCGAGCAGTTCGGGGTCAAGATCGGCTCGTTTCAAGCGTTGCAACATCGAGCGGTCGACATGTACGCGGAAACCGAGCTCCTTCGTTCGATTTCGATGGCGTCCATGGTGCGAGCCGACGAGGACGACCCCGGTGTGCGCCGCCGAGACATCTCCGCGGCGAAATATCAGCTAGCGACTGGAGGAATCTGGGTCGCCCAGCAGTCCCTTCAACTGCACGGCGGCATCGGCGTCACCGACGAGCACGACATAGGGCTCTACTTCAAGAGAATGTACGCGCTGAATGCGCTTTTCGGCGACCAAGAGGAGCACGTGGCGCGGTTCGCCAACGACCCCATGTTTGCCGAAACCGTCGGCTGATGCAGGGCCCCACGTGCAAGGGCCCAGACTGCAGGGAGCCGCTTCCTTGACCGAATGCGACCACCGACGCAACTTCCGACACGCCATGCTCACCAGACGTCTCGCCGCTGCTTCGATCCTCCCGTTGGCTTGGTTTGCCGCAGGCTGCGGCGAGCGTGACCTCGGGCAATGCAACCTCGACGGCACGACCGAAGATGGTCGGCCGCTCGAAGGGCCTGCGGCCTTCGATTTGGTGTACAATTCGATCGATGGCCGGCCGATGTTTGAAGGCCAGGCGTTGGTGCAGTCGAGCTGTGGCAACGGGCAATTTTGCCATTCACCCAATGCGACCGGCGCGGATCGAATCGGTGTGCCCAAGGGTCTCGACTTCGACGTGGATCTGGCCTGCACGGACGCAAGCGCGGCCTGCACCAACCTGCAAGCCTGTGGGGACGGAACCGTCCAATCCGAGTACTGCGACAACCTCCAGCGTCTCCAGGACAACCAGAGCAACGTCGTCTCCAAGTCGGGTGACATGATCAAGACGATCCGGGAAGGCACGATGCCCCCCGGCGCCGCGGGGGCACGCGTTCAGGACGATTCCACTTGGTTTCGTTCCGATCAGACGGCCCTCCCTGGGCTCGATACATCCGAAGGCCACGATATCGTGCGCAACTGGCTGGCATGCGCGGCACCCGTCGTGGCGCGAACCGAAACGGCGCCGATGCCCGCCGACCAGCTGACACCATGCCCATCGGTCGAGAACGAAGTCTGCTACTACTCGGGCCCGCGGGCCGATCTGCCCGATCCGACTTGGAGCTCGATTTACTGGAGCCTGATCTTCCCCCAGTGCGTGGTTTGCCACGGTCCTGCAAATTCCAACGCGAACGCCGATGATCCGAACCCGGAAAACCCATTTGAAACCGGCACGATTCCCGGCGGCGCCAGCCCGCAGGCGCTTGCAGCCCTCGATCTCACCGGTTCCGATCCGAGCGACACCACCGACTGGCCTTCCCAGTCGCACGCTGCGGTGTTCAACGTGCCGGCATCAGCCGCAGGAGAGTGCGAAGGGCAGGGGATCGAAGTGATTCCGAACGATGCCGCCGGCTCGCTCATGATCCAAAAGATGCGCGCCGTCCAGACTTGCGGAGGAGAGATGCCGCTCGGCGGGGGTCAACAGACCATTCCCAATGCCGTCATCGACGTCGTCGAGCAGTGGATCGACATGGGCGCGCCCAACGACTGACGGATCAGGTGTCGCAGTCGGTCGACATGCGGCCGGTGCACAGGTCGAGCTCGATGCGGCATTGGAGCGCACAGCCGCTGCAACCCGGCTCCCCACATTCGAGACATGCGGGTTGGCAGGGCGTGTTGGCGCACTCCGTCCAACAGAGTTGCGAGATCGAGCCGTTACACCACTCGAGCGCGCCATAACAGGCGGTGCATGCCTGAGACAAGCCGGGGATTTCCCGCTGAACGCACTCGTTCACACACGTGATGAGGGCTTCTTGCCCCTCGGCGAACGCGAGCTGGCACTCAGTCACCGCACACTGCGCGGAGACTTGACGCGCGTTGGTGGCCAGCGTCGTCAGCGCCGCAATATCGTCTGGGTTGTTGCACGCTTCGAGGCTGGTGCTCCCACCGGCCCCACCGGTTCCCGCCTCACCCCCGATTCCGCCGGTACCTCCCGTGCCACCCGAGCCCGCAGCGCCGCCCGAGCCTGCAGTCCCACCTGAGCCCCCGGTCCCGCCACTCCCGGCGCCGCCGCCGGTGCCTCCCGTGCCACCTCCGTGAGAGCCGCCGGTTCCGTCGCGACCGCCGGTCCCTCCGGGGGGATAGGGCGCCGACTGATCGACGCACGCCTGTGCCGCGGCGAGCAGGAGGGCCACCATCATGAAACGACGCGCGCTCATGCCACGTAGGCTATCAATCCCCACGCCACTGGTCGAGGCGCGGGCTGTTCAGTCGTGGACGGTGACCTTGATCATCTTGACCGGGGTGACGGGGCGGTCTCCCGGGCCCGTCCGGGTGGTCTCGATCTTCTGCAGCACGTCCATGCCCTCGATGACTTTGCCAAACACCGGATGCTTGGACGGACCCGGACTGAACCAGTCGAGGTACGCGTTGTGAGTCGTGTTGATGAAGAACTGGGAGCTACCGCTATTCGGCCGACCCGTGTTGGCCATCGAAAGCGTCCCCGGCTCGTTGGAGATCTTGGCGTCCTCAGGGTGCTCGTCTTGGATGGTGCCCTTGGGGCTGTTGCCAGTCCCGGCGCGCGGACTGTTCGGATCGCGGCTGTGCGGGCATCCAAACTGGACCATGAACCCTTCGATCACGCGATGGAAATGGAGCCCGTCGTAGAACCCACTCTTGGCGAGCTCGATGAAGTTGCCTGCCGTAATCGGCATCTTGTCGGTAAACAGCTCGACCTCGATGTTTCCAAGCGAGGTCTCGAACGTTGCGGTGGGATTGGCCATGGGGAACGGTGTTATCAGCTTTCCCGCCAAGCGCACGTGGGCCGTGCTGACTGGGAAATCGAGGCGCTCCTCGTCGCCAGTTGCGTCCGGGCGTCCTCTCGACGATGGCATGCGGCTCGATCTGTGTGCATCAACGTGCTGGCGGCTTCTCGAGCTCGAGCAAGGCCGCACCCTGGGCGAAGACGGTGATGTTTCCAGTGGACTCGGAGATCACCAGAGCCAGAGAGTCGGTCTTGGCCGTCATGGCCGCCGCAGCAACGTGCCGTGATCCGAGCCCTCGACGAACCCGTACGTTCTTACCCACGGGCGCGTCCAGGTAGGCACCGGCAGTCACCACGACGCCACGCTTGTCGACGACGAATGCACCATCCAAGGCGGCCAGCTCCCGCAGCGTCTCCAGGAACTCCGGGTTGTGGATGTTGCGGGCGGCCTGAGGGTGTCCCTTGCATGGGTTGAAGATCAATTGGCTCGTATAGCGGTCAATTCTCTCCGCGTCGCCCAA
>JASFKY010000275.1:0-5320 GCA_050118395.1 Myxococcales bacterium | reverse complement strand
CCGTCACCGTCGCCGTAGTACGGGTCTGGAACCTCCGCGTCTTCAGGTGAGCCCGGATCGAAGTTTCGCAACAGGGCGACCTTTCGGCGACCTGGCTCGTGGGGGGCGAGGCGACGCAAATCTTCGAGGTTCGACCGATCCATCGCGATCAGATAGTCGAATCGATCGAAGTCCTCGACGCCGATGGTGCGAGCCCGTCCGCGCACGTCGAGACCGCGCCGGCTGGCTGCGGCTTGGGCGCGGCGATCCGGTGGATGCCCGACGTGCCAATCGCCGGTTCCCGCGCTGTCGATCTCGATCTGCTCCGTGAGCTGCGCCCTTTCGACCAACCCCCGCATGGTGGCTTCGGCGGTCGGCGACCGGCAGATGTTTCCCAGGCAGACGAAACAAATACGAACGGGCATGAATCAGGGGGTTAGCAGCACCTTGCCGACGTTTCGACCCGCTTCGATGTAAGCGTGGGCTTCGCCGGCCTTTTCGAACGGAAAGCATCGATCGACGTGTGGCTCGATCGCACCGTTGCGGTAGAGCTCGAGCAAGGCATGGACGGCGTCGGTCATCATCTCCCGCTCTTCCCACAAGTGGCCCATGTTCACGCCCGAAATGCCCTTGTTTTCGTGCATCAACTTCACCGGCGTCCACCATGGCATGTGCGCAAACTGCCCGAGTACGCGCGTCAGCCTGCGCTTTCCTTTCTGGGCCATGTTTGCCCAACCGAAAGGAATGAGCATCCCGCCCGGGCGTAGCAACGAATACCCCTTCTTCCAGTCCTTGCCACCCAGCGCATCGAGCACCACGTCCACACCGCGTCCGCCGGTCAGCTTCCGTACTTCCTCCACGTAGTCAACCGAGTGGTAATCGATTGCATGGTCGCAACCGTTGGACCTCACGTAGTCGTGCTTGCCCGCGGAGGCCGTGCCGTAAGTCGTCACGCCACCGACGGAGCGGCACATCTGACTTGCAGCCGTTCCCACACCTCCGGCGGCCTGGTGGATCAACACGTGATCACCAGGCCGTACTCGAAACACGTTGAATAGCATGTGATATGCCGTCAGATAGGTGACGGGCAGCGCCGCTCCCTCTTCGAACGACATTTGTTCTGGCATCTCGTACGCTTGGTACGCACCGACGCAGACCACATCCGCGTAGCCGCCAAACCGCGTCATTGCTAGAACGCGGCGTCCGACCTGGCTCGCTTCGACCCCCTCACCGACAGCGTCGATGGTGCCAGCGACCTCGTAACCGACGACCATGGGCGGCGGAGGCGCGTCCTGATAGAGCCCTTGGCGCGCCATGATGTCCGCGAAGTTGATGCCCGAAGCGCGCACCCGGATTCGGACTTGTCCGGCCTCTGGCTGTGGATCTTCGCCCTCCCGTACCTCTAGGAGATCGGGCCTTCCATATTTCGGAATCCAAACCGCCTTCATATTGGACCAGTAACCTCCGTCGAAACGATGTCAAGAAGGTCGCCGCGTGATAGGCTCGAACCATGGACGTCGTCCTGGCGCCGGATGTCTACGTCAACGCATCGATTGCCCTCGGAACGGCGCCCGAGCGCGTGGTGAGAAGGGCGTTGGGGGGACCGGTGAAAGCCAAAGCATCGACATGGGTGCTGGAGAGGATCGAATCGATGCTGCACGCGCTGCCGGAGTTCAAGGAAGAGGCCGTCGCACAACAGATGAGCACGATTCGGGAGCTCGTCGACGTCGTCGACGATGGCGAGTTTTTCATCGAGGACTGGGACCGTGCGCTCGTGGCTCTCGCTCGAGCGGCAGGGGTCAAACGAGTTCTCACCGATCATCCCGATCTTCTCGCGGGGTCGGGCGCAGCGGGTGTGGAATTCGTGTCTTCGGAGCGCTGGCTCGAAGAGCAAGCCACGCCGCCACCGCCGCCCCGTATCTGAGGTCCCGACCGTGGCCCAGCGGCCCGACTTGAGCGGACCGGGCCTTCACTGCTAGAAGTTCGCGCATGCCCGACTCTTTTCTTCCGCAGAGAGACGAGATCAAACGACGTCTCGAGGGACGATACGTCGGCGCGGTCCCTCACAACCGAGCATTGAATCTGAAAATCGCGGACTATAGGCCCGAGCACTTGTCCCTCGCACTTCCCTATCGAAAAGATCTGGTGGGCAATCCAGAAACGGGAGTGCTCCACGGAGGGTGCATTACCAGCCTGATCGACGCCACCTGCGGGGGCGCGGTGATTCTGTCCCTCGTGGCGCCTCGCCGAATCGCGACGCTCGACCTGCGAATCGATTACGTTCGACCCGCGATTCCGCACCAAGAAGTCATCTGCGATGCGCACTGCTACAAAGTGACCCGGCACGTCGCGTTCGTTCGAGCTTCTGCCCATCACGGAGACAAAGCCAACCCCATCGCAACCGCTTCCGGTACGTTCGTCGTGTTTCGAGACGAGCGTCGGCCAGAAGAAGGAGATGTCGAATGAGGCTTCGTGACGCCGTTGCCGCCGTGCAGGATACCGGCGACTTCACCGCTTTGAACGAGGCGATTCCTTACGCGCGGTTCATGGGCATCACGGCCGACCTCGTCGATGGCGACGTCATATCCAAGATGCGCTACTCCGATCACCTGGTTGGAAATGCTTCGGTACCAGCGCTCCACGGGGGCACGCTCGGCGCATTGATGGAATCCGCGGCGATCTTCAAGTTGCTTTGGCACGGCGAGACGACGACCATCCCAAAGACGATCAACATCACGGTGGAGTACCTCCGGGGTGCGCGCGCCCAAGATGTGCTCGCACGTGCAGAATTCACGCGACGCGGTCGCCGCGTGGCCAACGTTCGCGTCTTTGCCTGGCAGGACGATCCCGATGAGCCGGTTGCAGTGGCCACAGCTCATTTCCTGCTGGTGCAGGATTGACGACTACGAATGACCAAGGTGGCCATTCACAGCCTGACTAGCAGCGAGCTCGTGTTGCGCGCCAAGCGCGTTCTGCCGCGCGGCCACGGCGTTTCGCGGGAGATCTATCGTCAAGTGATGCTCCAAGGCCGATTCGACCCCGAAGACTTTGCATTGGGATCCGTCGCGTCGGCCGCGTGGCGGACCGAATTTTCCTTCGAGTTGCCCGAGGTCGTCGCGCTGCGGTCGGACGAGGGTGATTTCGGCACCACCTCCAAGGTGGTTCTGCGTCTGCGGGATGGCCTCGAGGTCGAGGCGGTTCGCATTCCGATGGGGCGCGACCGGTTCACGTTGTGCGTTTCGAGTCAAGTCGGATGCAAGATGAAGTGCGCCTTTTGCGAGACCGGCCGCATGGGGCTGTTGCGCCATCTCACCGCCGACGAAATCCTCGCGCAGCTGCTGGTTGCCAGGCACCGCCTAGGCTGGTCCATTCGGAACATCGTCTTCATGGGAATGGGAGAGGCGCTCGACAACTCGCGTCACGTCATCCAGGCGCTACGCATCTTGAATGACGAGGCGGGGCTGGCCATCGCTCAGGAGCGACTCACCATTTGCACGGTCGGTCACGCGGAGGGAATCCGGCAGCTCGATCGCGAGGGCTTCAAGCGACTCAACTTGTCCATCAGCCTCAATGCCGCCTCCGATACGCTCCGCAGCGAGCTGATGCCGATCAACCGGCGCACCAACCTGGAGGAGCTGCAAAAGACGCTGATGACTTACCGTCCCCGCCGAAATTTCGCTCTCGGGGTCAACTATTGCTTGATACCCGGCGTCAACGATACCGAAGCCGATGCGCGAGCGGTCGCTGAATTCTGCGCTCCGCTGGGACGGGTTTTGGTGAATCTCATCCCGTACAATCCCGGCACCCTTCCCATCGCACGTGCCCCGGAGGAATCCGAGATCGAACGCTTCGTCGGATGGCTTCGGCAAGCGGGTTTACCGGTGCGCCAACGGCAAACCAAAGGCCGAAGCGTGATGGCGGCCTGCGGCCAGCTCGGAAACCCCGATGCGCGCAAGCCGCTTCGTAGACAGACGCCGGAACGCTAGCTACGTGTTTCGTTTCTTCCCGCGGTATAGAACGCGGATCGGCGTTCCTTTGAAACCGAACCGCTTTCGGATTTGATTCATCACGTACCGTTGGTAGCTGAAGTGTACGCCCTTGGGCTCATTGGTCATGACGACGAAGGTCGGGGGCGCAACGGTGACCTGGGTGACGTAGTAGAGCCTGACCGGCCGATGATGCATGGTGGGGGGCGGGTGCTTTTCGAGCACCTCTTCGAAGAATCGATTGAGCTCTGCCGTGCTGACGCGCTTTCGGTGTTCTTCGACGGCATCCTGAATGCGGCCGAGTAGAGCCGTCACCCCTCGTCCCTTCAGAGCGCTCACCGTCACCATGGGTGCCCATGGAACGAACGCCAAGATCTCTCGGGTTCGGTCCATGGCCTTTTTTTGCTCATCCCGGGACAAGAGATCGACTTTGTTGAGCGCGATCAGCAAGGCCCGGCCGCGATCGTACGCTAGACCGGCAATCTTGGCGTCTTGCTCGCCCACCCCCGCCTTTGCATCGACCATCAAAACGACCACGTCGGCTCGCTCGATGGAGCGGATCGCCTGGATCACGCTGAGTCCCTCGATGCCCTTTTTCTTCACGCTTCGCTTGCGGCGAATTCCTGCGGTGTCGATCAGAATCAGCCTCGTTCCGTCTCGTTCGATCAGCGTGTCGATGCTGTCGATGGTGGTCCCCGGCCTATGATCGACGAGCTGCCGTTGCTCGCCACACAGTTGGTTGACGAGGGAAGACTTGCCCGCATTGGGCCTGCCGATGATCGCCACCTTCGGCACGTCCAGGTACGTCTCGTCCTCCTGCACCGCCTTGGGGAGCCTGCGGGCGATCATTTCCTCCAGCTCTCCTACGCCTCTGCCGTGCAGTGCAGAGATCGGCAGGATGGAATCGATTCCCAGCTCGTAATACGTCACCGTGGCCTGCGCCCTCTTTTCCGAATCGGCTTTGTTGGCGACGAAGATGACCGGTTTGCCGGCATCTCTGAGCAGCGCGACCGCCTCGCGGTCGGCAGGCAAAGGGTCGACCGTCGCGTCGACGACGCAGATGACGACATCGCACTCCTCGAGCGCCAGCCGCACCTGCGCGGCGATCCCTGCTTTCATCGGATCGTCGCTTTCCGGGTCGAACCCTCCGGTGTCGATCAACACGAGCTCGCGGCCCAGCGCCAGCGCATCCGCGTAATGCCGGTCGCGCGTGACGCCCGGCACGTCCTCCACGATGGCGATGTGTTGGCCGACCAGACGATTGAAAAGGGTGCTCTTGCCGACGTTGGGGCGCCCCACGATCGCCACGAGCGGCTTGTGGGATACCGACCCAGCCGGCCGCGTCACGAGATCGC
>JASFKY010000274.1:0-5370 GCA_050118395.1 Myxococcales bacterium | reverse complement strand
ACCGAGCCAGGCAAGCAGCGGCTGAGCTGGTGACGATTACTCGCGCCGAACGAAAAGCTCCGGGCCGAGCTCGGCGACCAGCATGTCGGCAGCTTGGGTCACCGTCTCGGGATCGTTGCCGTCGAATGTGATCTTGGTGCGGTAGTCCTCGGCGTGCCATTTGACGTAGCTACCCACCATGACGCCGGGAAAGAGCTCGGCGATTCGTTCCAGCAAGCTGGCGATTTCACCTTCCCCGATCGAGGTGTAGACGGCCTGCGAGTGAAAACCCTGCCCATCATCCAACCGTTTGCGCAGGTCGGTGAATTTGAGCTCGAAGATTTCCGGCACCCCGGGAAGGACGTAGACGTTTTCGATCACGACGGTGGGCCACGGGGCCTCCGAGCTTCGAATCATTTCGGCGCCCCGAGGCATGTTGGCCATGCGAAAATGAGCGTCCGTGGCGCGGTCGCCGTAGTAGCGGCGAATCATCTTTTCCACCGCCTCGGACCGGACGACCGGAAGCCCGAACGAAGCGGCGACGCCTTCGATGGTGACGTCGTCGTGCGTCGGCCCGACTCCGCCGCTCGTAAAAACCAGATCGTGGCTGCTTCGCAGCTCGCTCAACTCCTTGCTGATCGTGGGGACTTCATCCGGGCAGACCACCACCCGCCGGAGGTGAATGCCGAGCTCGAAGAGCCCGCGAGCGAGGAAGTTGGTGTTCGTATCGGCAATCTTGCCCGATAGAATCTCGTTCCCGATGATCAATGCAGCGGCGGTTCGAGGCATCTCACTCTTGTCCTAGCTCGATTCCGATGAGACGCGCCACTGTGATGAGCTCCCCATCCGGAGGAACCCGCTTCACGCCTGCAACGGCAGCCTCCAATGGCAACGAAACGACCTCTTGACCTCGCATCGCGACGACTACTCCCGTGTTTTCGTGATAGCAGAGCTCGGCGGCATGCACGCCAAAGCGAGTCCCGAGAAGCCGGTCCCGTGGGCTCGGAGAGCCTCCGCGCTGAAGGTTGGCCATCAGGGTTACCCGAACGTCCTGTTCGAGGCGTCCTTCCAGCAAACGAGCAAGCTGAAACGCCGCGCTCTCGTGCCGATGGACGTTGCTTTCGTGCGCATCGCTGATGTTGGACACGGTACCGCCAAGCGGCTTGCTACCTTCCGCAACCACCACGATGCTGAATTTGTGGCGTTGCGCCGCTCGGGTTTGGATCTTCTCCACGACTCGATCGATGTCGTAGGGGACCTCGGGAATGAGCACGACGTCTGCACCGCCGGCAATGCCCGCCATCAGGGCGATCCAGCCCGAATGGGACCCGGCCACCTCGAGGATCGAAACCTGGTCGTGCGCATCGGCACTGGTGTGCAGAGCATCGATGGCCCACATCGCCCCCGCAACGGCGGTGTCCAAGCCGAAGGTGACATCGGTTCCTGCCAGGTCGTTGTCCACGGATCTGGGAATGCCGATGATGGAAACGCCGAGCTTTGCGAGGCCCATCCCGATCTCCAGCGTGCCATGTCCGCCCACCAGCACGAGCGTCTCGATCCCGAGCGCCTCCAGATTGGCCAAGACTCTTTCCGAGACGTCGACCTCGCGTTCGGTTCCGTCGGCGTCGACGACTCGGTAGGCAAATGGATTCACCCGGTCCGAGCAGCCCAAAATGGTGCCGCCCAGGTGAAGAATTCCCCGCACGCTCTGCGGCGTGAGTCGAACCGTTCGGGCTGGATCGTCGACCAATCCCGCGAAGCCATCTTCCGATGCGTAGACCTCTAGATCGAACATCGCGGCGGCCTTGACGAAGGCGCGAACGACGGCATTGAGCCCTGGGACATCCTCGCCGCCGGTCAGAATCAGAACGCGGCGCGCCTCCTCCCGCTCTCGCTCCCGTGCCAGGTTGTCACCGCTCATGCGGTGCCCCTTGCCGCTTCACCACGAGCTCGTACATGGCGATTGCTGCGGCCACCGATGCGTTCAACGAATCCATCGGACCTTTCTGGGGGATTTGAACCACGATATCGCACCTTTGTCGAACCATTCGGCGCAAGCCTCTTCCTTCCGACCCGACCACCAGCACCCGCCCTTTGGGGTTCGGCTCCAGATCGCGAAGGTCGGCGTCAGCGTGGGCATCGAGGCCGATGATCTCGATCCCCGTCTGCGCCAGATCGAAAAGCGTGCGCTGAAGATTGGTGACCCGGGCGATCGAAGCGTGCTCGGTGGCTCCAGCGGACGCACGGACCACCGCCGCGGTGATTCCCGCAGCGCGATGCTTGGGAATGATGATTCCGTCGAGCCCCAATGCCACCGCGCTTCGTATGATGGCGCCCAGGTTTTGCGGATCCGTGAGCTGATCGAGCGCAACGAGCAACGGCGCTCCATGCGCGCGCGCGACGATCTCATCGAGGTCGCACAGCTCGATGTCCTCGGCCAACGCGACGACGCCTTGATGGCGGACTCCCTCGGCGAGCCGGTCGAGCTCGGCACGACTGCGATGGGTCAAGGAGATCCCTTCCGCTTCGGCGGCCTGCTGGACGTCACTCGGCGTGTGCTGTGGATCCACGTAGAGTCGGCGGACCTTCGTTCGAGCCCGTAGTGCTTCCAGCACCGGACGGCGGCCGGCAATGATCCGCGTCATCGGTGGAGCGCCTGCCGAACTTGATCCGCGATCGCAGCAGCAGCCGCGGCCGGGTCGGGGGCATTGCGAATGGGCCGACCTACGACCAAGAGGTCGGCGCCCATTGCGATTGCTTTTTCCGGCGTCACGACTCTTTTCTGGTCGTCCGTGGCAGAGCCCTGCGGCCGGATGCCGGGCGTTACCAGGAACGCTTCGGCGCCGAAGCGATCACGGAGGCTGCTGCACTCCTGGGCTGACGAAACGAATCCGCGAAGGCCCGATGACCAGGCCAGCGTTGCCAATCGGTCGACGGACTTCGAAGCGCCGCCCACGAGACCGATGGCCTCGAGCGCCGAATCGTCGAGGCTCGTCAGCACGGTCACCGCGAGGAGGCGCGTGGCGTCTGCTTCGTTTTGTGCGGCGTGGAGGGATTCGGCGCCAGCCGCTGCATGCACGGTCAGGAAGGCCACGCCCATCGAGGATGCAGCTGCCACCGCGCGGCCCATGGTTTCCGGGATGTCGTGCAACTTCAGGTCGAGGAAGCATTTCGCACCGCCTGCGGTGACAGCTTGCACCGCCGCTGGGCCTACGGCGGTGTAGAGCTCGAGGCCCACCTTGAACACGTCCACGTGCGGGCGCGTCGCGTCGATCAGCCGTTTGGCTGCGTCCAGGTCCGGCACATCAAGCGCCAGAGCCAGGCGCGATCCGGGGTCGCGGTCATCCATTCGTCACCGCGGCAACGCTACGGTGCCGGCTACAGGCTGTCCAGCCCCGCCAATGGATCGTCGGTGTTGGCTCTGCGCGGTTTCGACCCACCACGGCTTCGACGCGTAGGCCGGCGCGGCGGCGTTGCAGCAGCCCTTCGAGCGGCCGCAGCGGCTTGCGCCTCGCGTCTGGCTTGCTCTGCAAGACGCGCCTTTTCGGCTTCGGCTTCGGCCCGCTTCTGCGCCTCCAGCTCGGCGGCCTTGCGGGCTTCTTCGGCTTCTCGAGCGGCTCGCTCCGCTTCCATCTTTGCGGCCAACGCGGCCGCTTCCCGACTTTCGACGGCTGGCTTGTAAATCCCGACGTACCAGCCCGCGCCGGCGCCGAGGATCAAGACCGCCACGGCCACTAACACACCTGGATGAATGCCTTTGCGTTGCTGCGCCGCGATGGCTGCGATTTCGCGTTCGTGATCCAGCATGCGGCGGTGCGCCTCGGCCTTTTCAAGAGCCTCTTGCTCGAGGCGCAAGCGCAGCTCGGCTTCTTCTCGCTCGCGAACCAATTGCTCTTGCTCCTCGCGGGCGCGTCGCTCTTCGGAGAGCCTTGCTTCTTCCTCGGCGCGGCGTCGCGCGGCCTCCTCTTCCTCTCGTCGCCGCGCCTCGGCTGCGAAGCGCTCCCGCTCCGCGGCTTCACGGCGAAGTCGTTCCTCTTCTTCTTCGCGTATCCGGTCCTCTTCGATGCTCATGAGCTCTCGAAGGTTGAAGAGAACGGAAGACTCTTTTTCCTCGGACATGATGATACTTATATTACACTTTTCCGCTGCTTACGGACAAGGGCTGAGATAGAAAGGCGATAGCTAAACGCTAGCAACCGGCCCCAAGGCGTGTCAACCAAACGGATTTGCTCGATTTCCAGGCGAATTGGGCACGCCGAGACTCAGGCCAGGGAAGCGCTTGGGTGTGATTTTGTTCACAACGAAAAAAAGCGATATTATCAAAACCATGCGCGAGCTTCAGAGGTTCCTTCAATACCTGGACCGGAACGATGTGACCGAAATTGTATTTCAAAGCGGGGCCGCCGCGACGGCCAAGAAAAGCGGGACGCACAGGCCGCTCACCAGAGAGCCGCTCAGCGCGAGGCATATCCTGAAGCTCATCGACGGCACGCCTTTGCAGCGGCTCCTGCCTGCCGACGATGGGGCGTCGCGACCCACGCCCACCGCCATCGGCGGAATTGATTACCTCGTCACGATGGCTCGGTCGGGCGAGATGCTCATGCTTCGCGTTCGTCGCCCCGATCGCAGCACGGTGCCGCCCGAAGCGCCTATTGGCACCACAGCGCCGGTGCAATCGGTCGTGGCCGAAGAGCCCGACGATGCAGCTCCACGCTCGCCTCGAAGCATCGACGATCGTGCCGTGGTCTCGTCGCCGGCGGTGCCCGCCCAGGTATCCTATCGACCTCTGCCCGAGGCATCGCCCATGGACGACTTCGCTCGAGCCGATCAAGCGGTGCAAGTGAGCCGCGAGCTGCGCTCGTTGCTGGAGCAGGCTCGCACACGCTCGGCCAGCGATGTCCACATCATGTCCGGCGAGCCCGCGCGTTTTCGTTGCGGCACGCGCATGTTGCCGGTCGGTGCCGCCATTGCCGATGCCCGCGCACACGAGCTCATCACACCGCTGGTCAGCGGACGAAATCAAAGTCAGTTGCAAGAGCTCGGTTATGCCGACTTCGCGTGTCACGTGGAAGGCGCGGGCCGGGTTCGGGTCAACGTCAACAAGCAGCGAACCGGGATCAAGGCATGTTTCCGACTCATCATGGAGGAGCCACCCTCTTTGGAATCGCTCGGGCTGCCGCAAGAGCTTCGTCAGATGCTCAACTACCACCAGGGGTTGGTCGTGATCTCCGGACCCAACGGGGCTGGTAAGACCACCACGCTCGCGGCCCTGGTCGATTTGTTCAACAGCGAGCGGGCCGTGCACATCATCACCGTGGAAGACCCGGTCGAGGTCTTGCATCCGATCAAAAAAGCAATCGTGAGCCAGCGTGAGGTGGGCACGCACACCAA
>JASFKY010000273.1:0-5406 GCA_050118395.1 Myxococcales bacterium | reverse complement strand
ATACTTGTCTTGGAAGTCCTCGATGGGAGCGTAACCGCCGCCAAGGGGCGCTGGGTATTGACTCGACTCGACCACGTACTCGGTGTTCGGCGTGACGAACGTTGCTCCGTGGTCACTTTGAATCAGGGTCGACGTCACGATCTGCTTGGTCACGAAATCATGCAGATCGACCACGGCGATGCGAGCGTTGGCTTTGTCATTGATGAACAGGTATTTGCCGTCGTACTCACCCTTGCTTTCGGAGAGCGCGGGGTGATGCGTGTCCCCCCAAGTCATCTTTTTGTCGTAACGTTTTCCTTCATCGAGGATCTGGCCCGATTGATCTCCATAACCGTAGCCTTGCCAGGGTTCTGGCGTGAAGACCGCCACATACTTGAGTATTCGCATCGAGGGCACGCCGATGACGATTATTTGGCCCCCATGTCCGCCCGACGCGAAGGTGATGTAGTCGTCCTTCTGCCCCGTGGGTGTGTAGGTCTGAAGCGCCGCGCTGACGTCTGCCTCACTGAGGCCCCGCTCCTTCATGAGCGTCGCCGTGGAGCTCGCCGGCGCTTGCGCAACCTGCTGTGCCTGCTGCGGACCACATCCGATACACGTGGCCGTAGCCAGAATGGTGGCTAGATTCGATGCGCGGAACGCACCTTTCGCGTTGAAACCCATGGCCTCTCCTAGCGTTCTTAAATAAACATCTCGCACTTCGGCCGAAGCGCGCATCCCGGTGAGCGATACATAGACCAGCGAGCCCGTGCTTGGCAAGGGAGCGCCGGGCCATTCGCAGGCAGACGGAAAATTGATCGCCGCGGAGCGGCTGCTACTTGCCTTCGAGGCTTCGGACGATCTTCACGAGCTCGTCGACCACCTGCGGCTTGCTATCGAGATCAGGGTTGGCCGGCATCGCTGCCGACTTACCAACGGCAATGCCACCATAGACGATGATCTTGTGAATGTGGTCGTCGGTCACCGACTCCTGCCATTCGACGGAGGTGAAGTTCCGTGGCTTCGGGTCGAGCGCCGCCGAGCCCGGTCCGTCGCCTTTGCCCGTTTGTCCGTGGCAGACGGTGCAGCGATCTTGAAATATCTCTTTAGCTTCCGCGGCCGGATCGGCTTCCGCAACCTCGGTTTTCGCAAGCTCGGGAGTCGATGGCTCGGCCTTGGGGGACTCTGCCGCTTGCTCCGCGGGAGCGCTTTCTTTCGACGTACAGCCCGCGGATGCCAAGCATGCTCCGACCACGAAAATCTCAATCCACTGTGTGCGCATGACCCCTCCGAGCGCCGAGTGTAGGGTTGCAGCCGCAGGAGGCAAATCGGAATTGAAGAAAAATTTGCGCCAAAAGCCACGGGCAGGCGCACAAATTGCGCGCGGCTTTTCTGGTTCTTCCAGGCGCCTCGGATGTCTATACTCTCGACGCGTCTGGGCCAATTCGTCGAGGGGAGGATGCCATGAGGAACTTGTTGATGATGATCGCAGTCGCCGGCCTGTGTGTCGGTCTGACCGCGTCCGGCTGTAAGAAGGAAGAAGCGGCGCCCGCCGAGCCCGCGGCCGCGCCGGCACCCGCTAACGAAGTGTCAAACATCCCTCCGCTCGATGAGAACAACATCGTGAGCATCGCAATCCGCTCGAAGGATCACACGACATTGGTGACTGCCATCAAGGCTGCCGACTACGTCACCTCCGTGGCGGCTTCAGGGCCCTTGACTGTGTTCGCTCCAACCAACGCGGCGTTCGAGGAGTTGCCGGAAGGCACCGTAGAAAACCTGCTCAAACCCGAGAACGTGGCGACGCTTAGGAACATTCTGCAGTACCACGTGACGACGTCGGCGATTCAACCAAACTGGTTCAAAGACGGTCAGACCCTGGCGATGGCAAACGGGAAGAAGACCACGATAAGCGTCAAAGACGGCAAGGTCACCATCAACGGTGCCAACATCATCGCGTCGATCCCTGCCGAAAACGGAATGCTTCACGTAATCGACGCGGTGCTTCTGCCTCCCGAGGATTGACAGATGCCGAGACCGATAGTCTGCGCTTTTGCTAGAGCGGTTGTCGTTTCGTGGGCCGCGATGCTCGCTCTCTTGTCAGCCTGCGACAACGCCAACAATACCCCCACTCCCGAAGAACCGGTCGAAGACGGCGCCTATTTCATTCGCGACGATGATGGCCGCGTGCTGATCCTTCGCGGCATGAACATCATGAGCTCGTCGAAAGGCGACCCGGAACGATTGCCTGACCTCACCGAGACCGATGTGGAGCGCTACGCTGGCCAATGGGGCTTCAACGTCGTTCGTTACCTGATCTTCTGGGACGCCGTCGAGCCTTCGCCCGATCAATACGACACTGATTACTTCGACAAGACCGAGGAACGGCTCGACTGGTTCGCAGCGAACGGCGTTCACGTGATTCTCGACATGCACCAAGACGTCTATGCGCAACGTTTTTGCTGTGATGGCGCCCCGGAATGGGCCATCGAGGACGACGGGCTTCCCTTCGAGCAAGCCCCGGTGTGGTCTCTCAACTATTTCGCGCCCGCGGTGATGGCCGCCTTCGACAATTTCTTCGACTACGAAGGAGACTACCCTTATCTCCAGGACCACTTCGCCGGAGCTTGGACAGCGGTCGTCGAGCGCTTCAAGGATCACCCGGCGGTTCTTGGCTACGACATCTTGAACGAGCCTTCGCCCGGCTCCGCCTACACTGCTTCGGATATTCGCAACACGCCGCCCGATGGCGCTGCCGCAGAATTCGACCGGACGATGTTCACCGACTTTTACGTGCGGATGATCGAGGCGATTCGCGCCGTCGATCCGGATGGGTGGATTTTCTACGAGCCTCGGGTGGCTGCTCCCGCCAACGGACAGCCCTCGTTCATCGAGTTGCTCGATGACCCCCGGGAGGGCGAGCCTCGACTCGTCTACGCGCCGCACCTGTACTCGATTCAATTCGAGTTCAACGAGGAATACACGCCCGAAACCGACGTGGTGCTCGAAAACTGGGAAGCCAACCGAACGCTCGAAACCCAAGCGCAAAAGGCCCCGCTTTTGCTCGGTGAATGGGGCTTCGACCCGACGTGGCCCGGTGCCGACCTCTTCATGCAGGAGCTGCTCGACATGGCCGACCGCATGATGCTCAACTGGACCTATTGGTCTTACGACCCCGGCGGCTGGGGAATCTGGGAGCGCAACGACGACGGCGAGGTCGTCGAACGGGACAACGCAAATGCGATCATCCGTCCTTACCCCCAACGCGTGGCCGGAATTCCCCGTTCGTTCGGCTATGACCCGGATACCCGGGTGTTCGAGCTCGTGTTCGACCCTTCCCCATCAGCTTTAGTGCCGACGGAGGTTTACGTTCCCGCCGCGCGTCACTACCCGAATGGATGGATCTTGCAGGGTTGCGATGAGTCGGAGGGTTGCACGTGGACCTGGGATGCGGAGGCCGAAATGCTGCAGATAGCGACGCCGGGCCGTTCTGCCCGTGTCGAGCTTCGGCTCGCGCCAAACCCCTGAGCTGCTGGTAACATCGGTTGGTCATGAGCAGCTTGCAAGCAAAGCGGGTCCTGATCACGGGAGGGGCCCAAGGGATCGGCTTCGAGATGGCGAAGAAATTCGCCGAGCATGGCGCGGAGCTCGTCATCGCGGACATCGATGATGAAAAGCTCGCCGAAGCGAAGTCCAAGCTGGAAGAGCTTCACGCCAGGGTGTGGTGTTTCCGGGTAGATGTCACCAACCCCACCAGCATCGCATCGCTCCGAGCGCAGGTCGCAGCCGAAGCCGGGCCGGTCGACATTCTCGTCAACAATGCGGGGGTCGTCTTTGGCGGTCCTTTCACCGAAATCCCGCTCGATGACCACCTCAAGACCTACGAGGTGAACGTGCTCGGACTGGTGGCGATGACCTACGCATTTTTGCCCGATCTGATCGAGCGTCCCGAAGCGCACCTGGTGCACATTGCCAGCGCATCGGGGTTCATCGGCCTTCCGTATGGCGCCAGCTACGCTTCCAGCAAATGGGCGGTCATCGGCTTTGGAGAGTCGATTCGAGCCGAGCTCAAGCTCATGGGTCACGAACACGTGCACACCACGATCGTGTGTCCGAGCTACATCGGCACCGGCATGTTCGAAGGGGCCGCGGCGCCCAAGGCCACGCACATTCTGGAGCCCGACGAAATCGCGACGAAAATCGTGCATGCGGTCGAGCGCAACAAGGTCCACGTGCTCGAGCCGTTCATGGTCAAGCTCACCCCTCTGTTGCGGGACCTCTTGCCCACCCCGCTTTATGACCGGCTCTCTCATCTCTTTGGCGCCGACACGTCGATGGCGCATTGGAGGGGGCGCGGAGATGATGACAAGCACGCCGAGGGGAGCAGCCCCGAGCCGAAAACCAAGAGCTCGAGCCGGCCGGAAACGAAGTCATAGCGAGCGTCTGCGAATCACCAGCGTCTGTACGCCGCGGCCGATGGGTCCTCGTATGTCGTAGAGCCGCGTGTCGGCGACTCCGACGCCGCAGCCATCGAGATCGGTGCGTGCCCCGAGGCCGATCCACTCACCTTCCGGCTGCCGGTGCAGGGTCACCGTCAGGTCGGGATTGACGAAGGTGAAGTCCCGCACGCTCAAACGCTGGCTTACGCCGTTTCCGCTGTCCGCGGCGACCATCACGCGCTCCAGAGGCGAGGGATCCTCTCCCTCGAGCAGCGAGGTGCGCATCCGCAGCCAGGCCATCACGTCGCCGTGGCCGAACGCGCCTCGCGTGAAGCGTAGCTCCATCGCGGCCGCGTAATTGTCCAATGCATCGAAGAAAGGAAAACGCTCGGAGCGGCCGTTGTCCGGCGTATCTTCATCCATCGGGGGTGGGTCTGCTCCAAAGTCGAGCTCCGCAATGGCGAGCGCCAGCACCTCGGCCGACAAGACGAGCTTTCCTTCTTCGTTGAGCAGACGCCCGGTGAGGATTCGCACGCTGCTCCCATCGCGGCGCACGGCGCGTTCTAGACGCAGCTTCCCCACGGGCACGGGTCGAGGAATCTCAATCGAAACTCGGACCACGCGAAAGGCGTCCCGGAGCATCGCTTCGAGGCGACCCGTCACCAGCGCGGACGGCGGGCCGCCGTGCTGATAGGCCGGGTCCCACGGGCCTCGGGTCCAGTTCGTAGCTTCGAAAAGGTCTTCGCCAAGCCGGCGGAAGAAAGCCTCGCCGTCCATGATCGGGACTTTCGCACGACTCGGACAGCCCGGCAGCGTACAGTGATGCACGCTGGGCCTGCGCCTTCGCGGGCTCCCTTGACAGGCTGCGAAGGCGAGCTATCCCTGCCAGCCATTCCAGCGTAGCTCAGTTGGTAGAGCGGGCGACTGTTAATCGCTTGGTCGTAGGTTCGAGTCCTACCGCTGGAGCCAGTAAGGCCGCACCTTGAAGGCC
>JASFKY010000272.1:0-5420 GCA_050118395.1 Myxococcales bacterium | reverse complement strand
CCGAGGATGCAAGCTCACGAAGGCCTTGATGATGGTGCCCGCCACCGGGTCGGGCTTGCCGATGACGCCGACCTCGGCGACGGCCGGGTGCTTCATCATCACACTTTCCACCTCGAACGGACCGATGAGGTGGCCCGCCGTTTTGATCACGTCGTCGGCGCGCCCGACGAACCAGTAGTAGCCTTCCTCATCGCGACGCGCGAGGTCGCCCGACAGATACCAACCGTCGCGAAAGCACGCGTCGTATCGCTTTTGGTTGTTCCAGTAACCACGGAACATCGAGGGCCACCCGGGTCGCAACGCGAGCTCGCCGTCTTTGCTGGGGTCGTCGATTTCGTGAACGTGCCCGTCTTTTCCTTCGCGGACGATACCGGCGGTGAGCCCGGGAATCGGCCGCCCCATCGAGCCCGGCTTCACGTCCATCGAGGCGTAGTTCGCGATCATGATCCCGCCGGTCTCCGTCTGCCACCAGTTGTCGTGGAAGGGCTTTCCAAAAACTTCTTGGCCCCACACCACCGCTTGCGGATTGAGCGGCTCGCCCACGCTGGCCATGAACCGAAGCTCCGACAAGTCTTTGCTTCGAGGCAGCTCCTCCCCAGTCTTCATCAGCATGCGAATGGCGGTGGGCGCGGTGTACCAGACCTGCACTTTTTCCCTTTCCAAGATCTCGTACCAGCGCTGAGGGTCGAACTCTGCTTCGTCGATGACCATGGTCACCCGATTGGTGAGCGGCGCGCTGATCCCGTACGACGTCCCGGTCACCCAGCCCGGATCCGCCGTGCACCAGTAGATGTCGTTTTCGTGCAGGTCGAGCACGAGCTTTCCGGTCACGTAGTGCGTCAGCACCGCCTGGTGAACGTGGTAAGCGCCCTTGGGCGTGCCGGTCGTACCACTGGTGAAGTGCAGAAGCGCAGGGGTTTCCGGGTCGGTCTCGCCGATTTCGTACTCGTCCGAAGCGCCGGCCATCGCCTCCGCGTAGTTGACGGTGCCTTGGGGCTGCGCGGGCTTTCGCGGGTCGGGAACGAGGATCACGTGCTCGAGCGATGGGATGCGCTCCCGAATGTCCGCCACCCGGCGCTTGTAGAGACGCTCCGTCGTGAAGAGCACGCGGGCCTCGCCAAGCTGCAAACGCTGCGCGATCGGCTCGGGCCCAAACGCAGAAAACAGCGGACAAAAAACCGCCCGGTGCTTGAGGGTGCCGAGCGCGCACACATAGAGCTCGGGAATCCGGCCCGCCAACGAGTACACCCGGTCGCCCGGCTCGACGCCGAGGGTTTGCAAGACATGGGCGAATCGATTCGATTGTGCATCGAGCTCGGCGTACGTGATCTCGATGCGCTCGTCCTTCTTGCCCAACCAAATCATCGCGGTTTGCGCCCCGTGGCCGTGCGCCACGTGTCGCCCCACCGCCTCGTAGGCGAGGTTCATGCCCCGCCCCCCGGGCAACCCATCGAGCTCCCGACTCGCCTCGTCCCAAGAAAACGAGGCCCGTGCTCGTTCGTAGTCGACGAGATTCGGTGCGGCCTGGTCTTGTCGCGGTCGCTTCTCGATACGCATCTCAGTGCTCTCCATGCCGTACGGCGTCGATCAACATCCGCCTTTCCGCCGATGCGATCACCTGGCGAGTCCGACCCACTGCGTCCGGATTCACCGAAATCGACGTGATCCCGAAACGCACCAGCTTTTCGGCGAATTCGGGTCGATTCGACGGGGCCTGCCCGCAAAGCGACGAGGTGAGCCCGTTTTCTTCCGCGCTTCGCACGATCCGCTCGATGGCCCACAACACCGCCGCGTCGGCTTCGTCGAAGAGCTCGGCGCAGATCGAGGAATCGCGGTCCACCCCCAGCATCAGCTGCGTGAGGTCGTTGGAGCCAATGGACACCCCGTGGATGCCGAGCTTCGCGTAGTCGGGAATGCGGTAGACGATGGAGGGCACCTCGGCCATGACCCAGCGAAGCATGTCGGTGTCGTCTCCGAGCCGATGCTTGTCGATCCGCTCGAGGCACTCCTCGAGCTCCCACTTCGTGCGCACGAACGGAATCATCAGGTGCACGTTCGGCGACGCCTCGCGAACCCGGGCCAAGATCTCGAGCTCCAGGTCGAACAGCTCCGGGTCTTTGACGTATCGAAAGCACCCCCGATACCCGATCATCGGGTTTTCCTCGTGCGGTTCGTACTCGGCCCCACCGCGCAGACCACGAAACTCGTTGGTGCGGAAATCGTAGGTTCGGTAGATCACCGGCCGCGGGAAAAAGGGCTTGGCAATCTGCAAGATCGACTCGGTCATCTTGCGAACGAATGGCTCTGCTCCCCCTTCGGCAAGCAGGGCCTTGGGATGCGCGCCGTCGAGCGCATCGGTGATCATGAACTCGCCCCGCAAGAGCCCCACCCCATCGACGGGCAAAGCGGCCGCCGCCTCGGCCGCTTCCGCCATGGCGAGATTGACGTAGAGGCGGGTGGCCAAGGGCTCGAGGGAGGTCTCGGCCCGAGCTGCCGCCGAGGGTCCGGCCGCAACGGCTTGCTTCGGCTCGCCCTCCGTCACGTCACCGGACAGGATCTCTCCGCGCGAGCCGTCCACCGTGACGAGCTGGGCGCTCTTGAGCAGCCGGGTGGCGTTGCCGGTGCCCACCACGCAAGGGATGCCCAGCTCGCGGCTCACGATCGCCGCATGGCAGGTCATTCCACCTTCGTCGGTGACCAGGGCTCCGGCATGCCGCATGACCGGAACCCAGTCGGGGCTGGTCATTTCAGCTACGAGGATTTCGTCTTTGCCGAGCTTGGCGTCTGCGTGCAGCTCTCGCATGACCCGCACCTTGCCGGCCGCGCGCCCTGGCGCTGCGCCGAGCCCGGTGAGCAGCTTGGTGCCCTGCTCCGCATGCAGAGTCGTGATCGGCCGGGATTGCACGATGTAAATCGAGCCGCCCGCAAGTGCCCACTCCACGTCTTGCGGGCTCTCGTAGTGCCGTTCGATTTGCAGACCGAGCGCCCCGACCTTCAACACCTGCGCATCGTCGAGCACGCGCGCTTCTCGCTCCTCGTCGGGCACGTCCAGTCGCTGCTCGGCGCCATCGGCTTGCCGGACGATCTTGTGGGCTTTGGAGCCGATGCGTACGCTGAGGAGCTCGAGGCCGTCGTGCGACGGATCTGCGGGTCTCGATACGAAATAGGTATCCGGCTCGACTTGCCCGCCGACGACGACCTCTCCAAGACCGTAGGCCGCCTCGATGAGCATTCGGGTACGGTCCTGGGAAATGGGGTCGACGGTGAACATCACCCCCGCGGCTTCCGAATCGACCATGCGCTGCACCACGACCGCAATCGTCGGCTCGTCGGTGAACCCCAAGCTGTATCGGTACGCGACGACCCGAGGACTCCAAAGCGAGGCCCAGCAGTCGAGGACGCGATCGAGGAGCGTCTCCTCGACGACGTTGGTGAAGGTCTCGTTCATCCCGGCAAACGAGGCCTCCGCCGTATCTTCGGCCGTAGCCGAGGATCGCACCGCGACGCGGACGCCTGCCCCCAGATTCTGAAACGACTGCATCACGGGAGCGCGCACCTCCTCGGGCAGACCCGCTCGACGCACGGTCGCGCGAATCTCGTCCGAGGCGAGCTTGACGGCGCTCGAGTCGTCGAGATCCGTATGCGTGACGATGTCGAGCAGCCGCTGCCGGCATCCGGCGACGTCGAGCGCGTGCAGATACGCCTGGCCCGTAATCACGAAACCCGGTGGCACCGGCAGACCGGCCGCCGTGAGCTCGCCCAGGTTGGCGCCTTTGCCGCCGGCGACCGGCGTGTCCTCGCGGCGAAGGCTTTGGAAATCGCGTACGAACTGGTCATCCGTCATGCTCGAAACGACATGCATTCGGCGGGCCAATTTCGGTTGGCGCGTTTGCACGTAGAAAGCCGTGGTTTGCGCCGCCACCCGGCGACAAACCTGCGCGTACTGGCCCTCCAGGCGAAGAAGTTGCGTCTGCCGGCGTCGGATCCCAAGCAGTCACGGGGATTGTCTTTGGCACGTTCGATGCAGTGCTGGTAAGAACTCAGTCCCTCGAGGAGGAAACCATGAGCGCTGACGAAGCACAAAAGACCTTGAAGCAAGAGCTGGAGGAAACCCGCTCGGATCTTCGGCGATCGGCCGACGAGATCCGGGTGAAGCTGCACCTGGCGGGTATGGACGCCAAGGACGCCTGGGACGATCTTCAGCCGCGCCTTGCAGAGTTCGAACGACGCTTCGATGCGAAGGCTGGAGAGGTGGGCGAAGAGCTCAAGGCTCTGGGCACCGACATCAAAAACCGGCTGCAGAAGATCAAAGCCAAGCTCTCCGAGTAGCAGGCCGTCGAGCCGGTTTCGATCGGCTCAAATCACCCCGACGGGCTGGTCTCGCACCACGTACACGCTGCAGGGCGCATGGCGCACGGTGGCTTCGGCGACGCTCCCCAGGAGGCGCCGGAGCACGCCGGTGCGGCCGTGCGAGCCCACGACGATGAGGCTTGCGCGGGTGTCCTTGGCGATGCGGCAGATTTGGAGCGCCGCGTTGGCGCTCGGTAGCGCATCGTACTGCACGTCGGTATCGGCAAGGTGTCCGAAGTAGCGCTGGCGCAGCTGACGCAGCTGATGCATCGATTCTTCGTCCCAACCCTGGCGATCGCTGATGGTCGGCCCGAGGTGGGCGGGGCCGGGGACTTTTTTCGGATCGAACACGTGAACCAAGAAGACGCGGGTTTCGTCGCGTCTCGAGATCTCGGCGGCGCGCTCCAGAGCGGCATCGGAGCAAGGCGAAAAGTCGGTGCAAACGAGGATCAACGGCTTCATGACCACCCAGATTTTCTTCAAGACTCAACGCATGTCGAGCAGTATCTTGCCGCTTCGGCCCGGCCGCCGTGCATGGGCCAGGGCCTCGTGGAGGTTCTCGAGCCGATAGGTCGCCTCGACCTCGGTGCCGAGCACACCGCTTGCAATGAGCCTGGCGGTTTTGCGAATCAACAGGAGGCGCTGGAGCAACGAAAGACGGCCGAGATGCGCCGATAGGTAGAAGCCTTCGATTCGCGTCATGGGCATCATGATGTCCCGGGGGGGCAGCGAGATCGGCTCGCGGCTGAGCGTCCCGTAGCAAACCATCCGACCTCCCGGAGCCAAGGTCCGCAGCGCCTCGGAGCCCGTCGGTCCCCCGACGCAATCGAGCACGTAGTCCACGCCCCGTGGCGTGATACGGTGAACCGACTCGAGCAGGTCTTCCTCTTCGAGGGCGATCACCTTCTTGCTTCCGGCTTGCCGCAACCTCTCGGCGCCGGCTGGGCTGCGCACGACGTTGATCACCTCGAAGCCATCTTCGCGCCCCAGGTTTCGCACCATTTGGGCGAGCGCGGAACCGGCAGCCGTCTGCAGCACGAGGGCACCGCGCGCAATCTCGAGCTGATGCC
>JASFKY010000271.1:0-5434 GCA_050118395.1 Myxococcales bacterium | reverse complement strand
GGCCGGGCACCTGGGTCGGAGCCTTGTTGGCCTTTCCCGAAGCGCTTTTCATGGCCACGAAGGCCGCCCGGGCGAGCGCGCCCAGCACCGGCCCCTGATGCAAGATGTAACGCGTGGGTACCGTCATAAACGATTCTCCGAGGCTGCCGGTGCGGTGGGGCTGCCCTGCCACCCGAGCCGGTTGCGTACCACCTGCCGGCAAGCCGCGCAAACGCGGGGGACGCTGCTAGGCTACGTCGATGCCCAATCCATTGACCGAGCTTCGCTTCGAGATTCCCTTCGACCAAATCGAGGCAGCGCATGTGGAACCCGCCATCGACGAGCTGCTCGAAAAATCACGCGCGGCCGTCGACGCCATCGTAGATGATGAGGGACCCCGCACCTATGCCCATACCCTGGGCGCGCTGGAGGAAGCCACCGAGCCATTGGAACGTGCGATGACGGTCGTCGATCATCTGGAAAGCGTGGCCACCACGGAGGCGCTCCGCGCTGCATACAACGCAACCCGACCCAAAGTCAGCGCGTTTTGGTCGGAGCTCGCAATGAACGAAGGCCTCTACCGCGCCGTGCGCGACTTTTCCGAGACGCGCGAAGCAGCGGAACTGCCACCCACCGAAAGCCGCTTCCTGAAGAAGACACTCGACGACTTTCGCCGACATGGAGCCGAGCTCGGCCCCGAAGACAAGTCGAAGCTTCAGGCCATCGAGGTCGAGCTCACCACGCTCACGACGACCTTTGCCCAACACGTTTTGGACGAAACCAATGCGTTCGAGCTCGTCCTCACCGAAGAGAGGCGCCTCTGCGGTCTGCCCGAAAGCGCAAGACAAGCCGCGGCAGAAAATGCCAAACAAAAGGGGGTCGAGGGTTGGCGCTTCACGTTGCACGCGCCGAGCATGATTCCGCTTCTGACCTACCTCGATGACGCGAGTATCCGGGAGAAGGTCTGGCGCGCCTACAGCACGCGGGCGAGCCGCGGGGAAAAAGACAACCGGCCCATCATCGCGCGGGTGCTCGAGCTACGTCGGGCGAAGGCCGAGCTCCTTGGGTACCGTGATTTTTCGGATCTGGTGATCGAGGACCGGATGGCAAAGAACGGCAGCACGGCTCGGGAGTTCATCGACGACCTGCGCGCCCGAACCCGGCCCGCGTTCGAGCGCGAAAACGAAGAGCTGCAGCGCTTTCGAAACGAGCTCGAAGGTGGCGATGCTCCGAAGCTCGATCCGTGGGACGTGGCCTATTACGCGGAGAAGCAGCGGCAGGCCCAATACGCGTTCAACGAGGAGGAGCTCCGGCCTTACTTTCCCCTCGACCGTGTGCTCTCGGGGCTTTTCGCCACGGCCCAGGCGCTTTACGAAATCGACATCGTTTCTTGGGAAGCCACCACCTGGGACCCCACGGTTCGAGCGTACGCGATTCGCGACCGCGACGGCTCCGAGATCGCGGCTTTTTACGTCGACCTGTTCCCTCGGGAAAACAAGCGCGGCGGTGCATGGATGAACGCCCTCATCAGCGCCGCGCATCGGGAGGGCGCGACGGAAAAGCAGCTCGGGCTTTTTTGCGCGAACGTGAACCCCCCGGTTGGCGACAAACCGGCGCTGTTGACGCACCGGGAGGTGGAGACGTTGTTTCACGAGTTCGGGCACCTGCTCCATCACTGTCTGAGCCGGGTATCGGTACGGAGCCTTTCAGGAACGAACGTCGCGTGGGATTTCGTCGAGCTGCCCTCGCAGATCATGGAGAACTGGTGCTGGGAGCGAAGCGGTCTCGATTTGTTTGCCGCACACTACGAAACCGGCGCGCCGATCCCGGAGGATCTCTATGAAAAGATGATCCGCGCGCGCACGTATCGGGCCGCCAACGATCAAATGCGGCAGCTCGGCTTTGCCAGCGTCGATTTGGCTCTTCATCAGGACTACGACCCTGCCCGCGATGGCGATGTCATGACCTACAGCCGGAAGATCCTACAGGAGCACTCTTCGACGATCCTGCCGGACGATTACGCCATGCTGGCCGGGTTTAGCCACATCTTCGCGCACCCGGTGGGCTACGCGGCTGGCTATTACAGCTACAAGTGGGCGGAAGTGCTCGACGCGGATGCCTTCACGCGATTCAAGAAGGAAGGCATCACCAACCCGAAAGTGGGCCGCTCCTTCCGCGATGCCATTCTATCGAAGGGAAACAGCGAAGAGCCGGCCCAGCTCTACCGCGACTTCATGGGCCGAGACCCGAGCCTCGAGCCGCTGCTCAGGCGCGCTGGCCTCATGTAGCCCGCTCACTGCGGGACGGCGATCAAGTCGACCGACACTTGCATTTCGTTTGCGATTTTGAGGCGCACGATTGTCGGAACCGAAATGTCGTGGTCCTCGAGGTTGATCATGAACTTGGACTTGATCCGAAGGGCGTCGTCCGACCATCGGACCGTACCCTTCGTCGTGACGGGCTTGGTCACACCATGCGCGGTGAAGTTGCCCTTCACTTGCACCTTGGTGTCCTTGTTCTTCTTGAGCTCCTTGGAGTCTTTCTTGCCCAAGACGACCTCGGTGATCTCGAACTCGATCTGAGGATGCTTCTTCGCATCGAGCCAGCCGTCCCCCCGCAGATGCTCGTCGCGAAGGTCATTGCCCGTGCGTAGCGAAACGACCGGCACCTTGAACGCGCCCCTCGTCTTCGAAATGTCGGCCGGGTCCACCGTGAGGGTGCCGCTGACCTTGTTGGTCTTGCCCACCATCGTATCGAGGGGGGCATCGGACACGAACTCGGCCCGGCTTTTGCCGTCATCGCGGACGACGAAGATGGTGGCCTCGGCAAACGCCCAGGTTGGTATCGATAGGCAGACGGCGACGAGCGCGCTGACTCGGATGGCGTGTTTCCTCATTGGCTGAATCCCCTGGTAGCCGTCATTATGACGATTTTGGACGAGGAGTTCACCCTGCCTATTCAGGCCGCCGCTTCGATGGGCGCGGTCTCGTGGAAAGTCCAGCTTTCGTTGTCCCGCTCAGCGCGGCCGAGCTCCCACTCGTCTCGAAAGAGAGCGACCGCGCGGTCATCCCGATCGAGAACGGCCATCGGCACACGGCGCGCCTTGAGGGCCTCGCAATCGGGCGCTCCCTCGACCCAGCGAGCGTGTTGGTAGGGAAGCAGGTCGAATGTCACCTTGGCTCCATATTCATGCTCCAGGCGAAACGTGAGCACGTCGAACTGGAGTCGGCCCACGACCCCGCATACCGGATCTTTTTCTCGGCCGGGCTCGGTGAAGAGCTGGACGGTCCCTTCCTCCGAGAGCTCCTGAATGCCTTTTTGGAGCTGCTTGCGTTTGAGTGGATCGAGCAACTGGAGGCGTCCGAAATGCTCCGGCGAAAACCGGGGAACCGCATCGAAGCTCATCGGCCCGTCGGTCGACAAGGTGTCGCCGATGCGAAAGAGCCCCGGATCGTACAGCCCCACGATGTCGCCGGCGTACGCCTCGATCACGTTCTCGCGTTCCTGTGCGAAAAACTGCTCGGCCCGGTTGAGTCGCACGGTTTTGCCGAGGCGATAGTGGTGCACCCGCATGCCGCCTTCGAACTTCCCGGAGCAAATTCGGGCAAAGGCGATTCGGTCGCGGTGCGAAGGATCCATGTTGGCCTGCACCTTGAATACGAAAGCGCTGAAGCGATCATCGCCGGGCTTCACGACCACGCCGCCTGCCGCGGTCCGCTCGCTCGGTGGAGGGCAAAGGTGCTTGAACGAATGTAAGAATGGCTCCACCCCGAAGTTGGTGAGCGCGCTACCGAAAAAGACCGGCGTGATTTCTCCGGCCAAGAAGCGGCCCTGGTCCCATTCTTCGCCTGCACCGTCGAGAAGCTCCACCTCTTCGCGAAGGGTTTGGGCGGGTTCTTCGTCCAACAACGCATCGAGCTCCGGATCGTCGATCCCGGCGACGCGCACCTCGGCACGCTTGGCCTGTCCTTCCGCGGAACGCTCGAACCGGTTCACGAGCTCGTTTCGACGATCGTAGACGCCTTGAAAAAGGTCTCCGCTTCCGATGGGCCAAGTAAATGGCACCGTGCTGACGCCGAGCACCTCCTCCACCTCGCTCATCAGCGCGAACGCATCGCGCGCCGGCCGGTCCATCTTGTTGATGAAGGTGACGACGGGCGTGTTTCGCAGCCGGCAGACGTGAAACAGCTTGCGGGTCTGGGGCTCGACACCCCGCGCGGCATCCAGGATCATGATCGCACAGTCCGCTGCCATGAGGGTGCGGTAGGTGTCCTCGCTGAAATCGTTGTGGCCGGGGGTGTCGAGCAGGTTCCACCGGATGTCGTCGTATTCGAACTGCAGGACCGACGTAGTGACCGAAATACCGCGTTGTTTTTCGAGCGCCATCCAATCGCTCACGGCAGACCGCTTGGCCTTGCGCGACTTGACGGCTCCGGCTGCATGAATGGCCCCGCCATAAAGCAGCAACTTTTCCGTCAACGTCGTCTTGCCAGCGTCCGGATGCGAGATGATGGCGAACGTTCGCCTTCTGTAGAATTCGGTATGAGCCATCCCCGGGGCGCCAACATAGTCATTGTCTACGGTTGCGCCAGTCCGTGGACGTGCTGTGATGCAGAGCTTTGATGGCAGGGTTGTTTCCAGAAATCGAGCCGTACGACTGGGGGCACCTTCGCGTCGATGATGTGCACTCCATTTATTACGAACAGTGCGGCAATCCTGCCGGCAAACCCGCGGTATTCGTGCACGGAGGACCGGGCGGAGGCTCCAACCCCGTGCACCGGCGATTTTGGGACCCGGCCGTCTATCGGGTCGTTTTGTTCGACCAGCGTGGTTGCGGCAGAAGCACCCCCCACGCCGAGCTGCGCAACAACACGACTTGGGACCTCGTAGACGACATGGAACGAATCCGTAAGCACCTGCGCATCGAACGCTGGCAGGTATTCGGTGGCTCGTGGGGGAGTACGCTCGGTCTCGCGTACGCGCAGCAGCACCCCGATCGTGTGACCGAGATGATCCTGCGCGGCATCTTCCTGCTCCGACGCCGCGAGATAGAATGGTACTACCAGGAAGGCGCCAGCCGCATCTTCCCGGAGGCTTGGCAGAAATATCTCGAGCCGATCCCGGAGGAGGAGCGCGACGACATGGTGGGCGCTTACTATCGTCGCCTCACCAGTGGCGACCGCACCGAGCGAATTGCCGCGGCGCGTGCTTGGAGCATGTGGGAGGGCAGCACGAGCCGGCTCGTTCCGGACCCGGAGTTGATCCTCCGGACGGGCGACGAAACCTTCGCCGAAGCCTTTGCGCGAATCGAGTGCCATTATTTCATCAACGGCGGCTTCTTCGAGCGAGACGATCGCCTTTTGCGAAACCTCCACGGAATCACGCACATTCCGGCGACCATCGTGCAGGGTCGCTACGACGTCGTCTGCCCCGCCGAAAGCGCCTACCAACTACA
>JASFKY010000270.1:0-5446 GCA_050118395.1 Myxococcales bacterium | reverse complement strand
TTGCTCCTCGAGCTCGGAACGCAGGCTCCGAATCATCAAGCGTTGATAGAGGGAGGGCGCCACCCGTGAGAGCAGGGCGCTCGTCTTTCCCACGGCTGTGAGCACGAGTCGTTTGCGCCCCGCCTGCGCTGCCTTCAAGACCTCGGTGGCCACGTCGTCTGGGTCGCCCAATCGACCCACCTTGGAGCGCGGTTTGGTGACGCGCTCTCCATCGCCGCCGAGCGTCGAGGCTTCCAAGCCCGACTCCACGAAAGAGGGACATACCATCAACACATCCACGCCATCTTCGGCGAGCTCGGCTCCCAAACTTTCGAAGAGGCCATGCATGGCGTGTTTGGAGGCAGCGTAGCCGCTTCGACCATAGAGCGGGGCCAAGCCTGCAATGCTGGACACGGCGATGATCAAACCGTGATGTGCCATGATGTCCGGGAGGCAGGCTTGCGTGCAATGCAGGGCCCCGAACAGGTTGACTTCCATGACGCGACGAAACACCTCGGGCTTCGTCTTCGCAAACGCGCTTCGATGCACGATTCCAGCGTTGTTGATCAGGACGTCGATCCTGCCGAAGGCTTCACGAACCTTCGCCATGGCATCGCGCACCTGCGTCACGTCGGTGATGTCGCACGCCTGCTCGATAGCTTCGATGCCGCCGCTTTCGAGCGAGGCTTTGGCTTCTCGGAGGGGGCTCGATGGCAAATCGAGAAGGGCGATCTTGGCGCCCGCCGCCCCGAAGCAGCGAGCGAGCGCCAGGCCGATCGCGCCTGCCCCGCCCGTGATGACCACGGCGTGTCCCTGAAAATCACGGCGCAAGGAGACCTCGCGATCTCGCGTAGAGCTCGAATGCTTCTCGGCTGCTGAGCCGAGGCGTGTAACCGAATTCTTCTTTGAGCCGGCGATTGGAAAGCACGGGTCGGTATTGCAGGAAGGCCACCCGCTCGGGTCCATTCTCGGTCAGCCCCAGTCGCTTGAGCATCCACAATGCGCCCTTGACCACCTGCGCGGGCATTGGAACGTACGGCTTTCCGAGCAGCTTGGCGATCTCTCGAGGAGTCAGCGCACCATCGCCTGCCTGATTGTAGATGCCGACTTTGTCCGAGAAGACGGCCTCCACCAAGCACTCCACGAGGTCCTCGTCCCAAATGAAAACGAAGGGCGAGTCCGAGCCCGCGATGCCGAGGATCACCCGCTTTTCGAACAGATCAGTCACCGGGCTGTGCACGTCTGGCCCGACGATGGTCCCCGGACGAAAGACGACTTGTTTGAGCTCCGGTCGTTCTTCTCTCCACCGCGCCAGCATTTCCTCGATCAAACGCTTGTTTTTCGAATACTCGAACTCGTCATTGCCCCGAAGTGGATCTTCCTCGTCCAGCCACTTCGGGTTGTCGGGGTGATAACCATAGGCGGCACCGCTCGAGGTCACGATCAGCTTTTTGGCCCCGACCGCTTCGCATGCTTCGAGAACGTTCTGGGTTCCCAGCACGTCCACCCGATAGGCTAGGTCTTTGGGCGCCCCGGCGGGTGTCCGAACGATCGATGCGAGGTGAATCACCGTGTCGATCGAGTACGTACGAAAGAGCTCTTTGAGGGCAGGGTCACAAATGTCGTCTCGCTCGTAGACGACTCCATCGAGTCGATCTGCCGAATCGACCTCGGTCCAGTCCAACGCGATCAGTGCCGACAGCTCGTTTCGGCGCTTTGCCAGGGCGGCGACGCAGAGGCGACCGACATATCCAGCCGCCCCGGTCACCACGACCGCGGGGCGCGGGTCCATCAGGCCCCAGGCTCCTGGTGCATGGCTTTGAACTCCTGCAGCCCTGGAGCGAACAGATGCATGTTCGGGTCCACGTCGACGTGGATGACCGATGGCTTGCCAGAGTCCACACAACGCTGAAGCGCAGCCTCGATCTCGGCCGGGTCCGAGACCCTTTCCCCGTGACAGCCCATGGCTTTGGCGACTTGGTCGAAGGCGATCTCCTCGAAGTCGGCATTGATGGTGCCTTGCTGTTGTGTCCCGATGACGGGTCGCAACATGCCGAGGCCGATGGTCTGCGTCAGTTTCACCATCCCCCATTGCTTGTCACAGAGCACGAGGTAGATGACGGGAAGCTGGTGACGTCGGGCAGTCTCCAGCTCTTGGAGGTGAAAGCCCATGGCACCGTCGCCGGTGATGCAGACGACTTTGGCATTGGGCTTCGCGATCTGCCCGCCAAGAGCCTGCGCCACGCCCGCCCCCAACATGCCGAGCTTGAAGGTCGAAAGCAGCGCATCCGGGCGGTTGATTTCGGAAAAGAAGCTCGCCCAGACGGTCGCGTTGCCGCCGTCGAAGACGTAGACTGCATCGTCTCCGAAAAAGCGTTTGCATGCCGCGGGCACGTGGGCGCTGTGCATGGGGCTGGCCGTGTTCTGGAGTGCCGCGTCCAGCTGAGCGCGAACTTTCGATTGGCCCTCTTTGAGACCGGCCGTGCGCGAGCGATTTGCTTTCAGGCGCACATCGCTCGGCGGATTGCGATCGAGCTCTTCGGCCAACGCAGACAAAAACGCGCGGGCATCAGCCAAGACGGCGAGATCCGTGGCCTTGTTGACACCCAGGATTTCATCGTCGATGTCCACTTGAATCATCTTTTGCTCTCCGGGCTTGCCCCAGTACGGAGGCTTGCCCCACCAATCGGTCTCGCCGAGTCGCGAGCCCACGACCAGCACCAGATCAGCGGTCCTGCGAGCCTCGTTGATCGGCTCCATCGCCCAAATCGGCAGAAGCTGTTGGTGATTGTCGGGAAGGGCACCTCGACCGGCCCAGCTGGTGGTGACGCTCGCGCCAAGACTCTGGGCCACCTTGCGAAGCGCCTCCGAGGCATGGCCGTGCAACACGCCGCTGCCCGCATGGATGTGGGGCCGCTCGGCGTTGCGCAGCATCTCGGCGGCCTCTGCGACCTGGTTGGCGGCGGGCTCTACCGGTTGCGTTCGACGGTACGCCGCAGGTGGACGCAGATCGAGACCGTCCGCTTCGAAGACGCCGTTCATGACGGTTTCCGGAACGTCCAGATGTACGACCCCAGGTCGCCCGGTCCAGCTGATCCGTGCTGCCCGCCGAAAGAGCTCGGGAAGCCTGTCGAAGGAAGGAACCACGCCACTCCACTTGCTCATCGGACGCGTCACTCCTGCCTGATTGAAGTACTGGTACGTGCCTCCGCGGTCTGGGTAGGCGATGGGCGTTCGTCTGCTCGAAGTGATCAGCAGGACGCGATTGCCTTCGCCGTTTTCGACGGCAACGCCCGGCAGAATGTTGGCGACGCCAGGGCCATTGGAAGCCATGCAGACGCCGAGCTTTCCGGTGAGCCTCGCATACGCGCCAGCCATGTGCGCCGCGCTCGTTTCGTGCCGTGGTGAGACCAGCCGGATCCCGTGCTTTTCGAAGCTCCCGAAGAAGCCCATGTACGTTCCGTCGACGATTCCGAAGACGACTTCGACGCCTTCCGCTGCGAGCATGCGAGCGAGCGCCTCTCCTCCAACCATTTGGGTCATGGCGATCCTTCCTGCGCCGGGGCATTGATGCGCAGCGCGAGTGCTGTACTTTACACCCCTGCTTTCGGTTGCCCCAAGCGAAACATTTGCGTCCGAAAACGGCGCTTTCTGCCCAGCTCGGGGTTTCGATTTTTCGTCGGTTTGAGGCACACTTCGCGGGTGTCCGGTACCGCTGGAGCCATGCCACCTTTTCCGAGCCGCCTGGAGGTGATGGAGCACGTGCGAGCCCTCGGCCGCGAGGTGGTCGCCGTGATGCCGATTCACTATCCGCGCGCCATGCTCCGAGCCCATCGTCTTCATCCGATCGAGCTTTGGGGCCCTGCGCGCGTGGCGCGACACGAAGGCAGCCGGCACTTTCAAGCCTACACCTGCGACATCGTCTTGAAGGCGACGTCGTTCGTGCGATCGGGCGGGATTGCTGGAACCAAAGCGATTCTCGTTCCTCACACCTGTGACGCCCTGCAGGGCATGGCTTCGGTGCTCGACGACTTTCTGCACCCAGAGCAGCGTGTGCTCACGCTGTACCTGCCGAGGGGACGCCGCACGTCGGATCGTGAGTTTTTGCGTCGAGAGCTCCGCCGTCTTTCCGCTCAGCTTGCCGAGGTCAGCGGGCACGAGCCGAGCCGGGCGGACTGGGCGGAAGCCTTCGAGGCCGAGGATGCGGCCGATTCGGTTTTGGCAAACCTCTACCAACGTCGCGGACGGCTGGCGATTTCGGACCGTGAGTTCTACCGCTTGATCCGTTCGCGCGAGTACCTGACCGCGGAGCAGTTCTGCGAGCGAGCGGATCGGCTACCCGAGGGAGCGCCGCCGCGGCACGGTGTTCCGCTCATGATTTCGGGTATCGTGGCAGAGCCTCTCGAGCTGTTCGACCACATCGAAGCCATGGGCGCCCACATTGCCGGTGACGATCTGGCGTGCGGTTTTCGCCGGGTGTATTCCCCCTCGATGCATCACGACCCCTTCGAACGAAGCGCGGCCAAGCTTCTCAAGGGCCCGCCGGACCCGACCTGTGGGTCCCCCATTCGCGAACGGATCGACGCGCTACGAACTCGGATGCGAGCCGTCGGCGCGAAGGGGCTGCTCGTCTACGATCCCAAGTTCTGCGAGCCGGAGCTGTTCGACGTGCCCCTCTTGCGTAAATACTTGGGCGAGGCGGGCTTTCCAGTCTTGCACGTCGAGGTGGAGTTGGAGGACGAGCTTCCCGCCCAGACGCTTTCGCGCATCGAAGCCTTCGTGGAGACCCTGACATGAGCGCTCGCAACTCGCTCCCTCACTACGTCGAATCGAGCCGTCTCGAGCACTTCGTCAACTACGAGCTGGTCGGTAAGCCCGTGCTTCGGATCCAGCGTTGGCGCGACCAATGGAAGCTCGCGACCAGACGCTCTCGCCCGGATAGCCCTCTCAATCCGCCATTGAAGTGCGTCGCGTACATGAAAGAGATCATGAGCCGTCACTACCTGGAGGGCCGTTATGCTGCGGGGGCTCGCAAGGTTGCCTGGGTCACCAGCGGCGCTCCAACGGAGCCTTTGCAGGCGCTTGGATATTTTTTGGTTTATCCGGAAAATCACGCGGCCTTGTGTGGAGTTCGGCGAAAGGCGCAAGACATCGCTGAGGAGGCGGAGCACGCCGGCTGGTCTCGAGACATCTGTTCTTACGCGCGAACGGACATCGGGGCGATGCTGTCGGGGAAAAGCCCCGCGGGGCGTTTGCCGCGGCCGGATTTGCTCGTTTGCTGCACCAACATCTGTCAGACCGTGCTCCACTGGTATCGAGTCTTGGCGGACTCCTTCGGCTGTCCTTTGGTCCTCATCGACACGCCGTTTCTCTATCACGAGGCGCACGAGCACGAGATTGCCTACGTCAGGCGCCAGATCGAGGACATGATCTGTGTGGCTGAGGAAATCGCCGGCAGGTCGCTCGA
>JASFKY010000269.1:0-5460 GCA_050118395.1 Myxococcales bacterium | reverse complement strand
ATGGCGATACCTTTGAGCCCTCCAATCGTGTCGACGATTTTGGTGACCGTTTCCAGGTCAGACTCGTGATCGCCAACCCTCGACGCGGCCGCACGTTGCACGCGCAATGCCGTAAGCGCAGTTCGCCCGAGACGGGCAATGGAGCCCGTGGGGATTTCTGTTCGGGCAGTGAGCAAATGACGGATCAGGTCTTCACGGTGCACGGCATCCTACGGAGCCACCTGACACGGGAATGGCTCGACGCCCGGGAGCGCCTCGACGAAGTCGCCCTCTTCGACGCGATTTTGAATCGTGTCGGGGTCGGTGACGGCTCTCCAGAACCAGTCGCGCATCACTTCGCCGTCGACCTCGCCCGCCCAAAGCTCCGGACGAATGGACACGACGTGGACGCTCTCGCTGGACACGCTGGTGTAGTAGTAGTTGATGCCATTCAAGTCCTTGGTGTCGCAGTAGCTCTGACGCATCGTGTTGATGAAGCTCACCACGTCCGGAAAGTAAGAATCGCGCGCCTGCGTCTCATCCCTCTGGTTGCTGAGGATCAAGAACTGTTGCTCGGGCACCTGCTTGAGCCGGGGCGAAATGGCCTGGTAAAGCACCGGACCCAAAGCACAGTCCCCGGAGAAGCAATAGGGGGGAAGGTTGGGCATCGCACCCCAAGCGGGAATCTTCACCAGCCCGAGTGCCCGGACGCCCAAGGCCAGTCCGTTGTCGAGCGCACCACCGGCGTCGGGGAAAGCCGCCGTGTGCGGCCACTGCAAATCGTCGAGCAGCCAGTGGTAGTTGTAAAGCGTCCCGTACCCGCCGGCCGACCAGCCCCCGAAGAGCGTGATGATCTCGTCGGGCCGGAAGCCGTCGCCGCCTTCGGCATCCATCATCTTCCAGATCACGTCACGGACCATTTGGATGGCCGCCCGCAGATTTTCCGCACCGTATCGGGGCAGCTCCAAAGCGCCGAGCGTCTCGGTGACGCCGCCTCCGGCAAACACGTCCTGGTTGCAATAGGGCAGAAAGACCTTCGTCCAGTCCGCAAAGGGGCTTTCCTGTGGATCATTCGATGCGATGCCACTGGCGATGGGTTCCTCGTTGTCGAGGGCCTCGAAGAGCTGCGGAGCGCTGGCCAAACGGGCCGTGCAGTCCTCCTCGAAGACACAAACCCCGCCTCCCTCGAGCCCGATGATGATGCGGTCCAAGGGCGCGCCTTCCGGCGCCAACCGAACTAGGAAGGCATAGGGGCTTCCATCGCCGCACAGCGTACCCCACTTGTCTCCGTCGACGACCACCTGGACGTACTCACCTCGCGTGCCCTCGAAATCCGCATTGGTCGGCCCGCACGACAGGTTCAGCGAGCCGGTATCCGCGTGTCCCGTGGCGGTGATGCAATCGACCTGATGGGCAGCACGGTCGACGTAGGTCTGGGGGCTGACCGCGATGAGAGATGCCAGGTCGGCGCAAGCACCCTGGATGTCGGCAACTGCGCTTTGAGCCGAGGCGCCCCGTTGGGCCGCAAGGCCGTCGCATTGGCCGTTCGCGAGGCAGGTATTGATCGCGCTCAGCGCGTCATCCACCAGCGACGCGGCTGTTTCGTGTGCAGTCGCCAAACACGTCTTGTCGCCGGCGCTCGCGGTCGGCCATACGGCCCCCTGCGGCCCTCCGTAGGTTCTCCACGCGAGCGAAGAAGCTTCCGAGGAGCACGAGGTTTGCAGCCTGCCCACCAATGCGTCCGTCGAAAGCGAGCCGAAGTCTCCGTCCGTGCAACTGTTGCGAACGCTCCCTTCGAGGGCGGCAAGCGCGGCGGCCGTCGTGGCGTCGTCCGATGGGCAAGCCGCGTCGGTGGCCTCATAGCAAGCCCGGGTCGCTGCGCTCAGCGCTGCAATGCACGTGCGAAGTGCTTCGGGCGCGTCGGTCGCGCACGCGGTCGTGATGCCGCCCGAGCCTCCGGTGCCGCCCGAACCGCCGCTACCCCCCGCGCCACTGTCGTCGCCGCAGCCGGTTGCAAAAGCAGCCAAGAGAAAGGTGATGCAGAAACCAAGGAACCCATTTCGATGTGACATGGCCGGAAACCGTATCACGAGCCTGGCCGTTTGGCTCCCTCATCGGCGTCCTCGGGCATGCGTCCTCCAATTTAGGCCCGGCTCCAGGCTTGATTCGCACGGGGACGAACAAAAAATAGCGAAAGCACCCCGGACGCGACGAAGTGCTGCACCAGGTTGTAGAAGATGATCGGCAGCATGATCCCCGGATGGTCGGCCAATGCCACCGACGCGAGCACGAGCCCGGTGCCGTTGTTGTTCATGCCCAGGCCGAACATCAAGGAGATCAGGGAGTCGCGGTCGGTCCTCAAAACTCTCGCCACCAGATAGCCCGACGCGAAGGCAAAGCAGCAAAGGCCCAATACGATGGCTGCCATGACGGTCAACAAATCCACGTCCGGAGACGATCGCACACCCGGCAGGCTCAGCGATGCGTTGGCGTAGTTGAGCAGGGTGAGCACGACGTAGTTGGCAGCCTTGAGCGCGGGTTTGACGGCAGCGACGCGTGTGGCGCCAAGGAGCTTGTGGGCGACGATGCCCAGCAACGACGGGAGAATCACCCACACCCCGAGAAATGCTCCGATGCCGCCCGAGGCAAGCTCGTGGAGATCCTCGGAATAGTCGCCCGTGGTGACGAATCCGACGGCGTGAAGCACCACCGGGGTCAACAGAGGGCTCAGCATGGTCGTCAGCAGAACCAGACCCAGGCTCAGCGCGAGATTACCGTTCGCATTTTGAGCCCATGCGGTCGATGAGCCTGCAATGGGCATCGATGCGACCAGAGCCAGACCCACCAAGACCTGCTGCACCTCTTCGGGGTTGTGCCAACGCTTCATCAAGAAGCTGAGCGCGACGATGTATCCCAGAGGTATCACGAGGTTCGCCACTTGACCGCCGATCAACGGCCAAGGTTGTCGACTCAGGCGCTTGAGCTCGCTCGTCTTCACGCCTAGGCCCGCGTTGAACAAAAGCGCTGCGAGCATCAGCAGGGGAAGGGAGACATCGAGCGTGTTGTGGAACACCGAGATGTTCCCGAGATCGGTCCGACGGATCCACAAGCCGAGCGCAGGAAACTCCGCGGCCGCGAAATACGACGCGACGATCACCCAGAAGAAATAACGGTCGAGGCACCCTAGGATGGCCATCCAGCCGCTCTTTGTTCGCGTCGGCATCATTTCTCTTGGATTCTTCTGCGTTCGGCGATCAAGAACAGAGGGATGGCCATGGCTTGAGACGTCATCGAGGTGATCACTAGAGCCAGGACCGAATGGTCATAGAGCCATCCGAGCAAGCTGCTTCCCAGAAACCAAAACACCCCAAAGACCATGTTGAAAAGCCCATAGGCCGTCCCGCGAAGACTGGGAGGCGCCATCGTGGCAATGGCTGCCCGCATCACCGATTCCTGTGCGCCGAGCCCCACGCCCCAGAGGACGGCTCCAGCCAGCGCAGCACCGAAGGTGCTTCCAAATGCAAAGGGTGCGAACAGGGCGGAAATCGCCGTCGAGACAGCCAGCACCGAGATGCCCCGTCGATCGAACCAACGGCCGAACCCGAGGGCGCAGACCGCATCGACGGCCATGGCGATGGAGTAGAAGATCGGAATCCACGTTGCAGGCACGGTGCCATGGACCTGGAAGTGGTAGGCGAGCAACGGGTAGTCGGCGAAACCGACACCGACTAGGCAAGTGGCGGCCAGGTAAAGCCAGAACGCCCGGGGGAATCCCCGAGCGGACAGATCACGGCCCGCCGGCTCCAACTCGTGGGGCTTTGGATAAAGCCGGCGTGCCACCAGCAAGACGGTCAACGCCGCCAGCGCAGGTAACAGCAGCACTGCGAAGCCGGTGCGATAGTCGCCGCGCCACCACAACACGCCAGCGACGACCATCGGCCCGAGCGTGGCTCCGATTTGATCCATCGCTTCGTGCAGGCCAAAACCCCAGCCTCGTCCTGCTTCGTGCGTCGCGTATGAAAGCATGGCGTCGCGGGCAGGGGTTCGAATGGCTTTCCCGGTGCGCTCCACGATGATCAAGGCGGCCGCCGCAGGCCAGTGGTTCGCAAGGGCCAGGGCGGGCACCGCGAAAAGATTGATCGCATAGCCAATCAGCGTGAGCGCCCAGTAGCGCTGCGTTCGATCGGCAAGTCGTCCCGACCACAGCCGGAGGGCATAACCGAAAAGCTCGCCAGCGCCCGCCACGATCCCCACCGCTGCACCGGACGCGCCGAGCAAAGCCAGATAGGGACCCGTGACCGAGCGCGCCCCCTCGTAAGTGACGTCCGCCAATAGGCTGACGGCGCCAAGAAGCACGACGAACCGGAGCGGCTTGCTGAGACCCTTCATAGGTCGCTCGTTACGGAAAAGGAAAGCGGATCACGCACGCTGCACGTCTCATGGAGCGTCGCTTGCGCCCATGCAATCTGAGCAGTGACCGGAGGGTGGCTCGCCACCCGCCCGAAGCTTACACGGTGACAGATGCGTCACAGATGGATAGGCTACGCCCACGCGTTCGGGAGGTGCTTCGATGAATGGACTCGGCAAGATGGCGTTGGGTGTGCTGGTGATGGTGGCAGGCTGTGACTCCGGCTCTTCGGAGCCGATACGGGTGTGCGCGAGCGACATCGCGGCGGGTGAGGTGCAAGCCTTTGGACCCCAGACCCCCACTCGCACCGAGGGCATCGCATTCGACGGCGATGGGAACCTCTTCGTTTCTGCACTCTACAACGACGCGGACGACGAGCTGCTTTCGATCGCCAGCGATGGATCTTCCCAAGCCGTGGCGCAGGCTCCATCGCTTTTGGGTCTGGCAAACTCCGAGAACGGAATCCTCGCAGCGGGAATCGACACCGGTGAGCTGCTTTTGGTCGATCCCGCGGACGGTTCGGTCCAGGTGATCGCGCAAAATCTCGGCGCGCCCAACTTCGTGGTCACCACGCCGTGGGGAACGATTCTCGTATCCGACGACAGCCAGGGTGAAGACACGATCGACGAGGTGACTTGGGATGGTGAGGTTTCCACGTGGGTGCAGGGCGTGCCCACGCCGAATGGGATGGTGTTTTCACTCGACGGACGAACGCTCTACGTCGCAAGCACCTTCCAAGACATCGGGCTTTGGAGGGTTCCGGTTTCGGAATCGGGGGAGGCAGGCACTCCACAAAAGTGGGTGAGCTTCGAGCTGACGACCCCCGATGGCGTGGCGATCGACAGCGAAGGCAACGTGTACGTCGCGCTCAACACCACCGGTCAGATCGCCAAAGTCGATCCGCAGGGCAATGCCTCGATCCTTGCGGAGGGCGTCGACTGGGCAGCGAGCCTCGCCTTCGGCCAAGGCGACTTCGATCCTTGCTCGATCTACGCAACGAGTTTGTTTGATAGGCAGCTTTGGCGAGTGGGAACCGGCGTCCTCGGCACCCCCAACTGACTGCCCGCCAGTTG
>JASFKY010000268.1:0-5461 GCA_050118395.1 Myxococcales bacterium | reverse complement strand
CTGGAAATGCCCTACCGGCCGCGCGTTCGGGGGGCATCCGAACCATGGGAGCTTTCGCATACTTACCGACTGGGGGGTCTGTCCTGCTTGGCTGGCGATGTGATCGGCCAATACTCGTTTGCGCAGCCTCTGAAAGTGGGAGACCGGCTGATCTTCGAGGACATGGCGCATTACACCATGGTCAAGAACACCACCTTCAACGGCGTCCGGTTGCCCACGATCGCCTTGTACGACCCGCGTGACGACTCCTACCGCGTGCAGCGAAAGTTCGGCTACGAAGACTATCGCAACCGCTTGTCTTGAGGCTTGAACTTGGCTTCAAAGCGATAAGACTGGCCGTGATGGCGCGATTTTCGGATTTCACGGCGTACGCGACACAAACCGGACGCGGCATGACCGACCAACCGTTGCTGGTGGAAGAAACCCGACATCTGGACACCACGCAGCGTGCGTTGTTCGACTACATCACCGACTTCAACCGCCTCGACGAATGGGTCTCGGGCGTCAAAAAGAGCTGGACGGACGACACCCATGCGCAGGCGCCCGGCCAGGTGGGCTCGGTCCGCGTGATCCAACCGCTCGCGGGAAAGCGATTCGGGGAGACGGTCAGAGCCTACGAAGCACCGCGCATGCTGGCGTATTCGGCCGACGACGCAGCGTTTTTCGGGCTCTGCACCGACCACCTCGGAGTGCTGACCTGCGAGCCCCACCCTGATGGCGGCACGGTGTTTTGCTGGCTCGCTTATGGCCGTCTGGCGGGCGCGCCGATCAAGGCATGGGCCGGCAGGAAATTGTTCCAAGTCGCGCTCGGCACGAGTATGAACAGGTTGCAGCGCAATCTTTCGCGTCTTTGAGCGCATGAAGCTCATCCGGAGCAATCGAACCGAAATCCTGGCCGACGCTCTCGCGTCGACGGTCCGCGAAAATCCTCTCTCTCCTTTCGCGGCCGAGGTGATCGTCGTGCAGAGCCGCGGCATGGAGCGGTGGCTCAGCCTCGCGCTCGCCGAGCGCCTCGGCATCTGGAGCAACCCGTGTTTCCCGTTTCCCCGAGCCCTCATCGAGGACGTCCTCGACGACCTGGACCTTGGGCCGTCGGAGCAGGCCAAGGCCTACGACCCTGCTCGGTTGAAGTGGACGATCGCGCAGATGCTCATCGAGTCTGCTCCGGCCGACCTGAATCGCTATCTCGGAAGCCCGCCGGATCGGGACCGCGCGCTGCGCTTGGCCAGCAGCATCGCCGACGTCTTCGACCGGTACGTGGTCTACCGCCCGGAGCTACTGAAGCGTTGGGTGGAAAGCCCCGGATCCGATTGGCAGGCACATTTATGGAAGCAAGTCGCGACGCAGCTCGGTCCTCACGATCTTTCGGTTCGAATCGAAAAGGCCGTGTCTTCATTGCGGTCGAGGTCTGCCCAATCCCGTCTTCGCTTCGAGCGGCTCCACCTTTTTTCCCTGGAGACCTTGCCGCCATTGTTCTTGCGCTTTTTCAGCGAGCTTTCCAAAACGCTGCCTACTTGGCTCTACTTGCTCGAGCCGTCCTCCGAGTACGTGGGCGAGGCTGGCTCTTCGAAACAGCTTTGGCTCCCAATCTCGGACTCACCGGTCGATGGCCACCCCTTCCTGTCGAACGTGGGCCGATTGTCCCGGGATTTTCAGCAGCTCTTGCTCGACGTCGACGAGTCGGTGCGCATGCACGAAAGGGATCGATTCGAAGATCCTGGCCGCTCGAATCTGCTGACCTCCTTTCAAGCCGACATCCTCGCGTTCAAGAGCCTGCCTGAGCCGGACCATCGCCTTTGCATCGATACGTCGGACGATTCCATCTCCATTCACGCGTGCACCGCTCCGATGCGGGAAGCTCAGGTCTTGCACGACCTGATTCGCGGCGCTCTCGAATCCGATGTCTCTCTTCGGCCCGAAGACATCGTTGTGATGACACCGGACCTCGAAACCTATGCCCCCGTCTTTCGGGCCGTCTTCGGCTCGGAAGAGAGTCGTCGAATCACATACGAAGTTCACGATCGCAAGACGCGCGAGGACGCATCGTTTTACGACGACTTTTTGGCGGTGCTGGACATCCTCGACTCGCGCTTCTCCGTGCTGGATCTCGTTCGATTGATGGACGCTGGCTCGATGCGCCAGGCCTTCCGTTTCAATCCCGAAGAACGCGCTCGCTTGACGGAGCTGTTGGAGGCCGCAGGCGTTCGATGGGGCATCGATGCCGAGCACCGAGCGGATCTAGGCTTTCCCGCCGAAGCGCTTCACACGTGGCGTGAAGGCTTGGCCCGACTTTTCTTGGGTTTTGCGTCGACGCCGCAGGACATGGGGGTCTTTGCCGGCCTCTTGCCCCGAGGCGCTCCGAGCCTCGCCGACGCAGAGCTGATCGCCCGACTGTCGCGGCTTTGCGACATCTTGTTCGACCTACATCGACGCATGCGAAGGCCCCTCGAAATCGACGCTTGGGTGGTCGAGCTCGGCCGAATGGCCTCTTTCCTATTCGATGAAGACGGCGACGAATCGGGTCCTGCCGCTCGCACTCTTCGCGGGGCGTTCCAGGACCTGCGAGACCTCGCGAAAAGCGGTGGGTACACCGAGCCGATCTCGCTCGAGGCGCTTCGGCGCGAGCTCGGCATCTTGCTCCAGAAGCGAACGCCGCCCGTGGGTTTTTTGCGCAAAGGCGTGACGCTGACTGAGCTGGTACCGCTGCGTTCGGTTCCTTTTCGCGTCGTATGCCTCATGGGCATGAGCGAGGAAGCATTTCCACGTGCCGACGATCGGCCGAATTTCGATCAGACTCGAACACGGCATCGAGCCGGAGATCGCAACAAGCGGTATGACGATCGCCATTCGTTTCTGCAGGCCGTCCTCTGCGCCAGAGACCGCTTGATCGTGACTTACAGCGCACCGACCCCGAGCCTTCGCACCGACCCCAACCCCTCCCCTGTCGTTTGGGAGCTTCGAGAAGCGATCAATCGCTACTATCGGCGCCCCGATGAAGAGCCACTCCTCGGTCCGACGATTCACCCGCTTCATGCCTTCGACCGCCGTTATTTCATCGAAGGCCCGCTTCCCCAGAGCTTTTCGCAGCGATACTTGCAGATCGCTCGTGCCATGGAGGCTCCGATCTCGGAGCGACCGCGTTTGGAGCTTCGGACGGAGCCCGAGGAGGCTGCGGCCAGTGTGTCGGTACGTGAGCTGACCAGCTGGTTGTGGAATGCGCCCGGAGCATTCGTGGACAAGGTTCTCGGCGCGCGCTTCGATGCGTCCTCTCTCTACGAGCCCACAGGCGCGCTGACCGAGCTTCATCCTTTGGATGCAGCCCGCGTCGGGAACGGGGCTCTTCGATCCGGCCTGCTCGACGAGAACTTGCACGCGTATCTCCAGGCCGCCCCGGAGTTTCCGGACGGCAGCTGGGGTCAGTTGCAAAGGGAACGGCTTCTTCGAGAAATCGAAGCCTTTGGCACCGCCTTTCGGTGTGTACGTGGCGATTGCGAGGTTCGTTCCGCGCGTGTCGCGACGGATCTCGGCAAGCTGGTGGTGGATGGCCGCCTCGATGGCCTGACCCCGGATCGACGGACCCTGCAACGGTTCACCAAGCCGGGTCGCAAGGCGGAAGTCGACGCATGGGTCGAGCATCTTTTGATGCAATCCGCTTCCGAGACGGGTCTCCCGCGCCAAACTCAGTTGGTGCTTCGCGGGACCTCGGAGCGTCCGGTCATCGTCGAGCTCAGCGCCGTCGCCGAGCCGCTGCCACTTTTGCGAGAGCTGATCGAGCTCTATCAGAGGTCGAAGGTGAGCCCGATGCCGTTGCTTGGAGAGTCTTCGCGCGTTTTCGCCGAAAGCTGTCTCGAGAAGGGACGCGATGCCGCGATCCGGAACGCCCGCGCTCGGCTCGACCGGCAAAAGGAGTGGGACCCGCGCATACGATACGCACTGGGCCAAGATGACCCATTCGAAGACTCGGACTGGGCGGAGGCGTTCGAGTCCGCAGCGCTTGCTCTCTACGCGCCTCTTTTGTCGCATCGGAGCGAACGATGAACGCGGTTTCTCCGGAGCTGACTCCGCTCGAATCCGCGACGCTGGTCGAAGCAAGCGCGGGAACCGGGAAAACCCACACCATCACCACGTATTTCGTCCGGGGCATCTTGGAAAGGGGATTGAGGCCAGAGCAGATTCTGGTCGTCACTTACACCAAAGCAGCCACCGCCGAGCTTCGGATACGCTGCAGGACGCGCATCGTGCAGGCGCTGGCGCTGCTCGATGGTCCCCCGAAAGAGCCCGACGTGCTCCACGAAGTAGTCCGGCAAGCCGTCACCCGCTTCGGTCGATCCCGCGTGGAGGACCGGCTTCGAAGCGCTCTTGCGGAGATGGATCAGACTTCGATTCTCACGATCCACGGCTTCTGTCAGCGGCTTCTACAAGACCACCCCTTGCTGTTCGGCATCGATTTCGACTTCGAGGTGGCAGAAGACCTCTCCACCATGCACGCCGAATTGGCGGTCGACTTCTGGGCCACCGACCTCTACGACCGTCCGCCATGGCTGCTGCGCGTCCTCGCGAAACATGGGGTAGGCGTCGAGTTCCTCACCAAGCTCGCCAATGCAGCCGCGGTGCCCGGAGTCGACGTGGTGGGTCCGCCCGAGCCGAGCGGCTCCATCGAAGCAGCAGTCTCGCGAGCCGAGGCGAGACAGGCCGAAGCCGCGGCGATTTGGGCGGCCAACCGAAGCGCGATCAGCGCAATTCTGCACGACGATCCGGGGCTGAGCCGCAATGTGTATCGACGCGGCACCATCGAGGCCAAGTGGCTCCCTGCGCTCGACGAGCTCTTCGCAAAACACGGGCTCCAGCTGTTGCCGGACTTCGTGACCAAGCTCGCGGCCGGCCGGTTCAAGGTGAAGCGGGGTTACGAAGAGCCCCGTCATGCGTTTTTCGATGCCTGCAGACGTCTGTGCGAAGCGCACGAGGCCCTCGAGCCCTTCCTCGAGTACGAGGAGTTTCGTTTCAAACGGCGATTCCTCGAATACGTGCGGCACCACGCCGAGCGGCGGCAAAGGGAATCCTCGGTGTTTTCATTCGACGATCTGCTGACTACCGTTCATGGGCCATGGAGCGCCGCGGCCGGCCACGACGACGGTGTCGATGCCGCGTTGATCGCCAAGACGATTTCCCTCACCTATCCGCTCGCCCTGGTCGACGAGTTTCAAGATACCGACTCGCTGCAATACGGCATCTTCAAAGCCATTTACGGCCACGGTTCGGTGGTCTACGTGGGGGATCCCAAACAGGCCATCTACGCGTTTCGTGGCGCGGACGTCTTTTCTTACATCGACGCGGCGAACGACGTCGGGAACCGGGATCATGCGCTGCGAACGAATCGTCGATCGGACCCAGCGCTCGTTCGGGCCGTCAACACGCTATTCGATTGGCGGCCCAAGCCGTTTGTCTTGGATGGCATCCAATT
>JASFKY010000267.1:0-5463 GCA_050118395.1 Myxococcales bacterium | reverse complement strand
GTCACGCCCCATGACCTCGATGATGAACGTTCGATCGTGAGCGCTGGCAGTGTCCGCAATGCGGTCGCAGGCTTCGACGATGGTGTTCATCGCGGTATCGACCCCAATGGCCAGTCCGGTCAAAGCGATGTCGTTGTCGATCGAAGCGGGGATTCCGATGCACCGAACAGGCCAATCTCCGGCCTCGTCCGGGTCGCTGAGCAGGGTAAGCCCCGTGAGGGAGCCGTTGCCTCCAATCACGATGAGGCCGTCGACCCCCTCTTCGATCAAGAGCTCGCGCGCATGGTCACGTGATGCAACGTCGTGGAATCGTCTACATCGAGCCGAACGAAGAATGGTTCCACCCTCGCGCAGGATGTGGTTGACGTCTTTTGAACTGAGCGGAGCGAGCTTTCCGTCGAGCAACCCACGATAGCCGTGCCGCACCCCCATGACACGGTGCCCCTTGGCAAGAGCGACCATGGAGGCCGCCCGAATGGCGGCGTTCATTCCGGGGGAGTCGCCCCCGCTGGTGAGAATTGCGATCGTTTTGGGCACTGCGCCTCCTGGGAGAGCGACGTTTATCTCACGGCCGCCGTGCCGCAGCCAAGTCAGATTGACCCGCGGCTTTTGACCGCGCCCGACTGCGGTAAGCTTATCGCATGGAAGAGCCTTCGGTGGTGTCTCGAATCGTGCACGATTCGTACGAGCGATCCGCTCCGTTGATGCCTGGCGGACTCTGGTGGGAACGGCTCGACGAGGATTTCGCGAGTAGGCCCGAAAAGTTCGCCCTAGCGCGCATCGATCGGTTGCAGATTGGAGCCGCTGCCGCCTTCGATCACGTCGTACGCGCTATCTTCGGCACGATGGTAGGTGCCACCGCGATCCCTTTTGGGTTCAACCCAATCGAGCTCCGACGCTCCATGCAAAGCGTGGATCTGTACGCCGACATTGCGGAGTCGGGCGACCCCAAGCGTTTCTTCCACGATCCCCCATCCGGAGTTCGAGTCCGTGTCAAGAAGGGTCGCTGGTTCCCACGCTTCGAGCCGGAAGACGGCGTGTGCGAGGTCTTGCGTTTCGACAGCCCGTTTCAACCGGTGCATCCACAGCAGCATCGCCCCTACCTTCGCCACGACGAGAATCGAATCGCCTACGCCCGACTCATCCGGCACCGCGACCGGCCCCGTCCAACGGTGGTCGCGATTCACGGCTTCACCGCCGAGGGATACCTCATCAATGAATGGTTCTTCGCATTGCCTTGGTTTTATCGAATGGGTTGTGACATCGCCCTGTTCACGCTGCCCTTCCACGGGCCGCGCCAAACACGCTTCTCGCCTTTCTCGGGCCACGGATTCTTCGCCGGCGGATCAGCCCGTTTCAACGAGGCCGTGGCACAGTCGGTCTTCGACTTTCGGATTCTGCTCGATTGGTTTCGACGCGAACGGGGTGTCGAGCAAGTGGGGGTAACGGGCTTGAGTCTTGGTGGTTTCGTCTCCGCGATGTTGGCCAGCGTCGAAAACGAGCTGGCATTCGCCCTGCCGAACGTGCCGATCATCAGCGTCGCAGACCTGATGTTGGAATGGCAGCCGATTGGGGCTTTGATGCGCACTGCCCTCGCAGTCACCGGGCTTGGCCCTGCCGACGCACGGCGCCTCGTCGCGGCTAGCTGCCCGCTCACCTACCCGCCGGTTCTTCCCCGCGAGCGGCTGATGATCGTCGGCGGCGCAGGGGATCGGCTCGCTCCTCCCAAGCACTCCCGGCTGCTTTGGGATCATTGGCAACGGTGCAGAATCTATTGGTTTCCAGGAAGTCACAGCATCCATCTCGACCGCGGAAAGTACTTGACTGAAATGGCTCGGTTCATGGTGGGCTTGGGCTTCTTGCAGCCTGGGAGGGCGCAATGATTCCAGTTTCTACGCTCGACGCCGCCATGCTCTATGCCGAAACGAAGGAGATGCCCATGCACACCATGGGTGTCTTGATTCTCGAGCCGTTCGAAGCTTCGAACGCCGACCCAGAAGAGCAGTCGTCTTTCGAAATCGCACAACGAATCTTCACCGAGCGCATCCACCTGATCCCCCCTCTCCGCCGGCGGCTCGTGCAGGGGCCGCTTCAGATCGGTAATCCTCATTGGATCGAAGATCCTGCTTTCGATCTCGACGAGCATCTGGTGCACACCACGCTTCCCTCTCCGGGCACCATGCGCGAGCTCTGCGATTTCGTCGGCACCTTCGCCGCCAGCTGCCTCGATCGGGACAGACCCCTTTGGAAAGCCGTGTTAGTCGAAGGACTCGAAGGGGGGAAGATCGCTCTGATCATGAAGATTCACCATGCGGCCATGGATGGCGGGCGGGCGGCCGCCATCGCGACCGAGCTGCTCGACACCACCCCTGACGGCCGCGAGGTTCCCATCCCCGATGAACCGTGGATTCCAGACCGCGAGCCCTCCCTCCCTTGGCTCGCTGCCGACACACTCAAGACTCTGGCGAACAAACCAAGACGCGTCGCAGAAGCCGCCATGCGAGTGGCCACAGCGGTCCGCTCGAGGAGCACTCCTCCGCCGCCCCAAACTCCGCAAAGCGAAGGTCCCGAGCCGCCGTCCTTGTTCGACTCACCCCCAACCCCTTTCAATGGCGCCCTCACGCCGAATCGCTCGGTGGCTTTGGCCGACGTAGCGTTCGACGACATCCAAGCGATCAAACAGGCTTTCGGAACCACCGTGAACGACGTGGTTCTCGCGGCTTGCACAGCAAGCTTGCGATCCTGGCTCATTGCTCATGGTGGCTTGCCGGATCGTCCGTTGGTGGCGACCGTTCCCATTTCGGTTCGGCACGAAGGGGAAGATGCCGGAAACCGGGTATCGGTGATTCGGGTGCATCTTCCCACTCAAAGCGATGATCCGGTGACACGGCTGATGAGCCTACACGAGGAGACGGCTCGGCAAAAAGAGCGTCATGGTCGTGGCGGCGGCGGCGATGTGCTCAGAAACTTCGCAGACGTCGTCAGCAACATCAGCGTCCCTTGGATTCTCACCCATGCGATGACGCTGTACTCATCCTGGCATCTCGCAGACCGAGTTCCCCCATTGTGGAATTTGGTCATCTCCAACATCGTGGGACCACGCGAGCCCCTCTACACCAAGGCAGCACGCCTCACGAGCCTCTTTCCGCTGGGTCCCGTACAGCAAGGATCAGGCCTCAACATCACCGTGATGAGTGTGAACGACCGTCTCTGCTTTGGTGCGCTGGCCTGCTCGGACTTGGTTCCCGACGTAGAGGACCTGGCCAACGGCTTCGTCGATGAAATCGAGCGTCTCCGCGCCCTGTCACCATGACGGGCGCCAAGTCAGGTTCGAGCCAACTACGAGAACTCGAACGTCCGGGCCGAAAATCCCGTCGGATCGCAAACCCAGATCCAAATCGTCCCGCAGGGACAAGTACAGGATTCCCCCGGCCGAGCTCTGAAAAAAGCTGCTTGGAGAAGCGTCGTATTGGTTGATCGATGCGCGATAGTACGCTGAAAGCTGGGCGATCCGGCCTATCTCGACGCCGAAACCCAAACGAGCCGCATAGTCCGAGATGAAAGACTGCGCGTACGCCGCGATGGATACGTCGGCCCATGCGATCTCGCCAATGCGCAAGAAGCGAGCCTGCAGGTAACCCGTGATCTGGTCGTACTGATCGTCGGTCTGGCTGTGCACGATGCTCGCGCCTCCATACAACGCCACCTTCGAAAAGCTGAGGCTCACATCCAAGCCTCCGAAGTACCGGTGGTCGTAGCTGTTGACGCACACCAGCTGCTCGCCCGTGCTGGTGGCGGGGTCGGGCGCAGTGTTGCACAAGTATCCAAGCGGCAAATACGCAGTCAGCCAAAGCGATCGTTCGGGCAAACGCATGTCGAAGCGCCCCGAGATCTGGAACAGCCCAAATCGAATGGAGGCGTCGAACCCTGCCATGCTCACCTCCGCGCGGGGCGCGCGCCAGGGGTTGTTCGCGTCGTGCAAGGACAGCTCGAAGTGCCCTCCCAGGTGCGCGTTTCCGGGGAATACGCCGAATTCGGCGTTCAAACGGCGCTCGTCGATCTGGCCCATGAAGATCGATCCATGTGCCGAAAGCGCTGCGTAGGGATGAGAATCGAGCGAATCGTTTTGGTAGACGAGCTCGGCGCCAAAGCGCGCCGTATTCGTGGACAGACGGTTGTCGAGCGGCTCGGGGACGGTCCCGCCAAAAGCGCCAATGGAGAAACCCTTCCACGAAGGCGAGCGCACGCGTACGCCGTCGAGCTGTCCGACGCCTACTGCCACGTAAGGAAGTCGCCCGAGGGCGGCTTGCGGGGTGACCGCGGTGCCATAGCCGAATTGGAGCTGGCGTACCCGAACGATCGGCCGGGACGAGCTCCCTGCCCTGTTCTGGATGTCGCCCCCGAACCAAGTCTGCACTGCCACGTCGGCGTCGAAGAAGATCGGTTGCTTGAAAGGTTCGGCATGCAGACCTGCGCGCAAGGCGGCTTTGCCAAAGGAGTTACTGGTGTCTCTGAGTGAGATCGTGCCTCCGACGTCCGTGGAGAGGGCCAGATCGATTTTCTCTCCCTTCGACCAGGTGCCCAACGGCACGTATTCCGGCTGTTGACGCGTCGCCGGCAGCACCGGTTCGGGCCATTGATTTTCGTAGTCACTCAGGGGCTTGGGCTTGGGCAACGCCGCCGCCACTTTTGCCTTTGTCGATGCCTGCGCGCGTCCGGTGGCGCCGGGCCGAAGCTCGCGTCCCCGCATTTCGATCACCGAGTGCGTAGCCGTCACGCCGATCACTCGGTAGCGACGCTCTCGGATCACGACCACGGAGCCGACTTCGATTCCAGCGCCCTGCCCTGGCCTGAGATACGCGCGGCCGCCCGCCACTTCCTCGACTTTGACGCCGATGGACCGGCGGGACTCCGCATTGGCTTTGGGCGCCGCAACCGTGATCGACAGGAGCAAACAACCACTGAGGATGGAGGCTCTGGTCATCGCGCCGTGCCTCCCGGATGACATCCCAAACAGGCGCTGGGGCTGCTCGAAATGTGTTGCTTGTGTTGCTTCCGCAGGACGATGGCGTTGTGGGCATGGCAGCCAGTGCAGCGTACGAATCGCGGCGTCTGCGCCGAGCTGTGACAACTATTGCAAGGCGCTCCGCGATGGGGCCCGCGCGAGATAGGAAACGAACGATCGTGGTCGGCGGGGATCGCCATGCCCCCCAATCCACTACGGACCGCTGCCATCGACGAAGCAGCCAGCGCCGTGGGGTCGATGAATGCAGGACTCCACGCGGTTGCCGTGTGGCACTGCGAGCAGTCCTGAGAAAACGGTGCGGTCGTGGCCGTCCCGCGATGGTCCGGATGAACGTTGGGGTCGAGGTAATCATTGGCATGGCACGCAAAGCAATTGCTTTGGACGGTGGTCCACTGCCTTTCTCCATTACGCAGATGGCATTCGGTGCATGCAGCCAA
>JASFKY010000266.1:0-5492 GCA_050118395.1 Myxococcales bacterium | reverse complement strand
ATCGACCAGCAAGGGAAGCTCTGCCGGGTGATCGCTGTAGTCTCCATCGAGAAACACGATGACCTCTGGGGGATCGGGAGCCAAATGGGACAAGGCGCGCAGGCAGGCCGCACCATAGCCGCGTTCCGGCTCGTGCACGACTTCCGCGCCATGCTCCAGAGCGACCCGTGCCGTCGCATCGGACGAGCCGTTGTCGGCCACGACGATGCGGCGAACGGGTGGACGGGGAATCTCGGATAGAACCCGAGGCAGAGCCTGTTCTTCGTCGAGCGCGGGAATGATGACGTCGATCCGCACCCGCGTCGGCTACAGCCGCTTCGAGTAGTACTCGATCACGAGGTCGATCTCGAGCGGGAACGGCACCGAATCGACCTTGGGCAGGCTCTTGATGGTCGCGGTCTTCTTGGCCTCGTCGAATTCGATCCAGTCCGGGCGGGCCAGGCGAACGTCCTCGAGCGCCGCATCCACCGCCCCGAGATTTTGGCTCCGCTCCCGAAGGCTGATCACGTCGCCTTCACGCACGCGATAAGATGGAATGTCGAGACGCTTGCCGTTGACCAAAAAGTGACCGTGACAGACGAGCTGACGCGCTGCTGGAATCGTCGGCGCAAACCCGGCGCGGAACACCGCGTTGTCCAATCGGCGCTCCAGAAGCTCGAGAAGCTTGTCGCCGGACGGCTCTTTGCTGTGCACCGCCTCGCGGTAGAGCCGCATGAACTGGCCTTCGTTCAGGCCGTAGTTGAAACGCAGCTTCTGCTTTTCGAGAAGCTGCTTTTTGAAGTCACTCATTTTGCGGCGCCGTGCCGACTTCGGCCCGTGGACGCCGGGCGGGTAGGGGCGTTCCCACATGCTCTTGCGGGACAAGCCGGGCAGATCGATGCCCAGAGCTCGCATGCGCTTTACCCGTGGTCCTGTGTATCGAGACATGTTTGCTAGGCTCCTGGCGCGAAATCCCTGGGCTTTTCCCGGCTCGCGCGAGGCGCCCCTTATACGGCAATCTGCTGACGAGGCAAATCGAGCCGCGCTTCGAGCTGGGTGTGGTAGGCCCGCGGGTGGCTAAGCGCCCAATTTGCCTGTAATCATGCGTAATGGCGGAACCCCGGACGATTCACTTCGTTTCGCTCGGCTGCGCGAAAAATCGCGTCGACACCGAGGTCATGCTCGGCGTGAGCGACCGGTCGGGACTCCAAATCGTCGATGATCCGGCGCGAGCCGAGGTCATCGTCGTCAATACCTGCGGCTTCATCGGTCCGGCCAAGGAGGAGTCCATCGACACCATCTTGGAGATGGGAACCCACAAGACGAGCGGCCGCTGCAAGACGCTGGTGGTGTCAGGCTGCCTGTCCCAACGCTACCCCGAAGAGCTGGCACGCGAGCTGCCCGAGGTCGATCATTTTCTCGGTTCGAGCGACATGCTCGAGCTGCGGCGGGTGCTCGCTGGAACCAGCGAACGGATGTTGGTGGGCAATCCGGCCAATTACACCATGCGCGCGGACGATCCGCGCATGTTGTCCGAGTACACGCATCGGGCCTACGTGAAGATCGCCGAAGGCTGCAACCGGCAATGCAGCTTCTGCGCGATTCCATCGTTTCGGGGCAAACAGCGATCCCGGTCGATTGCCGATTTGGTTCGCGAGGCCGAGCTCCTGGCGGCAGCCGGCGTGGTCGAGCTCAACTTGATCAGCCAAGACACCATCGGATACGGACGCGACCTACGGGAACGCGCGTCCCTGGCCCAGTTGCTGACTGCCCTCGGCGAGGTCGATGGGATCCGCTGGATTCGCGCACACTATCTCTACCCGGAAACACTGAGCGATGCGCTGGTTGACGCCTTTGCCCAGCATGAAAAGGTCCTTCCCTACATCGACATGCCGCTCCAACATGCATCGGATGCGATGCTCAGGGCCATGCGTCGCGGCCACGGCGGCGAGCGGATGTACAAAGTCGTGGAGAGGCTGCGTCGGGCCATCCCAGACATCGTCTTTCGAACGACCTTCATCGTGGGTCATCCAGGCGAAACACGAGAGGACTTCGAAGAGCTCGTTCGGTTCGTGGAATGGGCCGAGCTCGACCACGTCGGGGTGTTCGTGTATTCCGACGAAGAGGGCACTCGGAGCGCCGAAATGGCAGGCGCCGTGGACACTCCGACGGCCGAAGCGCGCCGGGACGAGCTCATGCGCATTCAGCGTCAGATCAGCCGCGAGCGCATGCAGTTGCGAGTGGGCACCGAGCTGGACGTGTTGGTGGAGGGCATCAGCGACGAAAGCGACTGGCTGCTGCAAGGCCGATGGTGGGGTCAAGCGCCGGACGTGGACGGCAGCGTGTACTTGGCCAATGGAACGGCGCAGGCCGGAGAAATTCGTCGCGTATTGGTCACAGACGCTGCGGATTACGACTTGATGGCGGACTTCATCGACGAACCCGGCGGTCGAGATGCACCCCCGGACGCAAAAGATCCCAGAGCGCCCAAACTTAAGCTACGAACGATCGCGTGAGGTGGACGAAGATCGCTGTGGTGATCGCATCGATCGCAACCTTGGGAGGCTGCGCCACGGCGATGCCCGCGATGACCGGCGGATCCATCGCACCCCAAAGCCGTACCGATTTCGCCGTGGGGGGCGCGGCGCGAGTCCCGCTCGGAAACCTCAAGGACCCGGCGGTCCTCGACCCGGGTCAGTCCGAATACCGCTATGCGGCGGACGCTGGCGGCGTCGTGCCCATGGCCTACGCGCGATATGGGATCGGACGCGACTGGGATCTTGGCTTGATGGTCTCGGGCACCACCGTCCGGGCTGAAGCGCGCTACGCGCGAACCTTGCGGGAGGGCACGGCGCGCTCGAGCCTGATCGTGGGCCTGGCCCCGTACGGCGGCTGGATTCCCGCGCGCGACCAATCGGGAAGTGGCGGACGAGTCGGCTTCGAAGTCCCTTTCGCCTATGGCGTCGACGTCGGCGGAATCTACGAGATTTGGGCAGGCGCCCGTGTCAGCGGCGAAGCCGTTTTCGGAGACTTTCAAATCATGGGCTCCCAAGCGCGGGCCAGCGGGGGTGGCGTGCGCGCGGGACCGGTGATCGGCATGGCGCTCGGCGTCCGCAGAATCCACGTACTGGTGGAGCTGACCGCTGCGTACGAGCACTGGTTCATCGACCACGCCGGGACCTCGCTCGATCGGGGCGGTTTCGTTCTCATCCCCGGGTTTGGGCTGCGGTTTCGCTTCTGAGCGTCTAGGCGGATTTAGGTCGACCCGACTTGCGCTTTGGAGCGGGGCGTCGCGCCTTCGGTTGATCACCGCGGAGCAGATTGCCCACGAAGGCGCCCATCAGGGCCATCATGGTCGCCATCAACACGCCCAGCACGTATGCGCCGGTCGACAGTTGATAGACGTCGGCGATGGACGATAAGAAAAGCATGGTGGGAATGGCCGCCAGCAGGCCTCCTATGGCGGGCTCGATGAAGTTCTTTCCGGGCGACGTGTAGTTGATCGCCGCGGCACCGACGAACCACAGGACGATGGTGATCACGATTCCCGCGAACCCCTGGGGATCGTAGGTGGAGATGATCAGCGGAAGGAGCCCGAGAACGAGAGCCGCCAACAGCACGAACAGCCCGAACGAAATGAAAACCCAGCGGATCTCGAATTCGTCCGGTTGGTTTCTTCGCGCATAGAGCTCTTCCTCGGTCAGCTCCGCCGCGAGCTCGGACAGCCGGGCCCCGCATGCCCGGCACCGATCCGCGTTCCTCGGGTTGCCTGCGCCGCAGACGTGGCATTGGATTTGTTCGGAAGCCATGTTTTCCGTCGCTCGACCGAGCGAGCCGCACCCCTCTCCGCTGCATTGTCTACGCCATGCCGTCCTCGCGCAACCATCGGGATGCAAGCGCAAGACGCCGCGGGCTTGACGCCGCAGACGTGGCGGCTACCTTCCCGCACCGCCCAAAACCCGGGGCTGAAGGAGGCCTGTAGTGGCCCGTTTCATCGACGAGCTCAAGCGTACGCATTCATGTGGTGAACTCAGAGAAGAGAACATCGGTCAAGAGACCGTGCTCTTTGGCTGGGTGCAAAACCGCCGCGATCACGGGGGCTGCATCTTCATCGACCTGCGCGACCGCGATGGGCTCACCCAAGTCGTCTTCGATCCAGAGACCACGGACAAGACTGCCTTCGAAACCGCCGACAAGGCTCGTTCCGAGTGGGTTCTCGGAGTTCGGGGCAAGGTTCGCGACCGTGGAACCAAAGACGACGGAACCAGCCTTCACAATCCGCGGCTCGCGACGGGCGCCGTCGAGGTCATCGCTTTCGAAGCCACGGTGTTCAACAGGGCCGAGACTCCGCCCTTCGAAATTGAAGATCAGATCACGACCGGCGAGGACAAGCGCCTCGAGTATCGCTACCTCGACCTGCGGCGTCCGCTCTTGCAGAAGAATTTGCGGATGCGCAGCAAGCTCAACCACGAAACCCGCAACTACTTGAGCAAGCAGGGGTTCCTCGAAATCGAGACACCGTTCATGGTGCGCTACACCCCCGGCGGCGCGCGCAATTTCCTCGTGCCATCGCGGCTCTACGGCGGCCATTTCTACGCACTCGCGGAGAGCCCGCAGCTCTACAAACAGTTGTTGATGTGCGCGGGTTACGACAAGTACTACCAAATCGTGCGCTGTTTCCGCGACGAGGATTTGCGCATCGATAGGCAGCCGGAGTTCACCCAAATCGACATCGAGATGTCGTTCATCAATCAGGAGGACCTGTTCAAAGTCCTCGAAGGATTGGTGTTTCGACTTTGGCGCGAGGTTCTGGGAGTCGACCTCGAGAAGCTCTACCCGAGCGGCGAGTTTCCACGGCTCCAATTCGCACAATCCATGGAGCGCTTCGGCAACGACAAGCCCGACATGCGTTTCGCAATGGAGCACGTCGACTTGACCGACTTGACCATCGAGCACGGAGGCGGCGGCATCAGCATGCTCGAGCCGATCGCGGCGAAATTCCGTGACGGGATCTATCGCCGGGACCTCCCAACCGAGATCGTCAAGGCCATGGTGGTGCCCGCAGGCCACGGTTTTTCGCGCAAGGAGCTGGACGCGCTCGAGAAGTACGTCCATCAAATGGGAGCGAAGGGTCTGGCACGAGCCAAGGTCGACGATCAGGGCAACTGGCTGCAAAGCCCGCTCGCCAAGATGGTCACGACCGAGTTCCGCGAGGCCGTCAACCAGGCGGTCCAGGCCAAAGACGGTGATTTGATCCTGTTCCAGTTCGGACCGGCTCAGAAGGTGCACACGGTGATGGCCAACCTGCGACTGCACATCGCGCGAAAGCTGGGGCTGATCCCGGAAACCGGCAGCGGAGGCGACTGGAATTTCCTCTGGGTGGTGGACCCGCCCTTGTTCGAGCGCAACGAGGAAAAAAGGCGCTGGGAAGCCGCCCATCACATCTTCACCCGCCCCCATGACGAGTGCATCGAGCTACTCGAGAACGACCCGGGCAAAGTGCTCTGCTACCG
>JASFKY010000265.1:0-5504 GCA_050118395.1 Myxococcales bacterium | reverse complement strand
GGAACGCCAAAAACGGTGGTCTCCGTCCGGGGAAACCTCATTCGTTCGCTTTGCTCCGAGTAACGTCCTGATCTTCGAGCTGGAAGGCGGGCACCGCGCCATGGTTCGCCCGAGCGGGACGGAGCCGAAGCTCAAGTACTACTTTTACGCCCTCTCGCGCCCCTCCGATCGAGTGGACTTGACCGCATCCGAGCAAGCGGCACGCTCCATCGTCCAGAGCATGGTCGAGGATCTCGTCCCGCCGGCCGCTCGCTGATCAATGACCCGCAGCCAGGAGCCTCACTGAAGGGAAGCGCGAACGACGAGGGCGATGGCTGCCAAGAGCATGACGCCTGCGGCGCCCCACAGCAGTATCGAGCTGAGGCGACGGTGTCGGCGGCGCGCGGCTGCTTGGGCGGCCGAGGGGCCGGTGGCAACCGTATCCTGTGCTGCGATCAAGTCTTCGAGCCGGGTCGCCGTCGTTACCGGCACGGCCATCGGGTCGAAGCGGGGCTCGCGTCGACTCCCCCTTGCCGGATCCGAGTCGGCAGCCACGCGCCGAGTCAGGTGGCTTTCCACACGCTGCACCTTTAGCTTGGGACCGCCACGGCCGAATTCGATCTCATCGCCCTCTTCGAGAGCAGCATGCTTGATGCGCTGTCCGTTCAGCCAAGTGCCGTTTCGGCTGCCAGTATCGATGAGGAGGTAGCGCCCGTCCTCGTTTCGAATCTCGGCGTGCCGTCCGGACGCGTCCAAATCGACCTCGGGGTCGAAGTTGACGTCACTATCGGGCATGCGGCCGATCCGGATCAGATCTCGGTCGAGCTCGAGCTCACGTCCCGAGTCAGCGCCTTGGATCTGGAGAAGCCGGATCACGATCCCAACCTCAGTCGGTGGAGGGAACCAGCACGACCTTGGCCGAAACCCCGGGGTGGATCCTCACGTCCTTGCCCAACTGCGTGCCACCGAGATCGCGTGCCTCGATGTGGTAGGCGCCTGGAAGCAGGCGAAGCCTCACGGCTTCGTCGGGTCGCATCGGCCCGTAACTTTGGCCGTTCACGAAAAGCTCGCCGCCATCGAGGGCAGCTCGCACCTCGACGTCGACTGGAGTCTCGGCATCCGCATAGGCCGGCGCAGGTGGAGGACCCGACATGGGGGCGGCGCGCCTTCCGAGGCTCACGATGGCGATCACCGCCGCAAGACCCAGAAGCGCCAGCACCGAGGCCGCGGTGGACCAGGAGCGCGAAGGAGCATTGGGGGTGTCGGAGCCTGGCTCCCTGGCCCCGCTTCGTGGGGGCGCGGCAGGGCGCGGAACCATGCTCCTGACCAGGTGCGGAAGCGCGGGCCCCGCGGCTCCTTCTCCCGCTCCTCGGCGGGGCAGCGGGTATTGTTGATAAAACGGGAGCACACCCTCCTCGGGTGGATCCAAATCTTCGCCGTCGAAGTCGGCGACGATGCAGGTGACGTTGTCGTGACCGCCGGCCGCGTTTGCCAGGTCGATCAAACGCTCTGCAAGCTGGGGAAGCGGACCAATGCAGGCCATCTCTTCGCGAATCACTCCGTCGTGCACCAGCCCGCTGAGGCCGTCCGAGCATAAGAGCAGTCGATCGCCGCGTCGGAGCTCGGCAAAGGTCAGATCGACCACGACCTGCTCGGTGGTGCCGAGAGCTTGCAAGATGATGTTGGAATGCTCGAACGCTTCGGCCTCCGATTCGGTCAGTTGCCCCGCCTCGATGAGCTGATTGACCAGGGACTGGTCTTTGGTGACCAGATTGAGCCTTCCGTTGCGCAGGATGTAGCAGCGGCTGTCCCCGACCTGTCCGATGAACAGGACTTTGTCCACCAGCCCGGCCACGGTGGCCGTCGTTCCCATGCCGCGGCGCGTGCGGTCCTTCTTGGCCGCTGCGAAGATCCTCGATCCGGCTTCCTCGACGGCAGTCACCAGACGTCGTGCGAAATCGTCGCGACCTCCGGGCGGCTGTTCGCCTCGGAGCTTCTCGAACAAGGTATCGACGGCCATGTGGCTGGCGACCTCCCCCGCGGCAGCCCCGCCCATCCCGTCACAGACGGCCAGCGCGAACCCACGATCAGACACCGTTCGGGAGATCTCCTCCTCGCCAGGAAGCGGACCGGAGCCGTCGCTCAGGTCGGCAATCATGAAATTGTCCTCGTTGTGCTCTCGAATCAGCCCGACGTCCGTTTTGCCGTAGACCTGAAAGACGATCCCCGCAGGGGTGGCTTGGACCGCACCTTGGGTCCTCGATAGGCTCGCGCTCCGGGGACCCTGGTCGGGGGCCAGGGTTTCTGCGGCTTCACCCACATCGGCCTGCTCATCGCTTTCATGGTGCGCGTCGCCGCTCATTCAGCCCCCATCTGTTTCCGAAGACCCCGCCACGTCATCCTAACGATACAGCCTACAGCGATGCTGTCGATATCTCCACCGGCGAGCCATCCAGGTTCTGCGCGAGGAGAAGGATTTCACAGCAGAAAACGGAACCCAATCCGTAGGACCAGCATCGCATCCAGCACGTGATCGGCGGCTCGGAGCGCCCCATCTCCGGGCGTGGTGAAGGAATGGGTACGCACTAGATTTCCCGTCAACAGGAAGGAGATTAGCGTGGTGGGGGTGAGCTCCACCTCGGCTCCAGCACCGAGCTCCGCAGCCCCTCCCACCGTGGCGACTCGGAACGAGGGACCCAACGTCAGCAATCCCCCTCGAGCGCGGATCAGAGGGTGCGTGGCGCGGTCGGGGAGGAACGAGTACTCGAGGGAGCCGAGGAACATTTGGGGCACGGTAATCTCGTAGACGCCGTTGGCCGACAGGAGCCAGAACTCGTACCCAAAGCCTACGCCGAGGCCATTGTCCCACCGATAGGAAAAATCCACGCCGACCGCCCAGCCTACGTCGGCGATACATTCATAGCCCGCCGGGCAGAGCCGTTTGGTCGACAGGGGCACGACCAGCCCCGTCTCGGGTCCTACCGCAAATGAGCCTTCCCTATGCTTAGGGGCCCTTTCTCCGGCTTCCAGCCGCTCTCCCGCGTCAGCCCGCAGGGCGTGCGGCACCGCCAGAGACAGGACCCAGCAACAGATGACCGCGGCGCGGGTTGGCACGGCCGTAGCATAGAGGCAGGGGCACAGGCGGCCAAGATTGACAGCCTCCTACCCTCTCTTATAGTAGCGCCGATTCGACCTGGTGAGGGGTTTGCAATGGAGATTTACCTGAGCAAGCGCGCGATGCAGAGAGTTCGACTCTCGGTGGCAGACGCCATCGAGGATGGCGAGGTCGACGCGCTGCGCGAAGACTTGATCAGCCTGTTTTCCGATGACGACATCGAGGAGATCGAACGCCGAATCGACAGCGGCGATTTCTACGATTTCGTCTCGGAAATCCTCGATGAATGGTCCGGCGAGGACATGGACGAGCTGATGGAGCTCCTGGAAACCCAGCTCGCCGACGCCGACATCGATTTGAAGTACACGGCGCTCGAAAACGACGACGATGACGACGAAGACGAAGAGGAGTCCGAGGATGAGGACGAGCCCGAAGACGACCTCATCGTCGACGACGCCGAAGAGGACATCTGAGCGATCGTCTGCCTTCTGAGAAGCCCAGCGCTCCTGCGCCCAATTGACAGGCCCGCCCCCTCACGCTACCAGCTTCGCCGCTCTTCGAGAGTGCGCTTATTGCCACCGTAGCTCAGTTGGTAGAGCAACGGTTTCGTAAACCGTAGGTCGTTGGTTCGAATCCAATCGGTGGCTCTAGTAATCTCGGGCACTTGGCCTTCGATCGCTAGGCGCATGTCCATTGGCTCTGGCCAATCGTGTCCAAACGCCTCGGAACTTCGGGCCGAAACATCCGTGGAGCATCGCGGCCTCGTGCAAGCCCTGACCACGTATTTGATCAGCGCGAGGTTTCTTGCGAGCACGCCACTCGAGCTCAGAAAATGAAGTCCTGATCCGCGTCCCTCGATGCCCGGCTAGGCGCAAGCGCGTACTGGTTGCAATTGGGCGACCTGTCGGTACAGAGTGCATCGTCATCAAATCGGGATGGCCAGGCAGGTGCAACTCACAGGAAAACGCGCGCTCGTCACCGGTGGCGGGACAGGCATCGGTTTTGGATGCGCACGGCGTCTCCTCGAGCAGGGGGCGGAAGTGTGGATCGCGGGCCGCCGCGAGGACGTGCTCGAAGAGGCATTGGGCCGGTTGAAGTCGCTCGTGCCCGACGGCAAGGCGTCATTCCAGGTTTGCGACATCACGGTAGAAGAAGACGTGGTTGCAGCCGTAGGCGCCGCCGCGGGACAAGCCGGGCTCGACATCTTGGTGGCCAATGCCGGCAGCGGCTACCCGGGGCCGATTTTGGAAGCTCCAGTCGATGCCTGGCAGTTTTGCTGCGAGCTCAACATCGTGGGGACGGCCACCTGCATCAAACACGCAGCCCTCTCCATGAAAGAGCACGGAGGAGGGAGCATCGTGACCGTCTCGTCCGTCGGCGGGACCAAAGTCGAGAAATGGATGGCGCCGTACAGCACCAGCAAGGCCGGCCTCGAGATGCTGACACGATGTGCCGCCGTCGAACTCGCGCCCTTCCAAATTCGTGTGAACTGCATCGCGCCGGGCTACATCGAAACCGAGGCGCTCGTCGACAATTTCTCGGAGGAATTCTTGTCGCGTCTCGTCGCGCATACGCCTCTCGGACGTGCGGGCGCCCCCGAAGAGGTGGGTGATGCCGTCATCTATCTGTCCAGTGAAGCGGGGCGGTGGGTCACGGGCCAGGTCTTGAACGTATGCGGAGGAATGAGCGTCCCTCAGGGCGAAGATTTCGAGGAGCTCAACCGAATGATCTACGGCGACGACGTGATGGATGCGTGTATGGGCAAGTCGTGACGAAGCGCGCTCGCGTGCGAAACGGAACCTCGGCATCGGATCCGCGTGGATCGCTTCAAGTCGAGGTGGGCCTGTCGATCAGTATCCGATGTCCTTCGACCAGTCGGCGCGGTAGAGCCAGGCGGTGTTCCTGAAGTTGGTTTCGAAATCGTCCCGATTCAGGATATTCGCGTCGAATCCTCCCGTGTAAAAGACCCGGCCTTCGTCGTCCGGGAAAGGGGACTTCGTGAAATACCTGGCACCACGTAGGTTGCATCCGGTCGCACACGCAGGCCGAGCAGCCTCGTAGTCGTAGATCAGGCTCAGATCGTAGGCACGGCTTTCCAGGTCGCGAGTGAGCAGAAACGTCCCATTCCACGGCGCCCTCGTGAGCTCGTAGGGGTGTGGAAAGCAGTCGGTCCACGTTCCCGAAAGATGCTGCATCCGGCCCGTCCTCAGATCGGTGTGCGGCTCGATGTCATTGTACGCTGCGAAGAAGCTCGGGCATCCGCGAGGTGTCGTCGGACCGTACTGCGCATCGAAGAGCTCCCGGACCTTGATTTCTTCGACTTGAGCTATCGGTTCGCCTCGATTGTCGACACGAAGAATGGCGCCATCGGCTCTGATCGCGACTAGGAACTCTTCCCCCTCGCCCTCGA
>JASFKY010000264.1:0-5508 GCA_050118395.1 Myxococcales bacterium | reverse complement strand
GCTTGACTCGCGAGATGTCGCGTTTGGCAAAATGAGCCACGCGATCCTGCACCCATCGAAGGTTGAAGGCCACGCCCTCCAGCACGGCGCGGGCCAAATGCTCCCGGGTCGTCGTGAGTGAAAGGTTCAAAAAACCGCCCCGCACCTTTCCGTCTTCCGCAGGGGTGAGCGAGCCCGTCAGCCACGGGAGAAACAACACGCCGCCGCTCCCCGGTTCGATCGAAGCGATCGCTCGATCCAGCGCGTCGAACTTCTCTTCAAGATCGTGGTCGCCGAACTCGTCCGTCGCGAAGACCAGGCGTTCGAGAAAGTACTCGAGCGCACCTCCGCCGATCCCGGCTTCGGCCATCACGAAGTAACGACCAGGGATCGGGCAGGGCATGCTGACCAGCGAGTGGATGATGTCGGTCTTCTTGAAGTCGACGTGGGTGATGCACACTGCGGTGGTTCCGATCGAGATGCCCACATGGTCACCCGAGAACGCACCGGCACCGACGCCGCCTGCCTGTGTGTCGTTGATCCCGGGGAACACCAGCGTCTCGCCTCGAAGACCGAGCTCGTCGGCGATCTCGGGAAGGATGGGGCCGATCGGTCGATCGACGTGGACGAGCTCGGGGAGCTTGTCTTCGTCCAAACCGGACCAACGCAGCAAGGTGGGGTGGTAGCCGCTCCGAGACCGGCGGTTGTCGGTGAGGAGGAACATGAAGCTCGAGCACATGTTGGCGACCGGCCGACCGGACAGCCGTGCAGTCACGTAGTCCATCGGTTCGAGAAAAGCAGTCGTGCGTTCGTAGACGTCAGGACGCGCGAGTTTGATCCAGCGCATGTGAGCGAGAGAATCAGCGCCCGAAGGAAGAGGCGGAATCCCGTGGATCTGAAGCCAACGAAGCATACGAAACGGATTGGGCTTCATCCCTTTTCCGCCCGGCAGCAAAGCGAGGCGATCGGGAGCTCCCCGCTTGTCCATCCACATCACCATGTTTGCCGTCGGTCGCATGTCCGGGCCCACGGGCACGATCGACGAATACTGACTGGCGCACCCAACGCCGCGGACGATCGACCGGTCGGGGAGGGCAGCCAGCGCGTCCTGCGCCGCGTCGAGCACCGATCGCCAGACCAGCTCTGCATCCTGCTCCCCGCCATCGTCCGAAGTATGGATCGTGCGAACCGTTCGCCGCCCAATCCCGAGAAGCGATCCATCCCGCTCGATGACCGCAGCTTTGACGTTCGAGGTCCCAAGATCGATGGCAAGAATCGGCATCGCGACGGCTTTGCGGCTGAAGGGCCGTTGTAGACGAGAATCGAGGCGAACGAAAGCCCTGAGCCCGTGAGCGCACCACATGATCGGACTTGACTCGAAGCCACTGCAAACACAAAACCGTCTTCATGCGAATTGCCTTTGCCGAAGCGATGTGCGACCCGGCGCAGTACGTTCCATTGGCCCAAGCCGCCGAAGGGGCCGGGTTCGATGCGTTCGTGATCCCGGATTCCATCGCCTATCCAGAACAATCCGATTCCAAGTATCCCTACACGCCCGACGGAAATCGAGAGTTTCTCGACGGAGCGCCTTTCATCGATCCATTCGTGCTTGCGGCGACCCTTGCCGCCGCCACGAAGACGATTCGCTTTCATACGTTTGTCGTGAAGCTTCCGGTTCGTCATCCGGTGCTGGTCGCGAAGCAAGCGATGTCGGTCGCCGTGATGAGCGGGAACCGGTTCAGCCTGGGGGTGGGCTTGAGCCCTTGGCCCGAGGACTACGAGATCTGCGATGTGCCGTGGAAAGGCCGCGGCAAGCGAATGAACGAAATGATGGAGATGATTCGTGGCCTCAGCACCGGCCAATTCTATGGCCACGACGGCGAGACGTTTCAGCTTCAGTCGATCAAGATGACCCCCGCCCCGACCGAGCCAATACCGCTTTTGGTCGGCGGCCATTCAGACGCGGCACTACGACGTGCGGTCACTTTGGGCGACGGCTGGATGCACGCTGGTGGCGATCAGCAAGAGCTGGAGCGCATGATCGAAAAGCTCCACACGCTGAGGCGAGAGCTCGGCACTTCCGATCGGCCGTTCGAGATTCACGCCGCATCCTACCTAGCGCTCACCCCGGACGGGCTTCGTCAACTCGAGGACTTCGGCGTCACCGACGCGGTGATTGGTTTTCGGCCGCCATACCAGAAAGACGAGACCCCGTTCGAGACGAAGCTACAATCGATCGAAATGTATGCTGACACCGTGCTCAGCAAGTTCCGGTGAGCAACCTGCAGCCCCCAGGCGGCTTGACCACGGCTGACCATCTTGGTTGAGTAAGAACCCACCATTTATTTCCGATGGAACGGCGCGAAGGTTCCTGCCTGCAACCGTTCCCGGGCTTCCGGATCCATGGCGGGTATGACGTCGCTTTGCTCGGAAAAGCTCACGTAAGCCTGCATGGCTTTTTGGGCCCCCGCGGTTCCCAGCATGGCTAGAAAGCCGGCTTGTTCGTGCAAGAGCCCCTCCTCCAGCGGAAGCGAGCCGCCCTCCAACGTGGCACGCTTGATGACAGACACCGCGGGCTTGTAGCGGGTAGCCAGCACCTCGGCGACGGCCATGACTTTCTCCGTGAGCTGATCATGGGGCAACACATCGGTGACCAGCCCCAGGCTCTTCGCCTCTTCAGGTCCGACGCCTCGACCGGTGAGCATGAGCTCGAGCGCCCTGGCCCTACCGATCAGCCGTGAAAGCCGCTGTGTTCCACCGGCGCCGGGCGGAAAGCCGAGGAGCACTTCCGGCTGTGCCAGCTCGCCGTCGTCGGCGATATAACGGAAATCGCAGGCCAGGCAGAGCTCGAGTCCGCCGCCTGCGGTGGAGCCATTGATGGCGGCGATATAAATCACGCCGCTGCGCCCCATTTGCAGCAGCACATCATGCATGCGTTGCAGCTTCAGGAGCCCGGCCAGTGGGGACTTTCGAAGGAATCGGCGCACCGCCGGGAGGGCGCCCAGCCCGCGGGTCAATCGCGACGCTCGGATTGCCTGTTCCTCGGTTATCGACGGAGCCCGTTTGGCCGCGCGGAGCAACTCGGACACGTCATAGTGAGCAAGAAAAACGTTCGGCTCGGCACCGGTCAAGACGACGACACCGATGTCATCGTCCGACTCGGCCCTGGCGACGAGCTCAGCCAGCTCTGACACCATCTGCTCGTTCATCAGGGCGTGTGGGGGATTGTACAAACGCGCCAGGAGGACGCGGCCTCTTTGTGTGATCTGAATCGTCTTACTCATGACCTTCCTCGTTTCGTGAGGTCAACTCTACTCCGCACCCGACATGCGTCGCGTCGCCCACCCGAAGAGCGAGATGATCGAAGCGGGAGCCGCACGTTTGGCCGCTGCCATCACCTTGGCATCCACACCCACGAACACCCGCTCCTTGTTGCTCTCGATCGCATCGAGGATGACCCTCGCCGCTTCCTCGGGCGTGGTCCGCGCGACACGGTTGAAGCGCTCCGCTTGCTCTGGGTCCACGTGGCGGGCGCTATTGGCGATGTTCGTCTTGACACCGCCGGGGTGGACGCTGGTCACATGGATGGTGTCTCCGGCAAGCTCTTGCATGAGCGTTTCGCTGAGGCCGTGTACCGCATACTTGGACATGTTGTAGGGCCCATTGAACGGGAATGGCACGAAGGCGTTGATGCTGGAGATGTTGACGATATGGCCGCCACCACGCTCACGCATCAATGGAAAGAACGCTTTGGTTCCATAGATCACGCCCCACAGGTTTACACCGAGAACGAACTCCAAGTCCTCATAGGAGCACTCCTCGATGCTGGCGCGGGAAGTGACTCCCGCATTGTTGATGATGATGTCCGCGCCGCCGTGCTGCGTTTTCACATCCGCGGCGTAACCCTCCACTGCGGCACGGTTTCTTACGTCCACTCGGTGGGACGTGACCTTGGTCGCCCCAGTGAGGGTCGCTACGGTCTCCGCCAGCCCCTGTTCATCGACGTCAGACAGCGCGACGTGCGCACCGCGTCCGACTAGAGCCTGGGAAAGCGCCCGGCCGATCCCCGAACCCGCACCCGTCACTGCCACCACTTTGCCTTCCAGTGCCGTCATATGTGTTCTTCTCCCTCGTCACGAGGCGCAGCCATCTGTGTTGAGGCTCCCGAGCGTCCGGTCGAGCGAATTGTCGGCCGGCGCTCTCGATGACCTGTTTTAGATATTCCAACTCGCGACGGTCATGCTCGCGGTCACGATGCTGCGAGGTCAGCGTCATTGCGTGACCGCTTCTCAAAGACGCTGCGATTGGGTATTCCTCTCGCTACTCGGGATAAGGCTCCGTTTCCATCTCGACATCTTCCTCGGCATTTGGCGGCATCCAGCCCTCCATCTCGCCTGGATTGGTGCCCTCCATCGACCGCTCATCGCCTTCGGTTTGCTCCATCTGCTCGGCGCTTTCCATTTCGGTGGCTTCTCCAGGCGAGCCAGCGGCGCAAGCACTTCCCATCAGCGACAACCCCGCCATGATCCCCATAATTCGATTCATCGTATTCTCCCGTCCAAGTTCGTGATTAGCATGCAATTGTCCGCGAGCACACGACACTGCGACCTTCATCCGCTGAACCGCTTTGCGTCTCTGAAGCGCGATACGTCGTTCCCCGGCCTTCGGCGCCGAGACGGGGGCTGACCATCCTGCATCAGCGTTGGGTTCGCTCGAAGGGGAGCCTGGGTGGCCCGGCATTTTGGAAGCTCGGGTATGGAGCGCGTTTTCGAATCTGCTTGGCGAGCTCATGAGGACTCGAGGTCGGCAGGTCGCATCGGCCACGCTCGCATACATACGCGGTCGGCTGCCCTCCAATAGCCCGTTTCCCCTCCAGCCAAGGAGCCGTGGCTCGTTGCCGCTTCGCCTCCGATTCGGGCAGCAGCAGGAACACCCTATTCGGTAGGAACGTTCGACGGACACCATTCGTGAGCGGCATGGCGGTCTCGACTCGATCGCGAACGATGACGGCAATCTCGAGGGGCGCGTCGTAGTAGTGGTCGAGAGCCGCCAGAAGCGCAGGGAAGCTGGCGGGCGAGCGAGTCACCGGCACGGCTAGCGCGGCGAAGAGACGCTCGGCCCGTTCGCGCCATTGGATATCGCCCGTGATGTCATGAAGGCGAAGTAGGTTCTTGGCCGCAACCGAATTTGGCGAAGGGACCGCTTGATCGTAAGCGGGCTTCTCGCGAATCAAAAGACGTTCCGCGTCGGCGGGAGTGAGAAAATATCCGCCTCCCTTCGCGTCAGCAAAGCGCTGGTCCTGCTCCGCCTGAAGCTCGAGTGCAGCCCGAAGCCACCTCGAATCGCCCACCGTTTCGTACAGATCGAGGCAGGCCTGTACCATGAGCGCATAGTCATCGAGAAACGAGCCTTCAGCCGTCGCGCCATCGCAGTACGTGCGGGTTAGAGCACCTGCCTCATCGCGCATCTTGCTCAGCACGAACCTTGCGGCGCGCGCCGCTTTGTCGACGTAGCTGGGGTCCGCGAGGG
>JASFKY010000263.1:0-5576 GCA_050118395.1 Myxococcales bacterium | reverse complement strand
TCCTCGTGAGGAATCACGCGTGCGGTTCTCATCAGGCTGCCTTGATTCGCCAAGACCTTGTCGACCAAGCTGCGCTGGATGTTGAACCGTGTATCGCTGATCTTCTCGATGCCATCGGTGAGCTCTTCGTCGCTCAAGCCGGCCTTCCGCGCGTCCGCAATCGCGCTGCGGGTGGGAGTGGTCCTTTGCGGCACCGCGACCGGACGAGCCCGGACACCATTTTCATCCTCTTCGAACATCAAGAGCTGACAGGCGCCGCCCGTCTTTCCCACCACGACGCTCGACGGGTACACCGCCAACACACGCGAGCCGTCGACTTGCGAGCCCTCCCGGTAGAGCATCGTCTTGCCGTCGTCGGTTCCCGCGATGGCGGCAAACGACCATTCCGGATAGCCGTAGTTCATCACGGAGCCGACGAGCCTCAAGGAGCCGGAACACTTGGGCGGGGGTTCACTCGGGTCCCATGATTCGAGCTCGCCCACTTCGGCTGTTTCCGGAAGGGGCTCCGCGGTCAAATCACCGCGCTCGGAATCGAAAATGTTTCGCTTGAGAATCACGGCTGGATCACGGGTGCGTTCGAACGAGGCCTGGGCTGTGGCAACCGACGTTCGCGACGCGGTCCTGTCCGCGGCAGGCTCGCCGGCCAGCAATGCAGCCGCCACGACACGCGTCGTTCCCTGCGCCAGGAAGAAAGCGCAAAGCGTGAGCGTTCCCAAGATGATGGCTGTGGAAAGCCTATTTGGTCGGACGGTGACCACCGTAGACGATTAGAGCAACGGCCGTGCCGAAGCTGACACATAAAAAGCCCAATGATTTCGTGCGTCCGAGCAGGCGTCGGCGCATGGGCCGTAGACAACGTGACGGACGCTGCACCCCGGAATTGACAAAATGACATCACCCCCAAGCGACGAGGCTCAAGCTGCTTCGTCGCCCTTCTCCGCGCCGAGCTTTCGGTAGATGGTTCGAGCGGAAATTCCAAGCAGCTGTGCCGCCAGCTGCTTGTCGCCGTCCGTGTGCTTGAGCGTGCCGTGGATGACGCGGCGCTCGACTTCGCTCAGTGGGGTTCCGACAGGGAACGCGAAGGCGTCGACCTGCGGTTCGGCACTGGCTACGGGGTCTGGCAAATCGCCGAGCTTGATGACGCCGCTCTTGTTCAAGACCACAGCCCGTTCCATCACGTTCTGAAGCTCGCGTACGTTTCCGGGCCAGTCGTATGCGACGAGCCGTTCGATGGCGTCGCGGTCCACGGCCAGAGGCTCTTTTCCGTTTTTTGCGCAGTACGTGGCGACGAAGTGTTCGGTCAGTAGCGGGATGTCCTCGCGCCGGGCCCGCAAAGGAGGACTGGTGAGAGCGATCACGTTGAGCCGATAGTAGAGGTCCTCCCGAAAGTCTCCCGCGTCCACGGCTGCGTGGAGGTCCCGGTTGGTCGCAGCGATCAAACGAAAGTCGGCTTTCTTCATCTGGCCGCCGACGGGTTGGTACTCGCCCTCTTGCAGGACGCGCAGCAGCTTTACTTGAACTGCGGGGGAGAGCTCGCCGATTTCGTCGAGAAACAAAGTGCCGCCCTCCGCTTCGGCAATTCTCCCGTCTCTGCGCGCAATAGCTCCCGTAAATGAGCCTTTTTCATGTCCGAATAGCTCGGATTCCACGATGGTCTCAGGCAGCGCCGAGAGGTTGACACCGATGAACTTGCTCCGGCCGCTGCGTTCGTGAATGAAGCGCGCCAATAGCTCCTTGCCTGTTCCACTCTCGCCGAGGATCAAAACGTTTGCAGACGAAGGGGCGGCCTGCGTCGCGATCTCGAGCGCGTTTCGGAGGGAGGCTGCAGAGCCTACGATGCTTCGGTCGCTGAGCTGGGAGATCTGCTTTCGAAGACCTTTGTTTTCCATGATCAATTGGTGGCGCTCGGCTGCCTTGCGAACGGTCTTCACCATCTGGAGTCGCTTGAGAGGCTTTTCCACGAAGTCGTACGCGCCCGCGCGCATGGCTTCGACCGCCTTTTCGACAGTGCCGAATGCGGTCATCAAAACCACCTCGGTGTCGGGGACGACCGTCTTGAGCGCCTTGACCAGCTCGATGCCATTCATTCCAGGCATCATCAGGTCACTCACGACGACGTGGATCGGGTGCGTCCGGCATACGTCGAGGGCTTTGGGCGCGCTCGTCGCGGTCCACACGACAAACCCTTCGCGTTCGAAGATCCGACGCAACGAGTCCACGTTGGCCATCTCGTCGTCGACCACCAGCACCGAAATTTCTTTTGAATCGCTCACAGAAGACTCTCTGTCATGGTAGGTTGACATTATGTCAGAAGATGACAAGTCGTCGTGAATTTCCGCCGCCATGTAAGTATTCTTAATCACTCACTTAAACTCCGATCAGAACCGGGGGTTGGTGCACTTTCGTTTCGGAAAATGCAATCCCCGCGCCAGCTTTCAGAGCTTCAAGGAGAGCTGGACCTCGGGCTCGGGCACCGGCTTCGACGAGGGCTGGGGCGACTCTCCGCTCTCGTGATCGAGGCCGAGGCGTGTGCACTGCGCTTTGAAGAGCTGCTCGATCGCCGACCACCGAGGACCTCGGCCGATCATGCGTGAGCCGAACCGGCTGTCGCTTTGGTGGCCGCCGCGCACATCGCGTATGGCGTTCATGACTTTGGCTCGGCGCATTGGAAACGCCTCGGCCAGGCGTCCTTGGAAGATCGGCCCGACCTCGCGGGGTAGCCGAAGCATGATCTGGAACGCGCTCGAAGCGCCTGCGGCGCGCGCCCGCTTGAGAATCTCGGGGATCTGATCGTCGTTGAGGCCTGGGATGATCGGAGCGACCGCGACCGAAGTTTCGATTCCCGCGTCGGACAGGATACGAAGGGTTTCGAAGCGCTTGCTCGGTGGACTTGCGAAGGGCTCGATTGCGCGAGCATCGGCGTCGTCGACGAAAGGTATGCTCAGCGCCACGCGGCAGCCCGCTCTGCGCTGCAACTCTTGCAAGACGTCGACGTCTCGGCGAACGAGCTTGCCTTTGGTGATGATCGCGACCGGGGTCGAATGCTCTACGCAAACCTGGAGGCAACGGCGCGTCAGTGCGTAGTGCGCCTCGAGTGGCTGATAGCAGTCGGTGTTCCCCGAGAAGGCGACGAGCTCGCGCTTCCAAGATTTCTTTTGGAAAGCCGCTCGGAGTCGATCGACGATGTTCACCTTGACGACGATGCGCCGATCGAAGTCCGTTCCGGCGCCGAATCCGAGATAAGGATGGGTGGGGCGCGCGTAGCAATAGGCACAGGCGTGAAAGCAGCCGCGATAGGGGTTCACGCTCCAGCGGAAGCCAACATCGGGGCTTTCGTTGCGGGCCAGCGCGCTCTTGGTCTGTTCTTCGTAGACCCGTAGGTCGGCAGGCGGCGGCTCGCCCTCCCACTCGATGTGGGCTTCCTGAAAGCGATTGGGCGGATTGTTTTGTGGGCGAGGCACCTGAACGAACGTATAGTAGCCCGAGCCGCGTCCCAAAGTCGAGCCGGGCGCAGCCCCGCCATTCAATCTGCGTACGGGATGGCTTCGCAGGGCTCATAGGCACCTTGCCATCGCATCAGGGTCGTCTCCGGCCGTCCATTGCCGTCATAGCTGATGACCGCGTAAGTGAGTCCGCTGTCCTGTCCGAGATATTGGAGGTCGAGGTTGATCATCTTCACCCACGTGCCGGTGTTCACCAGGATGCGATCGTTGGGCAACTGCAAGAAGCGAGGCCCATGACTGTGCCCGACGATCAGGGTGTGAGCGCCGCGAATCTTGTTCAGTGCACGAAGTGCCTGCTCGTCGTACCCGCCGCTGGTGATTTCGAACACTTCGTCCCGTAGCAACCGGGGAAAGTGCAGGATGCGATCGCGCCACGCGCGCATCGTGAACACCCGGTGCCGGAAGAAGTAGACACTGGATCTCCAAATGAACTGGAGCACGAATCGTGGATCCAACAGCAGAGAGGACCATAAAAAACGCCTCAGCGGCTGGATGCGATCGATGTGACTTCGAATCTCCTTCAACGGATTCATCACTTCCAAGATCCACAAGCTGCCCCATGGCAACGCCAGCACTTCGGTTCCGTCCCGCCGCATTCGTGTCATCTGCGAGTAATCGACACGATGCACACGTTCGAATTGATGGCCGTGACGGATCTGGATTCCCTCTGGCAGGTAATACGTGTCCGATGAAGTCACGAAGTGAACTCTTTCCGCTGCTTCGCCCGGCGCCACGTAACGCAAAAAGAGATCTTGCACGCCGCTGAACCAAAGCTCGAGATCGTGATTGCCCGGGAGGTAAGTCAGCCGGTTGGTGGGTTTGTGCAGAAACTCTCGGAGAGCCAAGACGAACTTGGGATGACCTTCCAGGCACTGCTGTAGCTTGGCGATACCGATGTCCTCCGTGACCTCGGTGGGCCAACGATCGGCAATCTTCACCTTGAGAAGATCGAAGATGTCCCCATTGAGAATGAGCTCGATGCTTCCATCGGCTCCCACGAGTTGATCGTAGTAGCTCAGCAACTCGGCGAATCGATCGTCGTGGATGAAGTCCTCGAGCGGATTGAGCTGGCCGCGGCGCGTTCCCGTTCCCAGATGCAGATCGCTGAGCACCAGCCGATACAGAGTCACCTTTGCCCCCTCCTTCAGGTTACGCAAAGCACGAGGCGGTCGGCCAGCTTCTTACAAACCGCTCGATTTGAGGCTCTGATTTTGCTCTGCCGTCAGTGGTAAATGCAGACCGCATTCTCTCGTCTTTCCGAGGATGCGGCCATCGCGCGGGTCCATGTCGGCCGTCGTGGGAATCGTCGAATGATGGTCACCGATCGACCGATACCCCTGCTCGACCATAGGATGGTGCGGCAGGTCGTATCGCTGCATGTATGCTCGCATGTCCTGGCCGGTCCAATTCAAAATTGGGTGGAGCTTGGTTCGGCCGTCTTGCTCATCGATCCGCCGCAGCCCGGCGCGGTGCTCTGTTTGCTCCGAGCGCAAGCCGGCCATCCAGGCCCGAGCGCCGAGCTCGTCGAGGGCTCGTTGCATCGGCTCGACTTTGTTGATTTGAAGGTAGCGCTCGACTCCTTCTTCTCCTTGCTCCCAGAGCCGTCCATAGAGCGCTTCCTGCCGGGCCGAGGACATCGGCGCCGAGTAGAACCGAACATCCAAGCGCAGGCGTTGGGTCAGCTCTTCCGCAAAGCGATACGTTTCCGGAAACAGATAACCCGTATCGATGCACACGATGGGAGTGCGCGGCGCGATCCGATGAATCAGATGGAGCATCACCGCCGAGGTTGCGCCGAAGCTGGTGGACGCCACCAACGACTCACCAAAGCGTTCCACCGCCCACTCGATGAGCTCCTCGGGGGTCGACGTCTCGAGCGCTCGATTCTGTCCATCGAGATCGGGTGCGATTGCGGTGAGACGGGCGGCTTCCATGGCGGCACGAGTAACTTGACAAGTCTGGTGCAGATTTGCAATCCGTCCAGCGTCTGGCGGCTACTGTAGACGCGTGCCCCTGAAAAATACAGAAGATTCGCTCACTGAAAGGGGCACTAATTCACCTTATTTTTAGTCA
>JASFKY010000262.1:0-5581 GCA_050118395.1 Myxococcales bacterium | reverse complement strand
CGTGGGCGGGGTTACCGCGGCGCGCGCCTTCGAGGTCGACGACGTGAAGCCGAGCGGCCCCCTGTTCCTCGAAGCGCTTGGCCATGGACACGGGGTCGTCGTCGTAGACGGTGACTCGATCGTAGTTGCCCTGATGCAGCCGGACCACTTTGCCGTCGAGCAAATCGATGGCCGGAATCAATTCCACGACACGTCCCCCAAAAAGCGACGGATGAGACGGGCGCCAGCGTGTTGGCTCTTTTCGGGGTGAAACTGGCAGGCCAGCACGTTGTCCCTCGCGATTGCCGAGCAAAATGGTCCGCCGTAGTCGGTGGTCGCCACCACCAGGCTTTCATCGGCGGGCACGCAGTAATAGCTGTGGACGAAATAGTACCATTCGCCGTCTTCGAATACGGGATGCCTGCTTTCGATTTGGTTCCAGCCGATGTGCGGAACCTTAAGCGTACGTCCCTCTCCGTCCGCCAAGGTCGAGCTGAACCGCTTGACGGTGCCGGCGAAGATTCCCAATCCCTTTTCGCCGGGCGCTTCCTCGCTCGACTCGAACAACGCCTGCATGCCGAGGCAGATCCCGAGATAAGGCTTGCCCCCGTCGATCCAAGCGCGGACGGCTTCACCGAGCTCGCCGCCGAGCGCGTGAGCGCATTCTTTGAAAGCACCCTGCCCAGGCATGACCAGGCGTTCGGCACGAAGCAGCACCTCCGGGTCGGAGGTGAGCTCTGCAGCCGCGCCGGCGCGCTCGAATGCCTTGGCCACGCTGTGCAAATTACCGAGCCCCAAATCGACGATGGTGACGCGACCGCCGGTCATTCGGTCAACGTGCCCTTGGTCGAGGGTACGCCCACCACCCGCGGATCGATCTCGGTAGCCGCCCGGAGAGCGCGCGCGAACGCCTTGAAGCTGATTTCAATCACGTGGTGCAGATTGTTCCCCGCCAGTTGGCGCATGTGCAGGTTGCACTGGCTTCCTCGCGCAAATCCCTCGAAAAACACCTCGGCGAGCTCGGTGTCGAAATCACCGACTTTGGCTTTGGGAAGGTTCATCGCCCACACGAAGAAGGGACGACCGGAAAGATCGAGCGCGCAAGTCACGCAGGCTTCGTCCATCGGCAAAGTGGCCCAACCAAAACGTCGAATCCCCGCTTTGTCGCCAAGCGCTTCGCGAAAAGCCTGGCCCAGAGCGATGGCGAGGTCCTCGGTGGTGTGGTGGCCGTCGATGTGCGTGTCACCAGACGCGTGCACGCGCAGGTCGAAAAGCCCGTGCTTGGCCAGCTGCTCGACCATGTGCGTGAGAAACCCGATGGGAGTCTTCACCTGATACTGGCCCCGCCCATCGAGATCGAGCTCCACCCGGATGTCGGTCTCGCTTGTGCGGCGTTCTATCGTCGCCGTTCGTCCCATGACCTCGCTACCATAGCCCGGAAACGCCTCCGGGCTACCAGGCTAACGCGACTTCATCCGTTCGAGAACTTCTTCGAGCTTGGCCTTCAAGTCGTCGTTGTTCGGCTCGTTTTGAATGGCCATCTGCAGGTTGAGCTTCGCTTGAGGCCAGTCCTCCGCCTTGATGGCATGATCGGCGCGCGTAAAGAACATTCGGGCTTTGCTCGAGCGCAAGACCACGCCTCCGGGCGGCCGCATGGATCTTTGCATTTCCCGGGCTCGATCCTCGTCGTAGCGTACTTGGCCTCGTTGCAAACCTTCGTCGTAGAGCCGTCGTTTCAGGGGATCGAGCAGAACGCGATAGGCCTCGCTCGCATGTTGGTAGAGCAAGGTGTGCCTTTCGGCCTCCTCTGGCGCAGCCGAAAAGTTGTCCGGATGATGCTCACGGGCAAACCGGTGAAAGGCCGAGCGGATCTGATCGGTGGTCGCAGTGCGGACGATTCCTAGAAGAGCGTAGTAGTCTATCGCTTCGTTCGGATCGGACATCGATCAACTTCCGAGCTTGGCCTCGTGGCGCTGACGCAGGTCTTCGATTTGATCGTCGTGAAGCTCCCCGATCAACTTGATCGCAATCTGCTGCTGCTGCCCGGTAGCGACGTCCTGCGCCTTCACCTGTAGAGTCCCGTCCGCATCGATCATGAAACGAACTGCGATTTGCACCTTGCCTCGCGCTGCAGGACGCAGCCCGTCGAGCACGACCTCGCCAAGAAGCTGATTCCCCGAAACACGGCGGTCTTCTCCTTGGCAAATACGCACCACCACCGCTTCCTGGCCGTCCCGCGCCGTGGTGAACATCTTGGTCTGGCCGGCAGGAATCGCGGAGTTCTTACGAATGATGTGCTCGCAGTATCCGTCCACCGTCTCCACACCCAGCGAAAGCGGAGTCACGTCGAGCAGGAGCGGTGTCTCGGGAGCTTCGGAAATCGCAACGGCGTTCGTCACCGTTTCGACGTTCTCGTCGAGAGCGGCCCGGAGCGTCGCGGGCGCCGAGCTGGTGATCTCGAGCGGCGGCAGGGGCGGAACGGCGTCGGCCGGCAGATCCGAATCCAAATCGTCGCCGAACGCATCGTCGCCGAGCTCGGTCATCAGTCCCGAGGGTTCGTCCTCGACGTCCTCGGACCCTTCCGCAGAGTCCGCTCCGATCTGCATCAACAGGCCCGACGCATCGGCCATGCGGGTAGGCTGAAAGTCGAGAGCGTCGGCAGCGCCCGCAACCCGCGTCGCGTCGCGCTCGAGCGGCTCTTCACGCGAACGCGTGGGCGTATCGACGAGCCCATCCTCGGCTTCCGGAGAGTGCGATGGATGCGTGAGCTGGATTGGCGGCGGAGGCGGCGCCTGTCCAGGCAATGTGGCCTTTCGAGCAGCCCGGGCCACCGGCGGCGGGGGAAGCGGAGGACGCTGGCCGACGTTGGTGATCTCCTCCTCGAAGTCGGCTTCCGGCACCTTTGGATGGCTGCCGGTGGTCGGCTGAGCCACCTTCTTGAGCGCCACCTTGCCCAACGCTGCGCGGCGTGCGGGCTCCGTCAGCGCCCTCGCCTGAAGGGCAGCGCCTTGGGCGACCACCAAATCGGGATCGATCTCGACCATCGGCTTGCGCCCGAAGTACTCGGCAACCATCCGTTGAAGCAGCGGAATCCGAGTCGATCCGCCCACCAAAATCACGTTGTCGAGCTGCGTCGGACGGAGCCCCGCGGCCTTCATTGCGTCTTCGCAAACGTCGAAGCTTCGCGCGACCAGCGGCTGACACATGTGCTCGAGCTGTTCCCTCGACAGGCCAAAGTCGAGGTTGAGCCCCACACCGCCCTCTCCATAGGCGAGCTCCTCGACACAAAGCTTCACCTGGGGCTTGTCGGAAAGCTGGACTTTCGCCCATTCCGCGGCGGCGCGCAGCCGTTCGTAGGCTTGGCGGTCCTGCCGCAGGTCGTAGCGGTGCTGTTCGAGGAATTGCACCGCCATCTGGTCTGCAATCGCAGTATCGACATCGTCTCCGCCCAAAAAAGTGTCGCCCGCAGTCGCCAAGACCTCGAAGACATCGCCGGCCAACTGCAAGATGGTGATGTCGAAGGTGCCGCCTCCCAGATCGTATACGGCTACTTTCTCGTTGGAGCTCTTGTGATAGCCGTATGCAAGCGCAGCCGCCGTGGGCTCGTTGAGGATCCGGAGCACTTCGAGCCCAGCCACTCTTCCGGCGGCTTTGGTGGCGCTGCGCTGGAGCTCGTTGAAGTTCGCCGGCACGGTGACGACGGCTTGCGCGCACTCGTCGCCCAGAGCCGACTCGGCAACCTTGCGCACGTAGCGCAATACGAATGCGCTGATCTCGCTCAGCGTGTAGGTTTCGCCGCGCGCGGTCACCAAGACCCCTCCGCTCGGTCCCTCGGAGAGCTCGAAAGCGAAGCGTTTCTGTGCTTGTTGGACTTCGTAGCTCGTGTAGGGGCGGCCGATGAGCCGCTTGACCGAGTACACGGTGTTCTGGGCGTCCAACAAACGCCTTTCCTTGGCGGTTGCTCCGACCAGCACGTCGCCGCTGGGATGGAAGGAAACGACGGAAGGAATCAGCGCTCCATCGTCTCCAGTCAAAACCCGGGCGCCGGATTGGTCGGCGACCGCCACGACGGAATTGGTCGTACCGAGGTCGATCCCAATGACGGGTGCCTTGCTCACAGTCCCCTACCCCCGAAAATCACTCCGTAACAGGTGTCTTTCCCAGGATAACCCGTCATATCCGGGATTACACGTTTCCGGGGCTGGAAAGGCTAATTTGCGGCCGGTTCCGGGGTTTCCTCGTCTTCGTGCTCGTCCTCGTCCTCGGCGACCGGCTCGACATCCACCACTTCCTCGCCCTCACCGAGGCGGATCACCCGAACCCCTTGCGTATTCCGGCCCGTCTCCCGAATCTCGGACGCGCTCGTCCGAATGACCTGGCCGCCATTGGTGATGACCATGACTTGCTCGTCGGGCGACACCAAGCGCAGCTTGACCAGCGACCCATTTCGCTCCGAGGTGTCCATGGCGATGATGCCTTTGCCGCCTCGATTTTGGCTGCGCCACTCGGAGACGTTGGTGCGTTTGCCATAGCCGTTGGCGCTCACGGTCAATACCTGCTGCACGGCTTCGTCCTCGACGATGTCCATCCCAATCACGAAGTCGCCCTCCCGAAGGTCGATCCCTTTGACGCCCCGGGAGTCCCTCCCCATGGGCCGGACGTCATCGATGGGAAAGCGGATGCTCATGCCGTGCGAGGTCCCGATGATCACGTCCTGGCCTGGCATGACGATTCGAGCGCTGAGCAGAGCGTCTCCCTCGCCTATCGCAACGCCGATGATCCCGCTTTGCCTGATGTTCTGATACGCGCTCAGATCGGTGCGCTTCACGCGTCCTCGCCGTGTGCAGGTCAACAAGCATCCGCCCTCGACGAACTCGCGAATCGGCAGAATTGCTGCGACCCGCTCGTCGGGCTCCATCCCGACCAAGTTCACCGCTGCACGGCCTCGGGCGGCTCGACTCGTCTCGGGGATTTCGTAGACCTTTTTGAGGTAGGCCTTGCCGCTGTCGCTCAAAAACAGAACGTCCGCATGCGCGTTGACCGCGAAAACCCAGCTCACGAAATCCTGCTCCCGCGTATCCATCGCTCGAAGGCCCTTGCCCCCACGGCCTTGCGCTCGGTACTCGCTCAGCGGAACGCGCTTGATGTAGCCGGCATGCGAAACGGTGACCACGACCTCTTCGTCGGGCACTAGATCCTCGATGGAGATTTCGCCTTCCGCTTCCACGATCTCGGTGCGGCGATCGTCCCCATAGCGCTCCCGAATCTCGTCGAGCTCCTTGACGATGAGCTCGTCGAGCAGCTTCTTGCTGGCCAGAATCGCTTGGAGCTCGCCGATGAGATCGCAGAGGGTGCCGTACTCGGTGGCCAACTTTTCGCGCTCGAGACCGGTGAGGCGGGAGAGCCGCATCTCGAGAATCGCCTTGGCCTGGCGTTCGGATAGATAGTAGTCCCCCCGCTCCTTGGCTGCATGGATCTCGTCTTCGGGGCGGCCTGCCCTGCGCACGAACTCTTCGAGGCCCTCGAGAGGCAGCTTCATCAATCGCGCGCGTGCCTCGTCCGGGTCCCGAGAAGAGCGAATGGTGCTGACCACCAGGTCGAC
>JASFKY010000261.1:0-5600 GCA_050118395.1 Myxococcales bacterium | reverse complement strand
ACGAACGCATACGAAAGCGTGGTGAGCGGCATGAAGAAGAAGCCCAGCATCGGCCAAAGCGTCGTGTCATACGCGCGACCGAGGTAGTTGCTGAACAAGACCACCAGCAAGATGGCAACGCGGGGCGCGCCAAGCGCCAAACAGCCCACGAGAATTGGCATCACGGGACCCTATCACGGATTCCACGCTCTCGGGTGCGAGCACGTTTGCGGCCTCGTTTCCACTCTTTGGCGAGATCCCGGGCGTAAAGCACGTGGTCGACTTGCATGGTGTGGCGGCTCGAGGCGACGTAATGAGAAGCGTGCCGCGCCTCGTCGCGCCGTATGGCATCTTCCATCTCGGACTGTGATGGCAACGCGTACTCCCCAGTGAGGTACGATACGATCCACCGAGCCTGGTCTTGAACGAAGCCGATGATGCTCGGAATCGCCTGCGCGAATCCAACGAACATCAAGTTGTCGATGCCTGGCACGAAGACGCGTTTGAATAGAGGAAGCACGTTATCCGGCGCCGATAGAAAGTCCTCGTCGAAAAAAGGAAACGTGATCTTGTAGCCCGTCGCGTAAATGATGGCGTCGATTGGCTCCACGCTTTGATCGACGAATTCCACCCGATCTCCCCGAAGCCTGGCTACGTTCGGCTTGACGGTGATGTCTCCGTTGCCCACCCGCTGCAGCAGATCGCTCGACACCGTAGGGTGCGCAGTGAGAAGCTCGTGGTCTGGCGTGGGCATCCCAAAGCTTTCGACGCGGCCCACCAGAAGCCGGACCAGCAGGGCCGCAGCTTTTCGCTGCAGCTTCAGTGGGATGTGCGGGTTGGTCTCCACGATCTGATCGATCGGCTTGCCGAGCAAATACTTCGGCACCACGTGTGCGCCGCGCCTCGTCGACAGGATCAGCCGCTCTGCCAAACCCCGGTTGCTGAGCTCGCACGCGATGTCCACGGCACTGTTTCCGATCCCGACGACCAAGACTCGCTTCCCCTTGAGATCGAGAGGCTCGAAGGGATCGATGTAGTCGTGCGAATGGATGATCGGGCCTTCGAAGTGACCGGCAAAATCCGGCCACTTGGGATCCCAATGATGGCCGGTGGCGACGATCAAGTGATCGTAGCGGCGGATTTCCTCATCGAGAGTGATGCGCCAATCGCCATCATCGGTGAGCTCGGCCCTACGAACCGGTGTCCCGAAACGAATCGACTCGCGCAGGTCGAAGTGATCGACGAGGTCTTCGAAGTACTGTCGAATGTGCGTGTGATGGCAGAACGTCGGATAGGTCTCCGGCATGGGAAAATCCGGAAACTCGAGCTTCTTCTTGGAGGTGTCGATGTGCAGCGAACGATAGGCCGAAGACATCCGGTTCGGGTTCTTGAACACCCAGTTGCCACCGAGCACGCTCGATGCTTCGAAGCAGTCGTAGCGCAGGCCTTTTTCCTTCAAGAACTTGGCGGTGGCGATTCCCGAAATGCCAGCTCCGATGATGCAGATGCGCGAAGAGGACGAATGCATGCCTGCGCTTCACTTAGGCAGCATCGAGGCTTGGAGCCAGGCGCGAACGAAGGACGAATGCTTCGACTCGCCGCAAGACTGCAAAACTCCATCCTCTGCGGCCCCGTGACGGTGAACAATTACGTATGGACCGGCCATTGAATTCGAGGATCCTGCACATATCGCTTGTAGGTCTATGTGGGCCGAATTGGATGGGAACATCAAGCGTGTTGGAAACCGAAACTCCGCGGGCGGAGTCTGCGATCATCGACCTGACCGAGGCTGCATATGACCTCGAGGTGAGTGAGTCAGATTGGCTGCCGAATCTTCTTCGACGAGGCCTCCCGATTCTCGACCACGGTCTCGGGGTGGCGGGTTGGGAGTACGGCCTCCCTCCGAATGGTGGCGATGTCGAGCATCGAAACGTTCACGTGGCGTCCGGCCCCTCGGACTTCGCCGAACGCCACATGGCTGCGATCGCGACGATTCCACGGGACGTGCTTCGGCGTCAAGTCCGCTCGGGGCTTGCGAGAACGGGCTGGCAGGAGGTCGCCGAGTGTGGTCGACGCGAGGAGATGGAGCACTACTTGTCACACGTCTCCTACTGCAAAGACGTTCTTTACCTGACGGCGGTCGACGCCCAAGGCGCTGGAGTTTCCATCGTTGCGCCGCTCGCGGAGGTCACGACGCTCTCGGCCTCCGAAGCACATCGCTGGCAAATGGTGGCGGCCCACGTCGAGGCAGGACATCGCTTGCGGGAGGCAATTGCGCTGGCCCACCGTGAGGACCGAGGGCCTATCGACTTGCCCCAGGGTTCCGAGGCCGTCCTCGATCCTCGTGACTTTCGCATCGCCGAAGCCGTCGGTCCCGCGAAGCCAGCATCGATGCGCCAAAAATTGAGGGAAGCCGCTGTAGCCATCGACCGGGCGCGTGGCCCCATCCGAAAGAGCGACCCGCAAAAGGGGCTCGAAGGTTGGAAGGCACTGGTTCACGGTCGGTGGTCGGTCGTGGATTGGTTCGATACAGACGGCCGCCGGTTCGTGCTGGCCATCCCCAACTCGCCCGGAGTGGTCGATCCCCGCGGACTGACGGAACGCGAAAGCCAGATTGCCTGGATGGCAGCCGCCGGTATGACCAACAAGCTGATCGCGTATCGCCTGGGGCTTTCCACCTCTCGGATTTCCTTGTGTCTGAGGACCGCGATGCGAAAGCTCGGGGTGCAGACGCGAACCCAGCTCGTTCGCAAGATCCAGAGCTTGCCGGACCCCGAATCCGGCTGAGCTCACCTCATTGTGAGCAAGCTCACCAAAAGCGCGCAGCCGCAGCTGACGCGTGTGCGCCGAACGACCACCTTGTCAATCGAGAGGCAGAGCTGGTACTCCTTGCCGCTCCCCTGGCTTTTTTTTGGATCCCCAGCGGAGCCCCCATGAATGCATCGAGTCTCCGGGTTTGCCTTGCGGCTTGCGCGCTGATCGCGCTCGTTGGTTGTTATTCCAACAACGGAGGCTTGATCGATCTCGATGGCGGCCTTGGGGATGGCGGGTCGGACGGTGGGGATGGCGGACCCGGTGGTGGAGGCGCAGGCGGCACAGGCGGAACGGGAGGCACCGCGGGCGGAGCGGGGGCCGGTGGTCAGGGCGGAGCCGCCGGCGCTGGAGCTGGCGGCAGCGGCGGCAATCCGCTGACGGGGCAATGGCAGATCCCCGTCATCATCGATTCACATGATGGGATCGGCGTGCACCCGAAAGTCGCCATGGGAGCTAACGGCGAGGCCTTCGCCGTATGGGTTCAATCCAGCCTCGGCGAGTACAAAGTCTGGGCGAATCGCTACAGCCCGATGAGTGGTTGGGAGGGCGATGTTCTCCTCGGAGCAACCGACGGAAGCGTCAGCGACCCCGAGCAGACCTCCCAACCGGACGTCGTGGTCGATGACGATGGAATCGCGACCGCCGCCTGGGCGAACTACAGCGACCCGGTGGTTCGCGGCTTGGTGTCACAGCGTTATGTGGCGCCCGACGGTTGGGGCGATCCCGGCACGATCTATGACGGCGCGTCCACGGGGGGCGATGCTCGTCTCGCCGTCGATGCGGCGGGCAACGTCATGGCAGTGTTCGAGACCGGGACCGGTGCGTGGGCCAATCGCTTCGAGACCACGAGCGGCTGGGGCACTGCCGAGATCATCGATGACGAGCCGAACACGCCGCGCGGTATCCAGATTGGGCTGCAGCCCGACGGCGCCGGATGGGCCGTTTGGTCACAAGCCCCTACGGGTGTTCTCTCCAACATCTTCAGCAATCAGTTCAGCCCGGACACGGGTTGGGCCACCGCATCCAAGATCGAAGAGGGCACCATGAGCAGCGCTCTCGATCCCCAACTCGCCATCTCGGCAACCGGAGAAGTGCTTTTCGTCTGGCAAAGGACGTCGGGCCTTGCGTTTCACGTGTGGGCAAATGGCAGGCGTGCTGCCGATGCTGAGCTCACCACGCCGAAACGGCTCGACAACTCGAGCACGGCCTACGTCCCCCAGGTGGCAGCAGATCCCCAAGGCAATGGAACCGCCGTGTGGATTCAAGACGCTCAGACGGCAAGCTCACAGCCCCAGATCGCGGCAAGCCGGTACGCTCCGGCAAGTGGCTGGAGCGTGCCCGTCGTGCTGGCCGAGGGTGACATCACCGGCGAGCCGCGTGTCGCGATGGATTCCCAGGGCAACGCCATCGTCACGTACGCCGAGAAGCTGCCGCAAGCGGACCAAGCCGACGCCTGGGCTCATACCTATACGCAGGGGCAATGGAGCGCGGCCGTGCTGCTCGGGCTCGACGAGCCTCCTCCGGGCATGTCCGCCGGAACGGCCTTCCAACCGAGTCTGACCATGAGCCCGGATGGCAAAGCCGTGGTGGTCTGGCGCGAGGGCTCCGACATCTGGGCGGCTACGTTCGAGTAGCGGCGCCAAAGGTGGCTATTTCGCTCCGCGAAGCGATTCGACGACGGCGCGCAATACCTCGCGTCTTCCAACGACACCCACTAGGCGATTGTCCTCGACCACCGGGTATCGACCGTGTCGCGTCTTGACGAAACGCATTGCCACATCGAGCAGGCTGTCGTTCGCGTGTACGACTTCCACCTTACGATTCATGTATTCCGAAACGCGGCCACCCCGTTCTCCTTGGTAACCGGCCACCAGAGCCGCCTCGAGGAAGTCGACCTCACTCAGAATTCCGACCAGATTGCCCCGCTCGTCGACCACGGGCGCACCGGAAGTCTCACGATCGACCAGCATGCCAACGGCTTCCATCAAATCCATGTCCGGCCGGAAGACCAAGGGATTCAGGATCATGAAATCGCGCACGCTGAGCTCCTGGACGGGACTCATGGCGCGGCCTTTTGGGGACATTCCGATGCATCGGCCGAGCCTCTGCCGCAAACCCCGCATCCCTGCCCTGCGGAGCTGCCGAGCCCACCACAGCTCCCCCGAATGCCTCCCCGCCCGAGAAGGAGACCCGTGCTCAGGCCGAGCACGAAGAGCAGGAAAAAGACGAAGCTCAGCACGTAAACCAGCATGGCGATCAACTCCCGAAATCGTCGAACATCACGTTTTCCTCGGGAACCCCGAGGTCCCCAAGCATCTTCTGAACCGCGGCGATCATCAAGGGCGGACCGCACATGTAGTACTCGCACTCTTCAGGAGCCTCGTGCTGACCAAGATATTCGTCGTAGAGAACCTGATGGATGAAGCCGACGGGGCCATCCCAATCGTCATCGGGTCGAGGCTCGGACAACGCCGCCACGTAGTTGAAGTTGGGATGCTCGGCCGCGAGGCGCGCGAAGTCCTCGTGGTAGAAAATGTCGCGCTTGCTCCGAACGCCGAACCAAAAGGAAATCTTTCGATCGGTCTTGATTCGTTTCAACTGATCGAAGACGTGTGATCGAAGGGGCGCCATGCCCGTGCCACCTCCGATGAAGATCATCTCCTTGTCGGTGTCCTTCGCGAAAAACTCCCCGTAGGGGCCGGCGATCGTGACCTGATCACCAGCGCGCAGGCTGAACAGGTACGACGAAACGACGCCTGGCGGAACATCCTCCCCGACTCCTGGTGGAGGGAGTGCAATACCGATGT
>JASFKY010000260.1:0-5616 GCA_050118395.1 Myxococcales bacterium | reverse complement strand
CCGGTCGGGTGGATCTCGATGATGCAGTTCTCGTCGTTGTTCGGGTGATCGAACATCCGTTCCAGGAGAGCTTTGAGGAGCGTCGGTTCGACCTCGCTCATCGAAAGCACACGCGCGGTGCCGCTGAACGCGATCGTCGCGTCGGGGATGTCGATCCATGGCATGAAGGGAATGCGTTTGGGAATCGTCACGTTGAGCGCGACATGAGGGTTCTGCCGGATGTGTTTCGCCTTCCACGAGTCCTTCGCGACGCGAACGTAGAGCACCCGGTCGATCGGGACATAGACGATGCCAGAGGAGCGGGCCCGGCCTTTGGGGTTCACATAGGAAAGGACTGCGAACGAGCGCTTTTCGATTTCTCTCCAGACGAGGTCCGTGGTGACGGGAGCTGGCATGGAGCTGTGGTAGATCCGCGCGCTGGCTCCCGTCAAGGTTGGTTCCACGCGCAAAGCTTGCGCGACCCTCAGAGGCATTGACGCGCCGCCCCTCGTGCGGTTAGCTGACCGTCCGGCCCGGCTTTGAGCAGGTTCGGGGGAGCACCAATGAGCGAGTACGATGTCATCGTCATCGGGTCGGGCATGGGCGGCATGACGACCGCGACCGCGCTTTCCCGATTGGGCCACAAAGTTCTGCTTCTCGAGCAGGCGCAGTCGATTGGAGGGCTGACCCACTCCTTCTCTCGCGAGGGCTTCAGCTGGGACGTGGGCCTTCACTACTGCGGCCTGTTTGGTCGTGACCAATCCGCAGGAAAGATCTTGGACTGGCTCAGCGGCGGCACCATCGAGTTTCGCTCCGTCGGCACGGTCTACGACACCCTGCACTTCCCGGATGGCTTCGACATCTCGGTGGCGCGCCCGGAGGCCGCGTACAAGATGGAGCTCAAAGACAAGTTCCCCGACAACGCCGCCGAAATCGACACCTACTTCGAAGCGATACAGTCGGCGGAGACCGTTGCAACCATGGTCGCCGGCGGGCGGTCGGTTCCCGAGCCGTTCCGCGCCGCGCAGCGCTGGCTCAACAGGCGCAAAATCGAGCGCTGGGTCGGTCGCACTACAGGCGAAGTCATCGCGGACATCATCACCGACCCGAAGCTTGCGTCGGTGCTGTCGGCGCAATGGGGCACCTATGGCGGCAAACCAAAAGAAGCCAGCTTCGGCGTGCATGCCATCATCGTGCGCCACTACCTCGAGGGCGCGGGCTATCCCGTGGGCGGCGCGAGCTCAATCGCGGCAGGGCTCGTGCCGGTGATCGAAGCGGCAGGCGGAAGTGCTCGCCCGGCCACACCCGTCGCCGCGATTCTGTTTGAAGACGGAAAAGCCGTAGGCGTGCGCACGAGCGCGGGCGAAGAAATAAGGGCGCCCGCGGTCGTCTCGGCAATCGGCGCCGGCGAAACGGTGAAGCGATTGCTCCCCGAGGACATTCACGAGCAGGAGTGGGCCCGCGAGATCGCGTCGTTCAAGCCAGCAGTTTGCCACTTCGAAGTCTACCTCGGCTTCGAGGGAGACATCGCCCGGCACGGAGCCACGCGCTCCAACCATTGGTTCCACGAGAACTGGGATACCGATGACGGCATCTGGGCGGTCGCCGACGGCAGCCCGATCCCGATGCTGTTCGTGTCGTTCCCGTCGCTCAAAGATCCCGAGCACGACCCAGGCCCGTCGAACAAACACACCGGCCAGGCGATGGTGTGGGCCGATTGGTCCTCGGTGGCCGAGTTCGCCGACCGCGAGCCCGGCGAGCTCGCCGCCGAATGGACAGCCTTCAAGCAGAGCGTCGAGGCCAAGTTGATGGCGTTCTTCGAAGAGAAGTTCCCGGCGCTCGCGCCGCTCGTCGTCTACCGCGAGCTCGGCACCCCGCTTGCAACAGCAGCGTTCACCCGCCACGAAAAGGGCGGCTTCTACGGCGTCGAAACCACGCCGCGCCGCATGTTGTCGGAGGCGCTTGCCGCCCGCACCCCCGTGCCCGGCCTGTTCCTGACGGGCCAAGACGTCATGACCCCCGGCATCGCCGGGGCCCTTGCGGGCGGTATGCTCGGCGCCGCGGCGATCGATCCGCGGGTCTACCGGAAGTTTGTCTGGTGAGAACGCCACGGTGCGTCCAGAAGCAAGCCGACGATCGCGCATAGACACGCCACCACGTTGAAGCGCCAAGGTGGCGAAGCGGGTGTGTCATGAAGCACACTCAAGGTGGCAAGCAGTGTGGGGACGTAGAAGAGCAAAAGAGCGGCTGGTGCAGCGAGTCGCGCCCAGCGCTCACCGCGCCGGATCGGAAACGCAACGAGCCACAAGACCAGCGCTCCGAGCGCCAGCCAGCCGCCGGCCGCAACTTCCATGAGGGCCTTGAGAAGCGTCTGAGTCGCAGAGTCGAGCTCGCCCCAACTCTTGCCCAAGGCGACCGCATGGTACGGCATGAAGGAATCGCGAAACAAGTAGATCGCGCCAAGCACCAAGCTGACGACGCCCATGGTCGCATACAAGAAGGCGGCGACACGGTGACGGCCCTCGAGACGCGGTCGCTGAGAAACCATCGCCACTGCCCCTATGACCCCTCGCTCACGTGGGTTTGTATTCCCAGCTTTTGGAGGACTTGCAACAAGCTTTCCGGCCGCTTGGATTTTGACGCGTATTTGACGCGAAGATCTGGAATGGCCTCATGTGGGGAGACGGTCCCGAGCGCCGGTCAGTGCATAAGTCTCAGTTATTGTCTGCAAAGTATTTCCAATGTTGGGGTTGACTGAAGCCAAGGAATTGGTCGTTGCAGAGCCCATAACCCGAAGGTCGTCGGTTCAAATCCGGCCCCCGCAACCCACAGCGTTGACCGCTCTTCAAGGCCCTCGGTTTGCACCGGGGGCTTTCTCGTTCCGCCAAAGAAAAGGGCGCCTCCGCGGACGGTCCAGCGGGCCCGGTAGCTCCCGTCTTCGAGGGGGTGGAGCTGAATGCCATCGTCGAGCAGGAGCTCTTCCACGTGGCGGTTCTGTCTGCCGGCGAGGACTTCGAGCTCACGGATCTTCTCGAGGATGCTCGCCGGCGCCGTCCCGGTGGAGGCGAGGTCGACGAGGTTGTCGATCTTGGCTCCAAGTAATGGCTTCCGACTCAGCCGAGCCAGCCCACTTCGGGGCCAGGTGAAAGCCAGCACCTCCAAACCGTCGAAGCGACGCGCGGCTCCCTGTCTCGAATCTGCTCAGAATGAGAGTGCCGCGGCGCCTGCGTTGATCTCTTCGAGCATGGCGGGGGCGCCAGCGACCGTTGCGCCCTCGATCAATGATTCCTCGGTGTATCCGCGTACCTTTGCGCACGGCGGGCAGACGAGAATGCGTCCTCCATTCGCGACGAAGCTACCGATCATGTCGCTCATGCTCGGATCGAGCGGGTTGAGTCGAGCGAAGTCCGCTGCGCCCTTGCGGACCCAATCGACGCCGGCGGCGACGAGGAACATGGTGACTTCCATGTCCGACGCAGCGGCGGTGTTGGCGATGCTCCAAGCGACCGACGATCGCTCGTCATCGAAGCCACGGGAATTCACGATTACGAGTTTCTGTTTCTGAGCCATTTCTCTGTCCTCCAGTGTTGGTGTGTTGGTTGAATCAGTCGTCCCTTTTCCTCAGGATGTACGTCGGATGATTTGCAGTGGTCAGGGTGTGTCCGGTCAGTCGGCACCACGCGGGAATGTCTCTCACGGCGCCGGCATCGAGCGCCTTCACCTCCAGTAGCTCACCCGCCTGAATCCGGTGGATCTCGCGTTTGAGTCCCACGATGAGCGCGCCACAACCGGTTTCTCCGGCGTTCCACCGTCTCGCGATCTCGAGTGTTCGGCCCCGGGCCGGATCGGGGCTTCTCGGTTGCTCTGCTCGCTCACGTGTAGCCATGGGGAACACGTTACGGCGGGGCGAGGGTGAGAGTAATGGCAAGATCTGTAGTAATTCGCTACAGATTCTGTAGTAAGCTCTCGGGAGCAAGGAACGAGCGGAGAGCCCTGCGATGTATGACTACGGCGAAGCATGCCCGATTTCCATGGCAGCATCCGTGCTCTGCGAGCGGTGGACGCTGCAGATCCTCCGCGAGATGTTCTTCGGTTCGACGAAATACTCCGAGATCCAGAAATTCATCCCCAATCTCTCTCCGTCGTTGCTCAGGGATCGATTGAGGTCTCTCGAATCGCAGGGGCTCGTGATGCGCAAGCGCGCGGAGAGAGGTAAACGTTACGAGTACTTTCTGACGCCGTCGGGCAAGGCGCTGGCTCCAGTACTGACGGAGATGGCGAAATGGGGCATGCGGTATGCGCGAGAGGGTATGACCGATAAAGCGAATACCGCATCGGGACTCGCGCGCGACTTTGCCGGTCGACTCAATGTCGACGAGCTTCCGTCCGGGAACACCTCCGTCCAGCTCAACCTCACCGATGTCGAGAATTCGCCGAGGCACTACATTCACGTGCGTGACGGCAAGGTCGAGGTATGCGACACGGATCTCGGATTTGAGACCGACGTATATATCACCTCCACGCTCGATCTCATGACCCGCATTTGGTACGGCGAGATCGAAATGACGGAGGCGATGGAAAGCGGGCGCATGAAGGTGATTGCCGCCCCCGTCTACTGCCGGCGAATCACGCGCTGGCTCAGAATCAGTTCCTTTACGACCGACAATCCGAGCTTTGCTGGGACTTGAAGAAGAGAATACCCGAGCGACCGCACGGCTCCCAGCTCTTCAACGCGGCGAACCTGTCTGCCGGCGAGGACTTCGAGCGCCCGGATCTTTTCAAGGATGCAAACCGGCGCCGTGCCGGTGGAGGGGAGGTCGACCAGGTTCGATTCAGCTGATCGGGGCGCGCTCGACGTGCGACGACGTTCGCCCACCGGTTGGCTTGCGCGGCACAAGCGGTGTAGCCTCCGGTAGTGTCCGACGAGCCAAAAGAAACGCCTGACGTCGAGGAGCTCGTTCGACAGGCTGCGCGCGAGGTTGACCGCACACTCATTGCTTGGGCGCTATCGCTTTCGCCCCTCCAGCGACTACGGGCTTCGATGCGCTCTGCGGCTTCGCTCGAGGCCTTGAGAGATGCCAAGTCCAAAGGACACTGACGTTGGAGAGCTGCTTCGACGCCGCGGACCAAAGCGGTAACGGCAACGACGGCACCTTGGGCGGCGGCGCCACCGCCAATGGCGAGCTCGTCGTCGGTAACAACGATACCGACTATCTGAGCCTCCCCCATACCGTCATGGACGGCCTCACTGACTTCACCTTCGCCGCTTGGGTTCGCCTCGACACCCTTCGCGACGAAAGCCACGAGCTGATTAGCGGGGCCAACGCCAACGAAGACAACGTCCTCATCTTCTGGTACCGCGAGCCCACCGACGAGTGGGTCGTCGGCGTCAACGACGGCGCCTCCCCATTTGCCTTAGATTCCAGCATCGAAGACGGCGGGTGGCACCATATCGTGCTGGTCCGGTCGGGCGCCTCCGCGCTTCTCTATCAAGACGGCACGCAACTCGGCGACTCCGTCCCCGTCGACGCGGACGCCTTGGACCTCGACGAAGGCGGCCTCATCTTCGGCCAGGACCAAGACGAGCTCGGCGGTGGCTTCCATACCGGCGACAGCTGGGCCGGGGCGATAGACCAC
>JASFKY010000259.1:0-5637 GCA_050118395.1 Myxococcales bacterium | reverse complement strand
GGATCAAGAAGTGGTCGAACACGGAGTTCAAGAAGTGGGTGGGCAGGAAGCAAGCGGCGCTTCGTGCGGCCGAGTCAGATTACGCGAAGGTCGCTCGCATCACTGCGAGTGCCGGTGGAGTCGAGATGAAGTCGGCTCCCTGGCAAATCGCAGCGGCCGCACGAACGGGCGAGATGTATCGAAGCTTCGTGGACGAGTTCCGCGATGCCCCGATTCCGCGTGAGATCGAGAAGGACCCGGAGCTCTTCGACATCTACGTGGGTGCTCTCGACGACGTTTCCGAGCCGCTTCAGCGGCAGGCCATCGACAAGTTCGAGTTCTGTCTGAAGACCGCCACCCAAGTGCGCTGGTTCAACAAGTGGTCTCGGTCCTGCGAGCAAGAGCTCAACGGCCTGAATCCTAGAAAGTATCCGGTTGCCGCAGAGCTTCGTGGGGAGCCGAACTACGTCAAGGCGACGGTAGGCGACCCGGGCGTCGTCGATCTGGGCGCGATTGATCAGCAGAGGTTGAACACCAAAGAGGCGGTTGCCCAAAGGGAGGACCTGTAAATGCGACACCATCACGGAATACTCGTGGCCGTCGCGCTCGTCTCGGGTTGCGGCGGCGGGGGAACCGCAAGCGAGCAGAGCATCCCAGCGACCGACGTCGCCCGGACTTCCGGCGGCGAGGCGATCACGACCGCGGACGGCAGCGCGGTCAGCAAAAAGGCGCACGGCAAATGGGAAGACGCGCTCGCCGAATTCGAGTCCTACGAAAAGAGCGGGTGGACCTCTGCCAAATGCAGCAGCTCCGAAAAGGCATTCGAACGCGCTGCGGACGCGCAGGGCGGGGGGTTCGCCGAGGCACACTACATGGCGGGCTTGGCGCTCTCGCGCTGCGGCGACGATGGGGCGTATGCTCACTTCGAGGAAGCGCTCAAGGTCGACGACAAGTTTTGCAAGGCTCGAGTGGCCCTGGGGCTCCGTGATTTGAAGAACGGTCGCACCCGAGAGGCCAAGAACGCTTTCGAGCAGTCGATCAAGGACGATCCGCAGTGCACGTCGGGCTACACCAACTTGGCCATCGTGCAGCGAGCTCAGGGCGACAACGAAGAGGCTCTCAAGAATCTACGTCGCGCGCTGGCTATCGAGTCGGACTACTTGGCCGCGTTCAACCAGATGGCGCTCCTGCACTACGATCGCGGCCGCCAAGGCAAACCCGCCGAGCTCGACCTGGCCGAGGTCGTGTGCCGACAGGCGCAGATGCTCGATGCGAGCTACGCGCCCATCTACAACACCTGGGGGCTCATCAAGGTCTACAAAGGTGACGTGATCATGGCGCTTCGATATTTCGAACGGGCCATCACTCTCGATCCGGATCTCTTCGAGGCGCAGATGAATTTTGGCGAGGTCACCATCTCGTTCCGTGGCTACGAAGACGGACGAAGAGCGTTTGCCCACGCCGTCGAGCTGCAGCCGGACAACTACGATGCCGTGATCGGTCTCGGCACGGCGTTGCGGGGCCTTGGACAGCTCTCCGAGGCCAACAGCCAGTACCAGCGAGCCAAGGAGATCGACGGGCGCCGCCCCGAGGCGTACTTCAACCTCGGAGTGCTTTACCAAGACTACATGTCGGGCTCGGTCGCGGATCTGCGGCAGGCCAAGGAGTACTTCAGCGAGTTTTTGAAGCGGGCCGGCAACGAGCCCGAATTCCGAGCGAGCGTGCAGGACGTGAACAATCGCTGTGCCAATGGCGGAAGCCGAAAACGCGGCGCACCCAGGTGTAGACCTGGCCGCATGCAGAACATCGACATCTCCATCGAGGCCATGCAGGTCGAGGGTTAAGGGGGAAACATGCCGAAGAAAGTTTCGAAATTCATCTCGCAAGCCCTCGTAATCGCTTGGTTAGTATCAGGCGTAGCGACATGGTCGCTGAAGGCCCAGGCGCAGGAGGCGCCCCCGCCGGAAACGACATACGACTTCGAGGACGATCTCGTCACGGGCGATCTGGTGCGGCCCGATGGCGAGCAATTGATCGTGCGTCGGCGAGGGCGCCGATCGTCGCTGATCCAGATCCGGGAGCATTTTATTCCCGAGATGCTGAAATCTGTGGAAGATTTGTAAATGGGGGATCCGGGTGAGTGAGTCGAGCCACAATACGTCGGTCGCGTTCTCCGTTTACGATGGCGACCAGTTGGTCAACACCGAGACGTTGAGCCAAGAAATCATTAAAATCGGCCGCCTTCAGACGAGCGACATTCGTCTCGAAGACGACAAGGTGAGCCGTATGCACGCCGTGATCGAGATCACAGCGCCCGGGGAGGTGTTCATCATCGACCTCGGCTCGGCTGCTGGGACCGTCGTCAACGGTGAGAAGATCAACAAGCGCAAGCTTCAGACGGGAGACGTGGTGCAACTTGGCAACAAGCGCATCCACGTCGACATCATCACCGGTACGGTGGCCTATGCCTCGACGCCCCCGGTAGCCATGGCTGCCGGAGCGGAGCATGCCACGCCGGTGGTGGACGAGCGCGCGATCAGCGCGATCATGGACGAGGAGTCCGAGCCGCGCGCCAAGGCCAACCCCAAGTTGGTTGCCAAAGACGACGAGTCGGGTCCGAAGTTCAATCCATTCGAGGTGGGCGCCAAGCGCAAGTCGCGAACTCCGTTTGCGGCGTCGGCCGAGGAAGAAGGGCCCGAGTACGGTTTGGTGGCCACGGCGCCCGCAGTGCCGTCCCACGAGATCGAAACCAACGAGCGTGCAATCGAGGTATCGGTGTTGTGGGGAGACCGCAGCGTTCTGAACGTCGACTACCTCAATCCGCCTCGAGACTACTACGTCGGCGAACCCGACGGCGAAGATGTCGATTTCATTCTGGGCCATGACGCCATCGGGGTGGACCGAATGCCCATTTGCGTGGCCGAGGGCGCGGGTGTGACGGCGATCGTGCCCGATGGGGCCAAGGGGGAGGCCACGGTAGGGCACCAGACCCGCTCCTTCGATCTGATGCGCGGCCAGGGAGATTTCCGGCCGAGCTCTCGAGTTGCCGGCGCGCTCGAGTTCCCCGTGCCTGAAGGTGGCTCGATCCGGATCAAGCACCGCAACTTCACGTTCATCGTCAAGGACGTCAAGGCCGGCAAGAAGGTGGCCGGTCACGCCAAGCTCGACATCCGGCCGATGATCTACGTGGCCGGCGCCGCGCTCTTCGCGAGCCTGGTCCTGACCATGTTCTACTTTCAGCCTCCGCGTCCGCGGGGCCTGTCCTCCGACTTGCTGAGCACCGACTCGCGTTTGATCCAGTTCTTGATGGAGCCGGAGGAGCTGGAAGAGCCCGAGCCCGAGTGGCTCAACGGATCCGACTCGTCTGGCGGCGGCACTGGCAAGGCGCACGAGGGCGAGCAGGGTCAAATGGGCGATGAAAAGGCCGAAAAGACCAAGAACAAATACGGCATCCAAGGCCCTGAGGACAATCCCGATCCCGTCATGGCTCGCGAGCAGGCCAAAGAAGAGGCACGTACCGCGGGTATCATCGGGACGCTTGCTTCCATGCAGGGCTCGTTCAACGCGCCGACCTCTCCCTATGGCGCGGACTTCGCGCTGGGCAACGATCCGACCAGCGCGCTAGGCGCGATGACCGGCAACGACATCGGGCAGAACTTCGGCTTCGGCGGTCTCGGCTTGCGAGGCACCGGACGCGGCGGTGGCGGCATGGGGCAGGGCACCATTGGCATGGGTAACTTCGGGACCATCGGTCGGGGCGGCGGCCGCGGCGATGGCGAAGGCGGCTACGGGCGCGGCGTGGGCGGCTTCCGTGGCCGGTCGGCCGGCGTTCCTCAAGTTCGCAGCGGCGGCGCCGAGGTTCGAGGCTCGCTCTCCAAGGAAGTCATTCGGCGTGTCGTTCGGCGCCACATCAACGAGGTCAAGTTCTGCTACGAGCAGCAACTCAACGCGCGACCCGATCTACAAGGTCGGGTCACGACTCGTTTCGTCATCTCGCCGACTGGCTCGGTCCAATCCGCGATGGTGGGCGACTCGAGCTTGCGCAATGCAGCGGTCGAGAGCTGCATCGTGCAGGCGGTTCGCCGATGGACTTTCCCGGCGCCTGACGGCGGCGGCGTGGTCGTCGTCAACTACCCGTTCCTGCTCGACGCCGCGGGCCAGTGAGGCACCGGGCGCATAGTCGGCCAGGTTTCGCTCGAATCTCCTCGTTTTCCACCGTCTGCTCCCGCGTTCAGGGAGCCGAAGGCTGGTCTGAAACTGGCCAAGAACGTGAAAACGGCTGAAAAAGAGCAGAGTTACAGTTGTTGGCAATGAGACAAATGCTGTAGGATTGAAGTGCTTGTGAATTTGCGAGCGCAGGAGGCAACGATGCGAGCTCACACACTCGGCTTGGTACTGCTGGGTCTAATCCTCATGGGCGGGAACTGTTCGCGCGCCCGCGTCGAATCGATGAACGAGATGAATGCGGGAGTCGAGCTCGCCCAGATGAAGCGATTCAACGAGGCGGCGGAGAACCTGGAGAAATCCGCGGCCATCGATCCCACCAACCACCAAGCCTATTTCAACTTGGCCATCGTACGAATCGAGCTGCGATCGTTTTCGGCCGCGCGCGAGGCGCTCGAGCGCGCCATCGTCGCCAAGCCCGACGTGGCGGGGTACCACGAGAAGCTCGGCACCGTCCTGATGGAGCTCGAGGACTGGAAGGGGGCGCAAGCAGCCTTCCACAAGGCGTTGGAGCTCGATCCGACCTTGTTCAAGGCGCACTTCAAGCTCGGCCGTTGCAGCGAGGAGCTCGAAGACCCGCAAAACGCGCTCTATCAATACACGGATGCAATCAAGACGGGACCTCGGTTCTTGCCCTCCTATTCCGCGTTGGGAAGGCTCTACGCCGACCTTCGATACCCCGATCAGGCCGCGCAGGTGCTGACCGAGGCGCTCAAGGTCGCGATGCCGGGAACCGAAGAGGAGGCCAACATCCATCATCTTCTCGGCACGGTGTATCAGCAGCAGCGCAAGTTCGACGAGGCGATCGGCGAGTTTCAGGCGGCACTGGGCATCGTGCCCGGCATGTCCGATGCGCTTTTCTCGCTCGGCTGGACTTACGCAATGCAGGGCAACGACGAGGAAGCCAAACGCTACCTCGACAAGTACGTGATGATGGCGGGGACGGACGCACCGGAGCACTACGTCAAAGCTGCTCGAGATCGTCTTGCAGAGTTGAGAACCGAATCGCCGTAGGGGGGCTTAGGCAAGATGTCGGAACAAAAATCGGGGGACCAGGGTCGAGAGCTGACGCCCGACCAAGTGGCGGAGCTCGAAAAGATCGACGACGCGATCGCGAAGTTCGAGGAGCAAAAGCGATGGTCGGACATGATCCGCTCCATCCTGAGCAAAGCCGAGCTCGTGCCAGCGCCTGAGGAGAAGGTCGAGCTCTTTCGGCAAGCAGGTAAGCTTTACCTGGAGCGCTCTAGCAATCAGGCCGAAGCGATCAAGTGCTTCGAGCAGCTCTTAGAGCTGGAGCCACACGACGTCGACGCCATTTCGCAGCTCAAGGAGATGTACGAGAAGCGTCGTGACTGGGAGAAGCTCATTCGCACGATGGAGCGAGAGGTCGAGCTCCTCCCATCCGGCGAGCGACTCGTGCGTTACGCGGAGATG
>JASFKY010000258.1:0-5641 GCA_050118395.1 Myxococcales bacterium | reverse complement strand
GCCTTCGAGGGACACTCCGGAAGCTCGATCTACGATTCGAGTCATCGGCTTTCCGGTATCTTGCTCGGGGGACGGGTTCCCGATTACGTCACCGCGCCGGACGAAAACTGCGCCCGGGTCAACGTATTCGACGACTCCCAGGCCGGCGAGGTGGCTCACGACATTGCCACGATCGTGAAGGCCTTGTGCGACGACGGTTGGGAGCGAGACAACGTGTGCGAGGTGGCCGCCTGTCAGGGGGACAACTGCGGAACCCCGAGTCCGACCCCAGATGCAGGGGTGGACGGCGTGCCAGCGGACAAATCCGGATGCAGCGCGGCCGTGCCCGCGCAAGGTCCGGGCTCACTCTGGCTGGGGCTTGGCCTGTGGCTCTTCGCCCGCGAACTCAGGCGCCGAGGCGCTTCACGACGTCGAGGGCCTCCTGGACGTGCTTCTTCGCATTGAGCTGCGAATTGAAGACGTGCCGTACGACCCCGTCACGGTCGATCACGTAGGTGACTCGTCCGGGCAGCAATCCCAGGGTCTTGGGCACCCCGTAGGCTTTCTGGAGGGACTTGTCGCCATCACTCACCAGTAGAAACGGCAGACGGTGGTGCTCGGCGAACTTCTGGTGGCTTTCGACGCTGTCCTGGCTGACCCCGACGACGACCGCGCCCGCGTCGACGAAATCCTCGAAGCTGTCGCGAAAGGTACAGGCTTCGGCCGTACAGCCGGGCGTTTCGTCCTTTGGGTAGAAATAGAGCACCACCGTCTTTTCGCCGCGAAATTGCGACAGCGTGATGGAGTCTCCGTTTTGGGTCGTTCGGGTGAAGTCTGGGGCGGTGTCGCCCACCTGGATGCTCGCCATGACCAGCCTTTCGCCCGCAGCCTAGCACCACGTTTTGGGTTGAAAAAAGTGAAACACGTTCTATTTTTGCCCCATGGACGACCGCTACTTCACTCCCCCCATCCCCAACGGTTGGTTCCAGATCGCAGCCTCGAACGAAATCAAGCCCGGCGACGTGAAGCCGCTCAAGTACTTCGGCAAAGATCTGGTCATCTGGCGCTCGGACGAAGGGGTACTCAGCGTGCTCGATGCATTTTGTCCGCATCTCGGCGCGCACCTCGGACACGGGGGCCAAGTCAAGGGCAGCTCGATCGAGTGCCCCTTCCACGCGTGGCAGTTTGGCACCGACGGTCGCTGCACGGCCGTGCCCTACGCCCAGCACGTGCCGCGCAAAGCGAAGGTCGGAACCTGGCACGTCAAGGAGCTCGCGAACATGGTGCTGTGTTGGCATCACGCGGAGGGACAGCCGCCGACCTTCGACATTCCTGACGAGATCCCCGAGTGGGGCTCGAAAGATGGCGTTCGCAACGAGGAATGGACGGATTTCGTCCTGCGTGAATGGAAGATCCGAACCCGTAATCAAGAAATGGCGGAGAATGCCGTCGACTCCGCGCACTTCCACTACTTGCATGGCACCACCAACATGCCGAAATCGGAAGCCACGATCGAGGGCCCCATCTTGCGTGTGTTTTCCGGGGCCGGAATGGAAACGCCGCGCGGAACCGTGGACGGGTCGATCGAAAGCCTCAACTACGGGTTCGGCCTATCGGTCGTACGCTTCAAGGGCATCGTCGAAACGCTCAACGTCGCCACCACCACCCCCATCGATGCGGACAACGTGCACCTTCGTTTTCACTTCAGCGTCAAAAAGACGGCAGGCGCCGAGATGGCTCGCGGTGTCGGCAAGGCTTTCGTCGCGGAGGTGACGAGACAGCTCGAGCAGGACATCCCGATCTGGGAAAACAAGATCCAGTACGAAAAGCCACTGCTATGCGACGGAGATGGGCCGATTGGCATCTTCCGGCGCTGGTGCACTCAGTTCTATTCTTGGCCCGAGGGGCAACAGGCCGCACAGTAGTGGACACGTTTGATTTGGACGAGGTCGAGCAGGCCTTTCGCCGGTTCTGGCAAACCGGGATGATTCGTGAAGATTGGGATGCATGGGCCGACCTCTTCACCGAGGACGTCGTCTACTACGAGCGGGTGCTCGGCACCATGCGAGGCCGGGACGCCATTCGGCGCTGGATCGTTCCCCTCATGGAACAATACGGTGAAATCTACGGCGTCTACGATTGGCACCTGGCCGATCCCTCGGGCCGGGTCGTCTTTCGCATGATCAATCGTCGTGACCATCCGAGTGGACAGGGCGTCATGGATTTCCCCGGTGTGACCATCCTGCAATACGCGGGCGATGGTCGATGGTCGTCCGAGGAGGACTACTGGGCGGAGAAGCTCGGCATCGAGCAGTTCCAAGCCTATGAAAAGGCGCTCCGCGAGCACGATCCAGACCATCGAAACCAACGTACGCGCAAGCATTGGGGAAGTGGACCGGACTGGGCCATCGGCAGAGCGTCGTATTGGGATTGGCCCGATCGCCAGCGCCCCTAGGTCCTTTCAATACTCGGCGTCGAAGTCGATCTCGATGGGTTCGCGGCTGGCTGGACGCGACTGGCATGCCAGAACCCAACCGCGCTCGATGTCATTCGGCTCGAGTGCGTCGTGGTTGGCCATGTTCACCTGGCCACTTTTGAGCATCGCCATGCAACAGCCGCAATATCCGTCTTCACAGGAGGACGGCGGCTTGTATCCGGCTTTGACGGCCGATTCCAACAAGGTGAGACCCTTCTCGTAGGGCACCTCGTGCACTTGGCCTTCGAGCCGGATGGTGAAGGACTCCGGGACCTCCGAATCGGCTTGGGCAGGCAGCACGGTGGCCGAGGGATCCTTTCGATCCGGATCGACCGGGGAGATGAATCGCTCGAACTTGACGCGGCCCGCGTCGACTTTGGCTTCCTTGAACGCCCGTTCGATGGTGTCCATGTACCCGGTGGGGCCGCATACGAAGAACTCTGCGTCTTCCCAGCCCCGGACGTGCTTTTGAATGTCGGCCACCGACATGAACCCGCCCTCGCTGTCCAAGTGGTGCACCACCTCCAACCGATCCGGATGTTCGGCCAACCACAGGTCGATTTCGTCCTTGAAGATGATCGAATCCGCGTCTCGATTTGCGTAGATCAGCTTCACGCGTCGCTGGGTGGTGCGCAGCGCAGACTTCAAGATGGAGAGCACGGGTGTGATCCCGCTGCCGCCGCCGAAGAGGACGATGGGATGATCGCCTTCGTGCGAGCGTAGAACGAACCGGCCTTCCGGGGGCTGCACCCGAATGAAGTCGCCCACCCCGAGCTGATCGTTGAACCAGTTGGACACGCGCCCGTCCTCGACCCGTTTGACGGTCACCTTGAGCCATGGATCGGTTTCCGGTGCGCTCGACAGCGAGTAGCAACGGCGCAGCTGCATGTCGTTCCATGGAATTTCGAAGGTCAGAAACTGGCCGGCTCGATAGCGAAACTCGGCCCGCAACGATTCGGGAACGACGAGGATAAACGATCGTGTGTCATGTGTTTCTTGAACAATTCCTGCTATTTGTAATCTATGAAAGTCCGCAGGCATCGGTGGAGATCTCCAACTAGAACGTGTTTCATTTTAGGGCACCCGGCTGATTGGGTCCAGCCGACGCAATGAGGCTGGCAGGCCACCGTTGGATCACGTAATCTGTTTATTTCTCAGGTTATCCACAGCCCCCCAATGAACGTCCATACGCATCTCCGCTCCCTGACGCCAGCGGGGTTCCGAGCCGGCCGCCGGCGATATACGGTCGGAATCGACCTCGGCACGACCAACACGGTGATCGCGCGCAATTTCGAGGCCTTGCAAATCGAGGGCAATGGTAGCGTCATGCCCTCCGCGGTGGCGTTCCCCCCCAATGGATCGGTGCTGGTCGGTCATGCGGCCCGTCGGCGGCGAGCGCTCGACCCGAGGAACACGGTGCTCTCTGCAAAGCGCATCATCGGGGCTCGATGGCATTCGTCGTACACGGCGCAGTTCCGAGAGCATTACCCCTACGATTTGGTTCGCACGACCGATGACTGCCCGGCCTTTCGCACCCGTGCGGGCATCGTGTCGGCCGTCGACATCGGTACGACTATCATCCGCGGCCTGTGCCAGCGCACCCAATGCCCCACCCAGGACGTTCATGCGGTGGTGACCGCACCGGTGGGTTTCGACAAGTTACGGCGCGACGCGACGGCTCTTGCCGTGTCCAAGGCTCGTTTCGCGACCGTTCGGGTCGTCGAAGAGCCAATCGCAACGGCGCTTGCGTATCTGAATCGCAGCAGCTTGAAATACGCGTTCGTGTACGACCTCGGCGGCGGCACCTTCGATGCGGCGGTGGTCGACTGCAGCAGCTATCCGTTCCGTGTCATCGGCCACGGCGGTGATCCCTATCTCGGTGGCGACGACGTCGACCGAACGATTGCCCTTCACGTGGCGGATCGGACGCTCGCGCGCGAAGGCTGGGATTTGACCAACGATGCCGTGACGTTCGATCGTCTCGTGTTGGCCGCGGAGATGGCGAAATGCGAGCTCAGCGAGTCGGAGCAAGCAGCCATTGCCATCCCGGGTGTCGATCCCGCGGCCCCCGCGAGTTGCGGCATCGTCTCCATCACACGCGACGAGGTGCGGCAGCTCACTTTGGATTTGGTGCGCCGTACGTTTGGGATCTGCGACGAAGTACTGTCTCAGTCAGGGCTCAAAGCCCGCGACATGCAGGCGGTATTCTTGGCGGGCGGCAGCACCCGGCTTCCCGGCTTGCGCGCTTACGTCGAATCGTATTTTGGCAAGCGGCCCCGTTTCGATCTCGATCCGATGCAGGTCGTGAGTCTTGGGGCGAGCCTCGCCGCCGCGCGTCCCGCGGTCTCCGAGCTCCTGGATCCCCTCGGCTGACCTGCAAGCCAGCTGACTGGCAAGCGGCTCGGCCCTAGCGGAGGAGCTGGTCGAAGATGATCAGGTTTTCCGCTTCGGACTCGTCGATGGTGCCGTCGGACAGAATCATCGCCCGGGCCGCATCGAGGAATAGCTCGCGGTGCTCTCTTGGAATGTCGGTGGGATCGAGGTCGTCCGCCCGCGGTGGAACCTCTATCCACTCCGCAACCATAGCCCGCTCGGCCTCGTCGAGGCCGAGGCGATCGACCATCCTGACGATGAAGTCCCGTTCGCCGTCGCTGACCTCCAGGTCGGCCCAGGCAAAGGAACAGACGAAGCGCATCAATTGCAGCCGGTCTTCGCGATCGAGGGCTTTCAACATGGCGCCGACTGTACTCCCAGCTTGGGTCGGGTACTAGTCCAAAGCCGGGGTTTCAGTGACCTGAAAAAAACCGCGTGCGGCGCAACTGCCGACGCTCGATTTGTCCAGCACACCCAGGATGAGCGCCGCTGCAAGAAGGAACAGGGCCACCCCACCCAGCAGCTTGAGCAGGAAGCCCGGATCGCCCCTGGGGATTCGGTTTGGGTCGCTACCTGACACGACAAAGAGGGTCCTATGGGAGCTTCTCGACCGCAAGATGCTACCGCTCATCGCATTTTGGGCTATGTTGCGCCTCCAATGGCCACCAAAGTGCCCATGCCGCAACTCGGCGAGAGCGTCGTCGAGGGGACCATCGGCAAATGGCTCGTCTCGGTGGGGCAATCGGTCGAAAAGGACCAGCCCTTGGTCGAGATCCTCACCGACAAAGCGGACAGTGAGCTCCCTGCTCCGGT
>JASFKY010000257.1:0-5648 GCA_050118395.1 Myxococcales bacterium | reverse complement strand
GGATGCCGACGGTTGGTTCTCATTCTTAATCCATTGGCTCCAGGTTCGAGTCCTGGATGGCCCACTAAATGATTCCGAAGACTTGAGTCGCGCCACTGGATGCATCTCGGCCGCTCGGCCGGCGCCGGTGTCCACTTTGGTGTCCAGAATTCCGGCTCGACGAGCGACTGCGCGGCGTGCAGCCGCTTCTGAGTTGTGGACGTAGAGCGCGGTAGTGGTCGCATTCGCCAACGATTTCGGATTCGGGTTCAGATCGGCGAATATCGTCGAACCCGATGACTGACGCCAACCCGGGTGAGGGCTGTGGATCGCAGCGAGCTGGAAAGAGTATGAACACAGAGAAAACCGGCTTGATCCTGCGCTACGCCGATGCCGCTGACCTGCCGGCGCTGCGGGGGGTTTACGCGCGCGCGGTCGACGAGTTGGCCGCCGAGCACTACAGCATCGACCAACGACGTGTCTGAGCGAGCTTCGCCTCCAGCGATCGATTCGTGTCCTTCGTCCGCGATGTCGACACCCTTGTTGCAGAGCGCGAGGGTCGCATTGAAGGGTTTTGCGGAATCGGAGCCAACGGTCACGTCGCCTCCCCTGTACGTGATCGGCGCCGCAGCAGGCCGGGGGTTGGGCACCCGGTTGCTCGGGCAGGCCTGCGCGATCACTCGGCACCAACCTCGGGGCATCACTGATTCGAGAGAGCGTTGCCTTCACGCGTTTCCTCGTCGAACGTGCGATGCGGAACCCGATGCGAGACGAGGGCGCCGGGACCTGACGCGGTCAGCCTGTCGAGAGCAGTGGAAAAGGCGGGCTAGGGGCGCGAACGGGCGGGTCAGCCCGGCCCGAGGTCGAAGCGCGCTGCCCTCCGTGCGTGCGGCTGATGCCAAGAGGCGGACTCAAGACGGTGCCGCTCGGCGCTCCACAGCCAGAGCGCGACAGAACCCTCCAAGAGGCCATCGGACAGTCGTCGCGCTGCGCGGCATCGACAAGCGCGCCGTCGGCCGGGAGCTACCGCCGCACGGCCACATTGACTCAGGGCATTAGCCACGTCGTCTTCCGACGTCGGTTGGAAGGCCTCGTTCAACACTTCTAATCCCCATCATTCGGTTCCCGCCTCTCTCCGACCGCAGCCAAACGGAGGCGAGTCGCGGAGCTTGACGCTCGTCGTGGCGCTCCGCTACATCGGGTTCACATTGCATTCGTGAGGTGGCATCGAGCAATCTCTGGGTTTCTGCATGCACCTGCTGAACGTACAAAGACTCGGCCTGCTTTTGGGGCTTAGCTTTTTTTTCGGATTGTCCTTCGAAGGCTTCTACTGGAAATCGGCGCTGAGCCGGCCGGGAGGCATACGAACGTTCCCGCTGATCTCACTGAGCGGAGCGCTTCTTTATGCACTGGAGACGGAGTACGCGTCGGCCTTCTGCGTCGGCCTCGTGGTCCTTGGGATTTGGCTCTATCCCTACTACCGCGCGGAAGTATCGCGTGGCGAGGCCAGCCCGGAGACGCCCGACGGGCTGATGGTTCCCATGTGCAACATCGTGGCCTACTTGCTGGGACCGCTGGCTCTCACCCAACCTCCATGGATATCCATCGGGCTGACCGTCTTATCGGTGCTCCTGCTACAAGCGCGCGAGCGGCTGCATGGCCTGGCACAGAAGATCTCGGGCCAGGAGATCATCACGCTCGCTCAGTTTCTCGTCTTGATCGGCGTCGTGCTTCCCTTGTTGCCGAACGAGCCGATCACCACGTTGACGCCCATCACGCCTTTTCAGGTTTGGCTCGCGGTGGTGGTCGTATCGTCGCTCTCCTACGGCAGCTACTTGCTGCAAAAGCTCATACCCGCACAAAAGAGCTTGTTGCTGACCTCGCTATTGGGAGGGCTTTACTCATCGACGGCGACGACCGTCGTGTTGGCTCGGAGGCTCAGGAACGATCCATCGAACCGACGGAGCTTCCAGTCGGCCATCGTGTCAGCCACTGCCATGATGTATTTGCGAATTGGTGTGGTCGTCGGCATCTTCAACCTGCCGCTCGCGTTCGACTTGGCCCTCCCACTGGCCTTGCTGGCGGTAGCGGGCGGTGGACTGGCGGCGCTTTGCTTTTGGTCGATGAAGCAAGGAGTCGAGGGTCAACCCAGCCATGCGCCTGAGCAGGCGAGGAATCCGTTGGAGCTTCCGTCGGCCCTGATTTTCGCGTTGCTGTTCGTGACGATCTCGGTCGTCTCCACCTGGATCGAAGGTCGCTTTGGGCACGTGGGCATCTATTGGCTGGCGGCAATCGTCGGAGTGACCGACGTTGACCCATTCGTGTTGAGCATTGCGCAGGGAGCCGTTGCGGATTTGGAACGGCCAGTGGTGGCCACTGCAATTCTCTTGGCGGCATCGTCCAACAACGTTTTGAAGGCCGTCTACTCGGTGGCCTTTGCCGGGTGGCGTGGAACGATTAGAGTCGTCTTGTCGCTCGTGACGCTTGGGCTACTCGGCTGCGCGATTGCTGCCTGGCTCGCGTATCACGCACTTGGCTAGGGGCGAAGCCAGAAGCCGTTGCAGACACGAGGGAGGCGACGGACGGGGTTGCTGAGGCTTCTTCGTCGCCCTTCGTACCCACCGTGCGTCGGGCCAGGGTCAGCCGGGTCTCTGCCACTTGCGCTGGCGTCGACCCTCCCATGCCGAAGGGGTAGACTCGCGTTCCGAGGTGACTCGCCATGAACGACGGTGGTTCGAAACTGCGGTCCCCTCCCAAGGGGCTCTTCCGCTGGCTGCTGCGGGTCCCAATCTACATCTACCGTGCCGGCTTTGGCTTCGTCTTCGGCCACCGTTTTCTGATGATGACGCACTACGGCCGAAAGACGGGTAGGCGGCGCTACGTGGTCGTGGAGGTCGTCGATCGCGACCGCGCGCACAATCGTTACTGTATCGCCTCGGGCTTTGGAGAAAAGTCCGATTGGCTTCGCAACATCCAACACGATCGTCGCGTCGAGGTGCGTGTGGCGTTTCAACGGTTCCAGGGCAACGCACGACGGCTGAGCCCCGACGAAGCCGTCACGGTGCTCCGAACGTACGCCCAGGCGCACCCGCGGGCGCTTCGAAATCTCGCGTCCTTCCTGCTCGACAGGGATACCGCGCAAGCCGCCGACCTGCCCGAACGCTTGTCCGAGGTCGTCCCGATCGTCGAGCTCAGCCCGGTGTGATCCTGCGAGAACAACCCCACCCGGGTTGACCAGTGTGCCATCCGGCGCGTGGTCCTCGAAGACGAAGCTCGGCCCGGCGAGGAGACGTGCCCCATGTGTGTCACTTTGCCACGGCAGACATAGCGCCCCCCCGCGGCGTATGCATGCCCAGCTCGCAACACCGTCTTTTGGCGTGCAGTTTGCACACCACATTCGAGCCCTGATTGGTGCCATCGGCGCCAGCACTCTTGAGCTGACATGAGCAGAAAGGAGAACAGGAATGCCCTTGATACAGGTAAAGGTCTTCGAGCAAGAGCTCACCAAGAAACAGACGCAAGATTTGATCGGAGGGATCACGGACGTCGTGACCTCGGTGACAAGCGACAAGCTGCGGGACGTCACCTGGGTCGTCGTCGATGAAGTTCCGAGCGGGAATTGGGGTATCGGCGGTAAGGCTCTCGGGCTGGACGACGTGAAGAAGATTCTGGAAGGTGGCTAGGCTAGCGTCTCTTCAGGCAGGGTAGGGCAGGGCACCTCACCCGGGTTGGTCCGGCGTTGCTCCTGGACCCGCTCGGCGCTGGACGCTGTTTCGTTCAGAAGCGGACCCCGGGGATAATGGGATCGAGGGCCATTTCGCAGCGGCCTCGTTCGTGCTGCCGCCGAAGCGTGCGCTTGCGATGGAGGAAGATCGAAGAGGTGATCAAACCCGCAACGGAGAGCGCCGCCAAGCTCGCCCCTGCGGCGATCATGCCGGGCGAATGCGCGTAGTCGGCGCCCACTGCGGTAACGGGAATCGACGATAGGATGCCGAGCGAGCTAAGTCCCACCCCGACACCGGGGCCGGCTGTACTTACATGCGGGCAGGCAGGCGTGGCCTTGACGTATTCAAGCTCGATGCGGCGGGCCTCCTGCGCGCTTGCAAGGCTAGGCACCGCAAGCACGAGGGCGGTGGCAATGGCGAGGTGTTTCATGGCTAGAACCTCGTAACCCCGGTGGCGGGATAGCTTTGGGTGATAGAGGGCTGGACGTAGGGAGTCTCGTCCGGGTGATGCTCGATATCGGGAAGGCACTGCCCGATGCCGTACTGGGGATCGAGCGCGCTGTAAGCGGTCACGATGTAGATGCCCGTGGGTGTTAGCTCGAAGCGGCGCGGATTGATACCCAGCTTGCCGAGCGCCGTCGTGAAGTCGCGAATCCCGTCGGTGAGATTTTGGGCGCCTTCAGTGCGGATGCCCTCTTGAATCCCGCTTTTGAATTGGGGAATGAATTGGTTGTTACACGCGGGCTTGAACACGGAATAGTCTTGGATATTCACGTGCACATCCTTAGCGATGTTGAAGTAGGGCTTGCCTTGTGTGTCCGTTTCGATGGTGCCGCAGTAGAAGACCGAAGCGGGATGCGTCTTGCAGTCGCCGATGTTGAATATGCTCGTCAGCGCGCTCAGGATGCCTTGATCCCAACGATACCAGCCATCGATGCCTTCGCTGATCTGGTTATTCGCATTGAGGTAGATCTTGAGACACATCTGCGTTTTCGATTCGAAGTCGTTACCGTTGACGTTGTTGCTCACGCGCACGTGAAACTCCGGGCTTGCATCGTCGCGCATCCAGACGTTCGTGATGGCGTCCATGTAAAGAAACGCGTCTCGCATGATGTTTTCGGTCGGCTGCCAATTTTCGATCATCCCATCGAGCAAGATTTCCGCGAAGCCTCGATTGCCGGTCTTGGTTCCGATGATCGGGGTCCAAAGTGGATCTTGGATCCGGTTTTTCCATTCCCAAGGGACAAAGATCGAGCAGGCGCCCGTATCGATGGAAGCAAGTACGGGAGTGCCACCTACAATGAGCTCTTCATCGGGCGAATAGGCAACTTCGATCCAGTTGGACGTGGGCCGCGTATAGCGATCATCGGGCGGCGGCGAATGCGTATCCATTTCAGGAAACCATTGATCGCCGTAAAAGATCCGGCTCGTGGGATCGCCTTTCCAGAGATAGGCGGGCGTGCTCTCTCCATTTACGTCTTGAAAAAACTTACTTGTGGCGCGGGGCAGCTCTACGTCTTGGCCTGTACCAAGTACGATTTGCAACGCACGCTCGCCGCAATGCTTGCGGCCCATCGTTTGCTTGTATCCATCGGTGCACACGTAGATGCGGCCATCGTGAGGCGTTCCGAAGACGCCTTTCGAATCGCCGACCTTGAGCACAGCCACGCAGTCATCGAGGGATTCGTTACAGTGCCAGACTTTGGCGGGCAACGGGCTCCCGAAAAGAAACGAGCCTTCCGTGGACGCCTGGTAGACGCGCTCCCATTGTCCGTCGGGCTTGAGCGCATCAACATAACCAGGGCCTTCGGCTTCCTTGACGGCAATGACGATCGGCGTCGCAATGTTCGCGACCTTGATATAGCCCGTCTTCGGGCTCGTTAGCTCACGGCAGCCGCCTACAAGCAGCCCGAGCGCGAGGGCAAAAGCGACTCGGTGCATGGG
>JASFKY010000256.1:0-5657 GCA_050118395.1 Myxococcales bacterium | reverse complement strand
AAACCCATCGCTGGCTCGTAGCATGTGATTCAATTAGAAGCCCCCACTCAAGCTCTCGTCGCGCTTGGTGGGGGTTGCATTGACCGGCAACAGGCGTCCACCGGCCGCATGATTTTCCGATTGGTCAACCGCCCGATCTCCGATTTCATTCCATGGTGTTTACACCATTTTACATTGGCAGCCTGTTCGAGTGGCCAGGCGGTTGGCTTGCCAAGACGGTCTTGGTATGGCCGATGAAGTCCCATGGCCGATCCATCCGAAACCGACGTCTTGCGCGCTGCCTACGGCTGGCAGGCCGCAGGCCATCGAGTCGCGCTGGCGACGGTCGTGAAGACTTGGGGATCCTCTCCGCGACCGGCGGGAAGCCACATCGCGGTGCGCGACGATGGACTTTTCGTCGGCTCGGTCTCGGGTGGCTGCGTGGAAGGCTGCGTCGTCCAAGAGGCATTCACCGTGATGCACACGGGCGAGCCCAAGCTGCTCGCGCTGGGAGTCTCGAACGAGGAGGCCTGGGACGCGGGGCTGGCCTGTGGAGGCCGAGTCGAAATTTTCATCGAGGCTTTGGAGTGAAAACAGATACTTTGCGGCAAATCCTAGAATCCATCGAGGGCAAGCGCGCCCTCGTTCTCGCCACCGACCTCGAGACCGGCGAGCAGCGTCTGCTGCGGGAGGGAGACGGGCGGGACCTGGAAGAGCGCACGAACGTGCAGGATGCGCTCCGACTCGACAACGCGATCACCACCGATTCCACGGCGGGTCCCCGGACGTTCTATCAACCCTTCAACCCGCCGCTGCGGATGATCATGGTGGGGGCGGTGCACGTCGCGCAGCCGCTTTCCATGATGGCGGCGCTCGTCGGCTACGAAGTGACGATTGTCGACCCACGGTCGGCCTTCGCGGCGACCGAACGATTCCCGAACGTCGGGTTGGACCTCCGGTGGCCGGACCAAGCCCTCCAGGCTCTGGCGTTGGATCGGCGTTCGGCCGTCGTGACGCTGACCCACGACCCCAAGCTCGACGACCCCGCTCTTCGGGTGGCGCTACGAAGCGACGCCTTTTTCATCGGGTGCCTGGGGAGCGCCAAGACGCATGCGGCACGGCTGCAGCGCCTTGCCAAGGCGGGCTTCTCAAAAACGGACCTATGTCGGCTTCATGGACCCGTGGGTCTGCCCATTGGGTCTCGATCGCCCGCGGAAATCGCAGTTTCGATCCTCGCCCAGATCGTTCAGACCCTTCGCAAACCCGCGCTCTAGCGGTTGGCTCGTCTTTTCAACATCACGGCGGCGCCCTAGGTTTGTGGACTGGCCATGTGTCGCAATCTGAGCCGCGCCCAAAGCGACAAGACCGTCGTCGCCATCGTGCTTGCCGCCGGCGAGTCGCGAAGGATGGGAACGCAAAACAAGCTCACCCTACCCGTCGACGGCCGTCCGATGGTAGCGCAGGTGGTGGATGCCTTCGAACGAAGCCGCGTGAAGCGCGTCCTGGTGATCACCGGTCACGAGCCCCAACGTATTCGTGAAGCGCTCGAGGGCTGCCGGGTCGAGCTGCTTCACAACCCCGACTACGTCGAGGGCATTGCAAGCTCCATTCGCGCCGGCATCGGGGCGCTCGATGATGGCGTCGACGCGGCCATCGTGGCTCTCGCCGACATGCCTTGGGTGGGCTCCCAAGTGATCGATCGCCTCGTGGATGCGTACCGCGCCGCGCGGGAGCTCACCATTTTCATCCCGATGTTCGGAAACAAGCGCGGCAATCCCGTATTGTGGGGTTCCCAACATTTCCCCGAGTTGTTGGGCCTGCGCGGCGATGTGGGGGGCCAAGCGCTGTTCGACCGGAACTCGGAGGCCATCGGCTACGTCGATGTCGAAAGCCCTGGCGTGAACGTGGATGTCGACACACCCGAGGCACTCCGGGCGCTCGGCATCGGCGAGGGGAGCGACTCGTCGTGAGCTCTCCCCATTTCGCACGCGCAGTGTGCGCCGCGTACCACAGGACTGTGGCTTGGTTTGCACAGAGGCGGCGAAGAACCTCCGTAAATCCCTTGAAACCCGTCGGCCCGAGATTTGCTTGCAATTCGGGTATGCGCTCCAACGCCCCCCGAGCCCGATCGACCCTAGCGACACTCCGCGAACGCCTCTTCGTCTGGATGTGGAAGCACGGCTGGGTTTCCCGGCCGCTTTGACCGAAGCCCAAAGGAACCTGGACTCACCGCGGTGGCGAGCTGAATCCTGCACCCCGGCGTCGGCGAAGCGCCGCGAGCAGCAAGATGATGCCCAACCCTAGGCTGAGGGGCCCAAACCAGTCGCCTAACCGCACGCGAACCGTCGGAGCCGAGTCGAGCAGCGGAACGTCGACCGTTCTTGCCGCTTCGACTCCAAAATCGAGTCGTGACTGCACCTCGCCATGGGGCAGGATGAGCCCAGAGTAGCCGGAGTTGGCTACGCGCACCTGCGACAACCCGGTTTCAACGCTCCGAAGCTTGGCCATCATCAGGTGCATGCGGGCAAGTCCGTAATCGCCAAACCAGGAATCGTTCGAGATGTTCACCAGCATTTGGGCGCCCTGATCCGCGAGATCGGCTGCGGGGCCCGGAAAGACGTCCTCGTAGCAAATCAGAGGACCTATCCGCAGCCTCCGCTCGCCGCCCCCGAGCTCGATCGACAGCACGTGAGGCCCTTTGCCAGGGGCGAAATGGGCCGAGTGAGGAAGCCACCGGCGCACGGTGTCTTCTCGGAGAAGCGGAAAATACTCGCCCAAGGGGAAGAGGACGGCCTTGTGGTACACGTGCATCGGGCTCAGCTGATCGCGCCGCTGGTCCTTCGCCGGGGTGACGAAGTAGAGCCCGTTTTGGAGCACCCGACGGTCTTGCCGGTCGTCGCGATCGTAGGCGCCGAAGGCAAACGCGACGCCCGTGTCCGCCATGAAACGATCGAACGCCGCGTTGAGCACGAGCTGGGCGTCACTTTCGGGCTTCCGAAAGACACCCGGATACGCGGTCTCGGGCCAGACCACCAACTCGGGCCGATGGGCCGAGGAAAGCAGCTTCTGCGTGCCTTCGACGTAGACCCGGAGGCTTTGACGCGCTGCCGCGGAATCCCCGAGCACCCACTTGCGCTTGAGCTCTTCGTCCACGCTTCCCTGCACGATGCCCACCCGTACGGTTCGGTGGCTGCTTTTCAGCGCTTGTGTCGTCCGTGCCCCCTGGCCTGCCCCGAGCGCGAACAGCACCACGGAGGTCGATACAGTCCAAAGCGCGGGGCGTGCGGCTCGCGACAAGAACGCTCTGCGCTCTCGGGCGCCTCGAGCCGCTTCCCAAAGCACGGCGTACACGCCGAGATTGACGACGAGAACCGCAAAGGTGAGTAGCGGTGCTCCGCCAATGGCGGCGAGCTGTCGAAATACGGGGCTCGCGTGAAGCGCCATCCCCAATGTGTCACCGAAGAGCTTCGGTGTGATCCAATCGAAACCGGTATAGAGCAGCGCCCATGTCACGAGCTCCAAGAAGCGCATCGGCGGCCGTGCCCTGGCAACGCCCCAGTAGACCCCCGCAAATACGACGAGTTGAAGCTGGTGGATGCTTGCGTGGGCCATCAGAAACAAGATCCCCGTCCATGCCGGGAGCTGTAGATAGCGAGGCGCCGCGTAGGCCACCCAAAAAGCGCCCGCAAAGCCCAGCAGGAAGTTCAGCCAAAACCCTTGCACCAACGCCTGCGGCAAGGTGCGGCATCGACGCAAACTGAAGAACCAAGGCACCAGCGCGACCCAGATCAACGGCCACCAGGCGACTTGTGGAAAGGCAAGCGCTACTGCAGCCGTGGAAATCGATGTTCCCGCCCGCGGGAGAAATCTGGCGGCACGCGGCATTCGCTACGACGACCTCAAGGCGCCACACCCAGCAAGCGTTCGGACAGGAATAGAACGACGACCGAGACGTAGAATCCAAAGACACGCACGTTGAACCACCACCAAGTCGACCGCGCCCGTGCACCATAACCGGTGAGACCGGCGTGCAACAACATCAGATAAGGGAGGCTCCTCGACAGGGTCGTCGTGTAAACGGTTGCATAGCCCCGTTGGTATGCGGATAACGCACCTTGGAGACCAACGTAGTCTTTGGCGAACACGGCGAGGAGCGGCACACCGAAGGCGAGGTAATACCAAATCATGACGAGGGCGAGAATCGCTTCGAATAGGGCGGGCTGCATCTTGAAATAGAAATCGTCGCGGGTCCGCCATGCAAATAGGCTGCACGCGCCAAACAGGACCGTGCTCAGGCACGAAACGGGCTCGATACGTCCGATCGCAATCGAATTGTAGAAGAGCTCGACGACCGCGACTGCGATGGCGGCAGCGATGCCGACCCTCGACTCGCCTCTGGCCCAAAACAGCATGTAGACGACGAGCGGCCCGATGGAGACGAACAAAAGCTGCCACTGCACGATGCCCCTCCTCAGCCTGCTTCCGGGTCTTTACCGCGCCGAGTGCTTCGAAGCTGGATCAGCACGAAGAGGGCAGCCCCGAGCCACAGGGCAGTCCAGTCGAACCAGCTCCCCCAACGAACGATCAGGCTGTCGAGCGTCGAAACCACCGGCGCATCGAACTCTAGCAGCGTTTTTTCGCCGAAATCGGTTCGTGCGGCGATTTCGCCATCTGGAAGAATGAGCGCCGAGATTCCCGTATTGGCAGCCCGAACCTGAGCGCGCCGCGTTTCCACGCTTCGAAGCCGAGAGACGGCGAGATGAAATTGAGGCTCGCCCCAGCCCCCAAACCAGCCGTCACTGCCGACGTTGAGCAGGATCTCCCCTCCCCGTCGGACACCTTCGGCCACGTGGCTCGACGAAAGCGATTCACTGCAGATGAAGGGGGTGAGTCTCACCGCCCTTCCATCGGAGGTCGCCACCTCGAAGAAACCCGCACCGGTTCCTTGGCCGAAAAATCCCACGCTTGGAAGATGGGCTTTGAACCATGCGGTTTGGGACAAGCCCGGGATGTTCTCTGCAAAGGGCAGCAGCCGGTGCTTGTGATAGCGCTGCACCGTGCCTTTGGAGCCGGGTTGATCGTAGCGTGGGATGATCGCGAAAAGCGCATTGTACAAAGTGCGGTCGTCGTCTTTGCCCCGCATATCGTAGGCGCCAAAGATGATGGGCCGGGCGAGCCTCATGACCTGCCGATCGAACTTGTTTGCGCGACCGCGCTGCAGCGTGGACATGGGCTGCAAGAAGACCCCGGGGAAAGTCGCCTCGGGCCAGACGACCAGATCGGGTAGAACCGTCTCTCCGATGAGCGCCTCCGTGAGCAGCATGTAGGCGCTCAGCTGTTGCTCCGCAGCGCGTTCGGCACCCCTGGCCCAGCCAAGCCGCGTCTCGTTCGCCACATTCCCTTGGGCGACTGCCACGCGTAGCGTCGAGTCGTCGGCGTCCGCCACGGCGTTGCGTACGGCCCGAAGCCGAATCGTGCCGTACAAATACGCACCACCGATGACCACCACGAGGATCGCGGCGCGTGACCACAAGGCAGGCACTCGCTTGTCCCGATCTTTGCGGACCGTCCACATCGTCCACACGAGTACGTTGACGAACACGACCAAGAAGGTCAGCAGCGGAACGCCCCCGACGTCGGCTGCTTGGCGCAAGACCGTCGCCCCATGAAGCGCATAG
>JASFKY010000255.1:0-5659 GCA_050118395.1 Myxococcales bacterium | reverse complement strand
TCTGCTCGTAGCATCCATTCGGGAGACCTTCGAAGAAGCGGGCGTGCTCATGGCCGGCGTCCGAACCGGCGTCGATCTTCAATCCGCTCGCGCCGAGCTTCTCGCAGGCGCTTCCTTCATCGAGCTCGCAAATGCCATGGACATCCACATCGAGGCATCGGTGCTGACGCCGTATGCGCGATGGATTACACCGAAGATGGAAACCAGCCGCTTCGACACGCGCTTCTTCATCGCGGTCCTTCCCGAAAGTCAGCCCGCATCGCATGACGGGAGCGAAACGACCTCGGCCGCGTGGCTCGAGCCCGACGAGGCACTCCAGCAGATGGGCCGAGGCGAGATCAAGCTCGCGCCACCCACCGTGCGAACCTTGCAGTGGCTCCGAGCCTTCGGCGACGCGGCCTCCGTGATCGCCGATGCGTCGTCGAGGAAGCCGCCCCTGGTGCGCCCGGAGATCGTCACCGGAGAGGCAGGCTGGTTCTTGGCTCTGCCGGGCGATCCCGAGCACTCCGAAGACCAGGCGGTGCTCCCCGGCGCGACGAGGATGACCTTCGATGGGACCGCCTGGCGCGATGCGCCAACACCTGTTCGATAGACCACACATTTTCGAGATTCTCACCGTCTGCGTTTGGATCCTCGGGCAACCAAACGTTACCCAAAAGGAGTGGCAACGCGCGCACGCAAGGCCAACGACCTGTTCACTGCATCCCAGATTGCCAGGTTTTGCCAGGTCGACCTGAAGACGATTCACAACTGGGCGGATCGGGGTCGTATCCCGCACTTCCGCACGCCTGGCCGACATTTGCGCTTCCGTCGGCCCCAGGTCCTCGATTTCTTGCGAAAGTACGGCTACCCCATCCCCGAGGAGCTGGAATCGGACCGCCCACGGGTCGCGCTACTCGTCAATGGGCTCCACGACGACGGGCGGATGATGACCATGCTCCGGACCAGGTTCGAGGTCGTCGCGTACGCCGAGCCATTGGAAGCGCTCATTCACATGGGGCAACAGCCCCCCGACGCCGTCGTCCTGGCCGCTCGCCTCGGTCTGCTGTCCGGCGCGGAGATCATCGCGGCGCTCAAGCGTGGCCAAGCAACCCAGCACATCCGCGCGGTCGTTCTGGCGGGTGACGAAACGGACCGGCAGGCCGCGCTGCAAGCCGGCGCGTCAGCCCACGTCTCCGCTTCCGATCTCGGCGGTCTGCGAGACACCCTCACCGCGCTCATGGGGCTTCGGCACTGAGCCCGATCGAGCACGGGCGATGGCGATGACTAGGTTGCAGAACCGCGCGACCTCACGTACCACCGTGCCCCATGGGTCTCGAAGCGCTCAATTACGATGAGCAGGGTCTGGTGGCCGTCGTCGCACAGGATGCGGAAACCGGAGAAATTCGAATGCTCGCCTATGCCGATCAAACCGCGGTCGAGCACACGTTGCGCACCGGTTTGGCCCATTTCTTCAGCCGAACGCGCGAGCGGCTCTGGAAAAAGGGCGAAAGCAGCGGCCACACCCTACACGTGCGAAGCGTGTGGGTGGACTGCGATGGCGACACGCTGATCTACCTGGTCGATCCTCGAGGCCCGTCCTGTCACACGGGCGCGGAAACCTGTTTTTTTCGACAGATCGATGCCGACGGTACGCTGGTCCAGGGGGCAGAACCAAGCGCAGCGCCCACCTTGCTGAGACTCGAGCGCACCTTGCGCGAACGCAAGGCTTCCGAGGCGGCGAGGAGCTACACCAAATCGCTCCTCGACGCCGGGCCCACCAAAGTCGATGAAAAGATTCGCGAGGAAGCCGCGGAGCTCGGTCGCGCGCTCGTCGATGAATCCGACCCACGAGTGACCGCCGAGGCTGCCGATCTGCTCTATCACCTCCTCGTGGGGCTGATCCTTCGGGGGATTCCCCTGCGGGCCCTGCTTGCCGAGCTGTCGAGGCGCTTCGGCGTCTCGGGACACGACGAAAAAGCCAGCCGCTAGGACCGACTCAGGCTCAGTGGAGGATCTTGTCGATGTCGCGTTCGATGGTCTCCTCGCGAACGCGACGGGCGAGCGCCATCTCCGTGATGAGGAGCTGGCGCGCCTGCTCCATGAGCTTCTTTTCGCCGTAGCTGAGCTCGCCCTTTTCGGTCCGCACCTTGGACAGGTCCCGCAAGACCTTGGCCACCTTGATGGGAGAGCCACTCTTGAGCATCTCGGTGTACTCGCGATAACGGCGATTCCAGGGCTGCGAGGTCACCGCCATCTCGTCCTTTTTCAGCTCGTCGAGGACCGTCTTGGCGGCCCGGCGCGACATCACCTGTCGAAGACCTACGCGCTCCACCGCATTGGTGGCCACGCGAATGGTTCCCGCTTTTCCGTTCACCAGTTTCAAGATGTAGAAGTCGATCTTGTCCGAGCCGATCACCCGCTTCTCGATCTGGGTGATCTCGGCAACCCCATGGGCTGGATGGACTGCTTTGTCGCCTACGCTAAAGCTCATGGGACAACTCTCCTTCGGGCTGAAAATGACGAAAGCCCGCACCACAGGCACGGGCCGAACGGGTTTTCGTCATAGGGCGTGCAACCAACTACATGCACTTCCTATATATAGCAAAAAACCTCGATGCAGTCAACGCACGAGTCCCAAAAAAGTGCCGTGATTTCAGCCGCTTGTGCTGGTTTGGGGCGTCGATTTTGGGGTTGACAAGAGCGCGGTTTTGGACCGTCTGCGAGGCCTCAGTTGGGTCTCGCTCGCTTGCTGGCAGCGGCCTTGGAAGCCGAGGACGAGGAGGCCGCTTCCGCGGGGGTCTCTTCAGACTTGGGCTCCGCTTCGATGAGCCCGTGCTCGCGCAACAGCTTACGTTCGATCTCGGTCAAAAGATCGGGATGCTCCTCCAGGAAGGTGCGCGCATTGTCGCGACCCTGGCCCACGCGTTCATCGCCATAGCTGTACCACGCGCCGGACTTCTGAACGATGCCCGCTTCCACCCCGAGATCGAGCACGTCACCGCTGCGGCTGATGCCCTTACCGAACAAAATGTCGAACTCGCAGGTGCGAAACGGAGGGGCAAGCTTGTTTTTGACCACCTTGACCCGGCACCGATTGCCAACCGCCGCGTCGCCGACTTTGATCGTACCGATGCGCCGAATGTCGAGCCGCTGTGAGGCGTAGAACTTGAGGGCATTGCCGCCACTCGTCGTTTCGGGGCTGCCGAACATGACGCCGATTTTCATGCGAATCTGGTTGATGAAGAAGAGGGTGGTATTGCTCTTTTGAACGGTGCCCGTGAGCTTTCGCAGCGCCTGGCTCATCAGCCGGGCTTGAAGGCCGACGTGGCTGTCGCCCATTTCGCCTTCGATCTCCGCGCGTGGGACCAGCGCGGCAACCGAATCGACGACGATGACATCGACCGCGCCCGATCGGACGAGGGTGTCTGCGATTTCGAGTGCCTGCTCCCCATGGTCTGGCTGGCTGACCAGAAGCTCGTCGACCTTGACCCCGAGCCTTCGTGCATAGGCGGGGTCGAGCGCATGCTCGGCATCGATGAACGCGGCAATCCCGCCGCTGCGCTGGCATTCGGCGATCGCATGGAGGGTCAGGGTCGTCTTGCCACTCGACTCGGGCCCGTAGACCTCCACGATTCGCCCGCGCGGGTAGCCTCCCGTGCCCAGAGCCAAATCCAGCGAAATCGAGCCGGTCGAGATGACGGGCACCTGGATCTTGGCGTCGGCGTCACCGAGGCGCATGATCGAGCCTTTTCCGTAAGCTTTCTCGATGGTTCCGAGGGCTAGGTGGAGGGCTTTTTCGCGATTCGAGTCGACCATGATGGGAGTTCCTTCTTGTTTTAATACCTGAACACCCGTCTAGTCGGCTTCCTCACACTAGTCAAGTTCGCGCCCAGGCAGCAAAGCGAGACTGCATCGAGGCTCAACGCTCGGCAAGGTCGAAGTCACGCCCGAGGGCGGCCCGGCGGACCAGCTCGAGGGCAATGTAGGCCGACAGTGTCTGAACGCGGTCGCGACCCCACGGGAGCTTTCGGTGCCGGGTGATCGTGGGCTCCCCCTTGCGCGCCAGACCGAACCAGACCGTGCCCACGGGCTTTTCGTCGGTGCCGCCGCCGGGCCCCGCCACCCCGGTGATCGACACCGCGAGGTCGGCCCCCGCCACTCGGAGGACGCCTTCGGCCATGGCGGCAGCGGATTCCGAGCTCACGGCGCCATGGGCGCGAAGCAGCTCCGGGCTCACCCCGAGCACGGCTTCCTTGGCGCTATTGGAGTACACGACGGCGTCCAGCAGGAGGTAGTTCGAGGCCCCCGGGACTCGCGTCAGCATCTCCCCGACCTGCCCACCGGTGCACGACTCTGCGATCGCGAGCGTCTTGCCGCGATCTCGGAGCGTGTTCCCCACCACCTCGGCAAAGGTATCCGCTTCGCTCCCGAATACCGCGTCGCCCAGAATCGTGCGTACCTTGTCCGCCACTGTCTGTGACAGTCGTTCGGCCTCCGCCGCAGAGCTCGCACGGGCGTGCACCTTCACTTCGATCTCCGGAAAGTGAGCGCGGTAGCCGAGGGTGAGCCCAGCGAATTCCTCTTCCAGGCCGCGGAGCGCTTGCGCGACCCCCGATTCAGTCATGCCGAATGTCTTGATGCGTACCTGATGCGTTCGGCGTTCGGCCAGCGCGGCGATGGCCGGCACGATGGACTCTGCGAAGATGTGTTTCATCTCGCGCGGAACGCCCGGAACGAAGAAGAACCGCGCCGCATCGATGCGCATCGTGAAGCCAGGCGCGGTTCCCACGGGATTCGGCAGGATGGAGGCGCCTTCGGGGAAATCCGCCTGTTTGGCATTCGACTCGGGCATCACTCGTCCGAACGCCTCGAACTTCCTCCGAATGTCCTCGACCACGCTCGGGTCTCGGCGCAAGCGAAGACCTGCGGCTCGAGCCGCGGCCGCCGTCGTCCGGTCGTCCGAAGTGGGGCCGAGGCCGCCGGTGACGACGATGACGCCGTGGCTTTGAGAAAAGCGACGCAGCGCCGCGATGATGCGATCCTCGTCGTCGTCGACGGTGGCATGCTCGACGACTTCGAAGCCCAGCTTGGTCAGCTCCTCGGCGAGCCAAGCGGCATTGGTATTGATCAGCTCGCCACGGGTGAGCTCCGTCCCGATCGATAACAACGCCGCGGTCATGGGGTCGCGTAGTCTCCGAAAAACGTCTGGACCCGTCAACCGCTTTGCCCCTTGGGGCGAATGTGGTAGCGCCGGGGGAACCTTTTTGCGGTTTCCATTGTTGATTGGAGTCCAATGAGACGATTTGTCATCACTGCCGCGCTCGGGGCGCTCGTGGCCCTTGCAGCCGTGCCCGGGCACGGGTGGGCCGATGTCGCTCAAAGCCCTGCCGTCCTTTCGAACCTGCAAGTGAGCCGGGCCACGCTGGACAACGGCCTCCGGGTGGTCCTCAACGAGGATCACACGGTGCCGACCGTGGCGATCTCGGTGTACTACGACGTCGGATCACGCAACGAGGACAAGGGCCGGTCCGGGTTCGCCCATCTGTTCGAGCACATGATGTTCCAGGGCTCCGCCCACGTCGGCAAGGGGGAGCACTTCAGCCTGATCATCAACCGCGGCGGGAGTGCCAACGGGACGACGAGCACCGACCGAACCAACTATTTCGAGACGCTCCCA
>JASFKY010000254.1:0-5683 GCA_050118395.1 Myxococcales bacterium | reverse complement strand
TCGTCGGTGACCCGAATGGAGTTGTTGGAATTCTGTCCGGAGACGGTGTGATAGGCCTCCCCATTGAAGTCCGACTCGTAGCCGGCTTGGATGAGCGCACGGGCCTTCTGTTCTTCGCGAACCTTCCATTCGATGAAGTCGACGATCTCCGGATGATCGAGATCGAGACAGACCATCTTGGCCGCGCGTCTCGTGGTGCCGCCCGATTTGGTGGCGCCAGCCGCTCGGTCGAGCACCTCGAGAAAGCTCATCAAGCCGCTGGAAGTCCCGCCGCCGGAGAGTTTCTCTTGCTTACCGCGAATCTTCGAAAAGTTGGTCCCCGTGCCCGAACCGTATTTGAACAACCTCGCTTCGTTCCTCACCAAATCGTAAATCGCCATGAGGTCATCGTTGACAGCCTGGATGAAGCAAGCTGAGCACTGCGGATGCTCGTAGGCATTGTCGGTCTTGAAGATGACGTCTTGCTCGGGGTCCCAGGCGTAGTTGCCTCCCGAGCCCTCGATGCCGTAGCGCTGGTAGAGACCGCAGTTGAACCAAACGGGCGAGTTGAACGCTGCTTTTTGATTGATCAGCAGGTGGGAGAGCTCTGCCTCGAACGTGTCGGCGGCGGCTCCATCGGCGAAGTACCCGCCAAACTTGTCCCCGGCTTCACGAATCGAATGGGCGATTCGATGCACGAGTTGGCGGACGCTCCGCTCGCCTTTGTTCTTCTGGCCCTCGATACCGGCCTTCCGAAAATATTTCGAAACGGCGATGTCGGTGGCCAGCTGGCTCCATCCCTCGGGAACCTCGGCGCCTTTGAGCTCGAAGACCACCGAGCCGTCGGAATTCGTGATCTGACTGTCTCTCAAAACGTAGTCGACCGTATCCAGCGGTTTCTCGCCAGGTTGGGTCAGACGTCTTTCCACAGCCAGACCGCCTGCCTGCTGCGAAACCTCGGCCCTGCGGGTCCCTTCGATCTCCAAATTGCTCGTCATTCCCCTAGTTTCTAGCGCCACAGCATACCTCCATCCAGATGCACCACACCATCCGGGTCCATTCCACAGCCCATCCCCAGCCGGAATCCCCGCAATCCACAAACGTCCCACAACAGATTGCGCTGGCAGCCTGCTTGCCACCACAACTGCTTGGGGCGAGCTTGCGGAGTAGCCCCGTCGCACACCGCCCGTCAAGCAGAAATGAGCGGCCCGATGTGCTTTGTCGATTTTTCAAATGAATTCCGTTCGTTGACAAAGCCAAATTCTGGTGATTTTCGTCGATTTCGCACCGCGTCATGCCAAGATCTCATGGCGCGCACTATATGACACGCCATGTAGGGTCACTTAGCCCAGGGTACTAGATATAGCGGTCTACCATCAAAAAATGCGCAATATTTAGGGCTGACGTGTGGGTCTTGATGCTACCAGGTTCGCATGAGCCATTGTGGATCCAGCTTGCAGCGCTCTCTGTGATCCTCTCAAGATCGTCCTACAAGTTCGCGAAATGCGAGCCGTTCTCAGAGCGACGCGCAAGCCTGCGCGCGCGCTGGGGCGAGGCAAGCTCATGAAGGTGCACCTGATCGATGGCACGTACGAGTTGTTCCGGGCGTGGTTCGGAGCTCCCGAGGCCAGCTCGCCCAGCGGGCAAGAGGTCGGGGCGACCCGGGGTCTTTTGCGATCGTTCGCAGCGATGTTGCGCGACGAGGAGGTGACGCACGTCGGATGCGCCTTCGATCACACGGTCGAGTCGTTTCGAAACGAGCTATTCGACGGATACAAGACCGGGGAAGGACTCGAGGCCGAGTTGTTGGATCAGTTTCCCTTGGCCGAGAGAGCGAGCCGCGCGCTCGGCTTGGTCACCTGGCCGATGGTCGAGTTCGAAGCAGACGATGCGCTAGCCGCAGCCGCGATGAAGTTTCACGGCGAGGCCGGGGTCGACCAGGTGGTGATCGCCTCCCCGGACAAGGATCTGTGCCAGTGCGTTCGCGGCCGGGAGATCGTGACCTGGGATCGCCGCCGCAACATCGTCCTCGACGAAGACGGCGTCCGAGCCAAGTTCGGAGTCTCACCGGAATCGATACCCGACTATCTCGCGCTGGTGGGAGATTCGGCAGACGGAATTCCGGGGATCCCACGGTGGGGGGCGAAAAGCGCAGCGTCGATCCTCGATCGATTCGGCCATCTCGACCGCATTCCCGCCGACCCCGAGCAATGGGGCATTCGGTTACGCGGCTCTGCAACGCTTGCGCGCAATCTCGAGCAACGGCGCGATGACGCGATGTTGTTTCGGAGGTTGGCCACCTTGCGAGTCGATGTTCTGATCGAGGAAACGCTCGAAGACCTCCGGTGGAAAGGACCCAATCGATCCGCCCTGCAAACGCTGTGCGAAGAGCTCGGAGAGCGTGCGCTGCTCGATCGAATCTAAGAAAAACGGATGTCCGACTGCAGTGACGTGAGATAGCGCTGCGCCCGTTCCACGTACCCCTGCGCGCTTCGTTCCAGGCCCGCGGTGTCGCTTGGGTCGATCTGGCGAACGATTTTGCCCGGAGAGCCGAGCACGACCGAATAATCTGGAATTTCCTTGCCTTCGGTGATCAAGGCATTGGCACCAATCGTACAGTACTTGCCGATTCGAGCGTGATTGAGGACGACGGCGTTGATGCCGATCAAGCTGTAGTCGCCCACCTCGCACCCGTGGACGATGGCATGATGACCCACCGTGACCCCTCGACCCAGCACCAAGGGTATGCCTGGGTCGGTGTGGAGGACGGCGCCATCCTGGATGTTCGTTTCTTCCCCGACGACGATCGGATCGGAGTCTCCGCGGAGCACCGCGTTGAACCAGACGCTGGATCGAGCCTTCAGGATCACCGATCCGATCAAGTCCGCCGAATTGGCAACGAACACCTCGCCTTCAATCCGTATTCGCCGATCGCCGAGCTCGTAAATCATCAGAGTGCGCTCCCTTTGAACAACAACGGAGAATAGATGTTGACGCCGACGGTCACCTGCCAGGTTTCGGTGGTGAGTGAAGAGGCCTGAGAGTTGAAGCCGTAGAAGGTCGGAAATCGAAAGCTGGCAAACAGGTCCATCATCGTCGCGCGCGCCTCTACCGTGTACCCGGCTTCGAAGCCGAGCGGAATGAAATAAAACGGGCCTCGAACGAGACCCGAGGTGGCAGTGCGGATCGTCTGAGCCAAGTCGAAGAAGGTCATGCCGCTCGTCACCTCGAAGAAGAGCCGATCGGTCGCGTTGGCCACCCACTTGAGCGGAAAGTCGAGGCTCCATACCTCGGGCCCTTGCGGGTTTTGGTCGACCGTGAAATTCAGCCCGGTATCGATGGCGAATCGCTGGTCGATGACGAAACGCACAGGCACCCCGCCGAGGAACCCGAAATTGCTTTGAACCGGAATGCGAAAGACGGCGTCGAAGGCGAGCTTGACGACGTCTCTATCGAGCGCTTCGAAGCGGGCGTAGAAGGGAATGTCGCCGAACTCGGCGTCGGGCGACATGCTGAACGCAATCAGCCCCTCGGCGCCGAACCCGAAGCTCGGCTCCGGCGAGCTCGGCGACAGCGAAATGGGAGGGAACGACCCCATGCGATAGCGGGAAAAGCCGACCTCGAAGCCCTGAGCCAACGAAATGGCGACGCCAAAGCTCATCGTGGAAACCGTCTCGCCCTCTCTACGGCCCACCAGCGTGTCGAAGGTGCCGCGCATCATGCCCCGCGGCATGGTCAAGGAACGGTTGGCGTAACGGATGTCGTAGCTTTGAGCGGCCTTTCGTTTCCCGCCGCCGATGGGCGGGGCTTCCTCTTCGTACACCCAGTCTGGATTCTCTGCAGAGCGTTGTTCGTCTTCGGTGGGAGGGGAATCGGACCAATCGGGGTTGGCCGGCGCGGGCGCTGGCCGTGAAGGCGAGGCCGGCTGGCGCTCATCGCCGGGCTCGGGCTTCGCTGGCGGGGAGATCGGCTCGGCCCAGCCGGACTGGGACAGGGCGACGGTGGGAAAGGCCGGCAGGGCAACGGCAAGCAAGAAGGCGGCGATGCTCGATCTGCACACGAGCCGGCCATAAACCAATCCCAGCCCGCTGCCAAGCACCGGGTCGGCCCGCGCCCAGATGTCCACATTGCACGCACCGGTCCCGTGCCTATACTCGCGGCCCTCTGGCGATGTAGCTCAGGTGGTTAGAGCGGGCGTTTCATACGCGCTAGGTCGGTGGTTCGAATCCACCCATCGCCACCCAATCGAACCGCGTTATCGCTGACGGACGCTCGACGCGCCTCTCAGCTCCCAAGCCCGGCCCGCTCTCTGACCAGATCTCGGATCTGATCGAGCTCGAACGGCTTGTGCAGACAAACCAGCGGAGTCGCCTTGAGAAACTCCCGCGCCTGGGGGGTGAAGGCGCCGCCCGTCATGAACACGAATCGCGAGGCGAGATCCGGACGGCGCGCCGAGACCTCTTCGTACACCTCCATCCCGCTCATCTCGGGCATCATGAGATCGCAGAAAACCAAGTCGAACGGCTCGTCCGCGCACAGTCTGTCGATGGCCTCCCGCCCACTCGAAAATACTTGGACCTCGTGACCCCGAAGCGCGCGTCGTATCGAGCGCCCGACCAGGGGCTCGTCGTCGACGACGATCACACGGGCGCTGGCGTTGGCGCTGAATGCGCGCGGGTTTTCGTGCGACACCGAGACGTCAGCGTCCTTCGACGCCGGCAGTCGGACGACGAACGTGGCTCCCCTTTCGGGCTCGCTGCGCGCCTCGATCGAGCCTCCGGCGTCCTCCACGATGTTGCGGCAAATGGAAAGACCGAGACCGGTTCCCTCCGTCAGCCCCTTCGTGGTGAAAAAGGGTTCGAAAATCCGGCTCAACCGATCGGGAGCGATCCCGGTCCCGTTGTCGATGACCTCCACGATCGCGAAGCCGTCCGCCCCGGTGCGGGTCCGAACCGTGATGCGGTTGGCGGAAACCGAGCGCTCGGGCATCGCCTGCGCTGCATTGATGATCAAGTTGACGAAGACTTGAACGAGCTTGGACTCCGCGGCCGCCACCCGCGGTGTATCGACGAAGTCGCGTTCCAGCGTGGCGCGATGACGCACCTCATTCCAACAGATGTTGATTGCCGATTCGAGGACCTGGCCGAGCTTTGCATTATGCGGGGCCTCCTCTTCGGGACGCGAGAACGTCTTGAGGTCGCGCACGATGTTTTGCATGCGAACGGCACCTTCGATGGCTTCATCCAACTCTCGTTTCGCGCGCTCGACCCATTCGGCCGGCTCGGCTGCGTCGAGCTCTTCACGCGTGAGCCTGAGATTCGAAAGCACGTACAGCAGCGGGTTGTTGAGCTCGTGGGCCACGCCCGCCGCGAGTGTCCCGACAGACGCCATTCGATCGGCAAAGGCAAGTCGGGACTCCATTTCCTTGCGCTCGACCTCTTGCTCGAGCGCATCGCGAATCGTCCGCTCCGCAATGCGCAACCGCATGCCCAGAACGTGGGGATCGATGGGCTTGGACAGGTAGTCCGACGCCCCCGCATCGAGCACCTCCTCGAGCTCCTGGGCGCGGTTTCGACCGGTGATCACCAGGATGAAAACCTCGCGCCCACCGGGCGCGGCCCTCACCTGGCGGCACAAGTCGAGGCCCGAGAGCCCAGGCAGCGTCCAATCGACGAGCATGAGCCGGAAGGGATCCTCGCGGTGC
>JASFKY010000253.1:0-5688 GCA_050118395.1 Myxococcales bacterium | reverse complement strand
CCCCTGCGCATTGCAGAGCTCGCCTGCTCCGCAGGTACCGCAGTTCCCGCCGCATCCGTCATCCCCGCATTGCTTGTCGGCACAATTGGGCGTGCACCGGGCCGGCGCGTAGCAAATACCGCTCCCATTACAGAGCTCGTCTGAGGCACAGTGACCGCAGCTCCCGCCGCACCCGTCGCCGCCACATTCTTTGGCGGTACAGTCCGGCGTGCATTGATTGGGGTCGTAGCAAGTGCCGGACGCATCACAGACGTCGGCATCTGCGCAAGTCCCACAGCTTCCTCCACACGAGTCGTCCCCGCACTCTTTGCCTGTGCACAGTGGCGTGCACTGATCGGGATCGTAGCAAACACCGGCTCCGTTGCAGAGGTCATCCGTTAGGCATGTGCCGCAGCTCCCGCCACAACCGTCCCCTCCGCACTCCCGTCCCAGGCAGTCTGGCACGCATTGCGCGGGGTCATAACAAACACCCCGGCTGTCACAGAGCTGTTCGCCGTCACAGGTGCCGCAGCCGCCGCCGCACCCATCGGCACCGCATTGCTTGGTCGAGCAGTCGGGCGTGCACGCTTCGAATCCCCTTGGATCTCCAATCGAAGCCGTGTCGCACCCCGATCCAAGCGTCAAACAAAGGATCGAAATTGCCGCAACGAAACCCGGTGCCTGTCCGAAGACGAATTGCCAAAACGGCGTGGCCCCCCCCCGATGCCTCATACCAGACCACTATTGCAACAGAGTCCTTCATTTCGCCACCCTTCCGTATTAACCATGTGAGTGCAAAGCGGGTGAAAGATGTCTTTTCTCACCCCTTTAGAGGACCACGTAAAATGTTGTCACTCGACTTGGACCTCACTCCGGTGCAGGCGGAATAGGCACGCTGGGCCATATCGACGCGACTCGTTCAGAAGGAAACTCGCGAACGTCCCGCTTTGGCATCGGGGTCTTTCGGTCTGCTACACAGTCCAAGACACCCATGTGTGGTATCGCGGGCGCCATCGGTTGCATAGATGACGGTGTGATCGAGGCGGTCGGTCGTGCACATGGAGCGCTCCGCCATCGAGGTCCCGACGCAGAGGGGACGTGGCAAGACGTCCAAGAGCAGCACGGCGTCGCCCTCGCGCATCGCCGACTTGCCATCATCGACCTGTCGGCCGACGGAGCCCAGCCCATGCACGATCCGCAGAGCGGGCTCACCATCGTATTCAACGGGGAGATCTACAATTTCGCGTTCCTCAGGAGGGAGCTCGAAGCGCTCGGCCACGTATTCCGAACGCGCACCGACACCGAGGTGTTGCTGAAGGCGCACGCGCAGTGGGGTGATCACGCAGTGGGTCGCCTCAACGGCATGTTCGCCTACGCACTGTGGGATTCCAAGCAGCGACGCGCTTTGCTCGTGCGCGATCGCATGGGGATCAAGCCCCTCTATTTTGCTCAGGTCGGACAAACCCTGCTTTTTGCATCAGAGCTACGGGCCCTTTTGGCGACCGGTCGGATCGATCGAAAGCTCGACCCGGTCGGCTTGAGCAGCTACTTGTGGAACGGCTTCGTGGTGGGCCCTCACACCATCATTCGTGAGGTTCGGCTGCTGCCCGCAGGCTCGATGCTCACGGTGCTCGACGACGTCGTCTCTGATCCACGACAATACTGGCGGCAACCGGGTGCAAACGGAAACGCAGACGATACGACCGAGATCAGGCGCCGTCTTGTGGATTCCGTGCGCATGCGCTTGGTAGCCGATGTACCACTCGGTGTCTTTCTTTCGGGCGGCGTCGACTCGAGCGCCTTGGCAGCGCTGGCTTCGCAGGTGTCCGATGAGCCGGTGCAAACGTTCAACATCAGCTTCGACGAGACCGAGTTCGACGAGTCGCCGTATGCCAGACGAGTCGCCGAAGCCATTGGAAGCCGCCACCACGACATTCGCCTCACCGAACACGATTTCTCGAATCAGCTCACGGACGCGCTCGGGTGCATCGATCAGCCGACTTTCGATGCGATCAACACCTATTTCGTGAGCCGCGCCGTGCGCGAAGCCGGTTTGACTGTGGCCCTCGCGGGGACTGGTGGGGACGAGCTTTTTGGCGGGTATGCCAGCTTTCGGGACCTGCCTAAGGCGGTGAGGTGGAGTCGCCACTTGTCCCCACTCCCCGAATCTTGGCTGAGAGGCGCAGCGGCCGCGGTGACACGACTCAAGACTGGACGGCCAGGCGAAGTCCGGCCGCAGACGCGGTGGGGCAAGCTCGGCGATGCCCTGGCTACTCGCGGGGACCTCGTCCAGATGTATCAGGTCTCATATGGGCTATTCACGGCGTCGTTTCTCGAAGAGCTCGACGCGGTCCGAAGCTCGGCCACGGAGCATGGCCTTCCGGCGGCAAAGGCTCGCGAGCTCGAAGAGGAAGTGGCCGATTGCGGGCTCCTCGGTGGGATTTCTCTCTTGGAGCAGTGCTTGTTCCTCGGCGAACGGCTTCTTCGGGACACGGATGCGGCAAGCATGGCAGTGGCCTTGGAAGTTCGGGTTCCGCTCCTCGACTACACCATCATCGAAGCCTTGGCCGTGCTGAGCGATGCCACGCGATTCGAGCCGCTAGGCAAAAAGCGACTTCTTCGGGAGCTTGGACTCGCAGGCGTCGATCCCACCATTTTCGACCGGCCCAAAAGCGGTTTCGTCCTTCCCTTAGACGTATGGTGCCGACGGAACGTCAGACATATCATGGACGCGACCTTCGCCGATCACGAGCTCGTGAGGGGCGCCGGGCTTCGTCCCGACGCCCTTGACCGACTTTGGAGCAGCTATCAGCGTGGCGCTCCCGGTCTGTATTGGTCGCGCGTCTGGTCTCTGTTCATTTTGCTAAACTGGTGTCGTAGCCACGGAGTGACCTTGTGAAAGCAGGCCGGCGTTATTGTTTGATCAGCCCCTGCCGGGATGAAGCCCAGTATATGGAGCGCACCCTGAAGACCGTGACCGGCCAATCGGAGCCGCCCGCGCTGTGGGTGATCGTCGACGATGGGTCGACCGACGATACGCCCAACATCCTTCGGGAATGGGCATCTCGTTTCGAGTACATCCAGATCGTGACCCGTGCCAATCGTGGCTCGCGCAAGGTGGGGCCCGGCGTCATCGATGCTTTCTACGCAGGCTATGAAACGATCAACCCTCACGACTTCGACTTCATTTGCAAGCTCGACCTGGATCTGGAATTGCCGCCGCGTTACTTCCAGATCTTGATGGACAAGATGGAGGGGAATCCACGCCTCGGGACATGCTCCGGCAAGCCCTACATGCTTCTGGACGGAAAGCTGGTGAGCGAAAAATGCGGCGACGAGAACTCCGTGGGCATGACCAAGTTCTATCGTGTGCAGTGCTTCGAGGACATCGGCGGGTTCGTCCATCAGGTCATGTGGGATGGTATCGATGGGCATCGCTGCCGAATGCTCGGTTGGGTTGCTGCAAGCTACGATGAGCCGGATCTGCGCTTCATCCACCTCCGCCCCATGGGATCGAGCCACAAAGGCTTCGTTACCGGGCGGCTTCGGTGGGGATTCGGGCAGTACTTCATGGGCACCTCACCCGTGTACATGACCGCAAGCGCGGTCTTTCGCATGACCCGGCCGCCCCTGGTCGTGGGCGGGATGGCCATGTGGTGGGGCTATGTCAAGAGCATGCTCGAGGGAGCACCGCGATATGGCGACGACGAGTTCCGACGTTTCTTGCGCCGCTATCAGCGACAATGCCTCTTGCGAGGCAAAACCGCGGCGACCAAGCGACTCAATGCGGCCCAGGCGAGCATTTGGCAGGCGCGTCACCCTCGATCTGAGGGCTGAGACCCAGGGCTGCCACTGCCAGCCGATTTGTTATGCAGAACCAACGACCCGTCGTTGCGCACGCCGATCAATTATCCAATCATGTTGGGGATGAAGCCTCAGGCTGAGCTGGCCGACCCAGCCCCGCAAACGCTGCCGAGCGGCAATCGCAGGGCCACGGGGGAGATGCGCGGGCGCGTCGTGAAGAGACGGTCTCACGTGCTGGGCGACTTGCTGTTCGTTCTGACCTGGCGGGACATTCAGATCAAATACAAGCAGTCGGTGATGGGGCTTCTGTGGGCGGTGCTGATGCCCATGATCATCGTCGGCGCTGGCATGGTCGTTCGAGTTGGCATGTCGAAGTTGTCTGGCACTCCGCTCCCGCCGGACAATCTCGCCTCGTTGGCGGTCAAAGCGGTGCCCTGGGCGTTCTTCGTCGGCGGCATCCGATTTGCCACGGCCAGCCTGACCACCAACATCAACCTCGTGACCAAGATCAACTGCCCCCGGATCGCCTTTCCGGTTTCCGCCGTTCTGTCGAGTCTGTTCGACATGCTCGTTGCGATGGTTCCGCTCATCGGGATTCTCATTTGGCTCGGGGTGAAACCAAGCCTGATGCTTCTGTGGGTTCCCGTGCTGGTCGCGTTGTTGGTCTTGCTCGTCGCAGGGCTCGGAGTCGCCCTAGCTGCCGCGAATCTGTTTTTTCGCGACGTCAAGTACATCGTGGAAGTGTTGCTGACTTTCGCCATCTTCTTCACGCCGGTGATCTATGACGTCGACATGTTCGGCGATTGGAGGTTTTGGCTGCTTCTCAATCCGATCGCTCCGATTCTCGAGGGGCTGCGGTCCGCCGTGGTTCTTCGCGCCGCGCCCGATTTGCATTGGATTGGGTACAGCGCGGCCGTTTCCATCTTGATCTTTGCCGGCGGGTGGCGGTTGTTCCAACGATCGGAGCCGATTTTTGCCGACCGCATCTAAGGTTGACCATGGATGACGTTGCCATTCGATTAGAGCATGTATCCAAGCGCTTCCGTCTGGGGGAAAACTTCACCGCATTGCGGGACCTGGTTCCCGCGATGGCACGGAAAATCATCCGCCGCCCGGCTCAAGAGGACGCCCGGGACTTTTGGGCACTCAACGACATTTGCCTCGAGGTTCGACAAGGTGAGGCGCTCGGTGTCATTGGCCATAGCGGAGCGGGAAAGAGCACGATGCTCAAGCACTTCGCAGGCATCATGACGCCGACACTGGGTCGCATGACCGTCAACGGGCGCCTGTCAGCGCTCATCGAGGTGGGCGCCGGCTTTCACCAAGATCTGACGGGGCGGGAAAACGTATTCTTGAACGGTGTGATACTCGGAATGAGCCGCGCCGAGGTCGCACGGAAGTTCGATCAGATCGTGGACTTTGCCGGGTTGGCTCGCTTCATCGACACCCCGGTCAAGCGCTACTCGTCCGGCATGTACGCGCGGCTGGGATTCGCAGTGGCGGCACATCTCGATCCAGACATTTTGGTCATCGACGAAGTGTTGAGCGTGGGCGACTTCGTCTTTCAGCAAAAGAGCCTTCAGAAAATGCGTAGCGTGGCCAAAGGTGGGGCCACCGTCGTCTTCGTGTCGCACAATCTCAAGGCCGTGTCCGACCTGTGCTCGAGGACGGTGCTTCTCGATGCGGGGTCCATCGTGGCCGATGGCACCACGTCGGAGGTCATCCAGACTTATCTTGCCCGCGAACGGGCCAAGATGGGCGAAGCACGCGATGCGGACGTCGTCGTGCGCTCCGTCGCATTGCGGGGCACGGAAGGAAGCGAGGTCCGTTTCAGCCCAGGGGACAAAGCCTGGGTGGACGTGACCTTTTACGCCAATCGCGAGACCGAGAACGTAGCTGCCGTGC
>JASFKY010000252.1:0-5721 GCA_050118395.1 Myxococcales bacterium | reverse complement strand
CCGAGGGCGTGCAAGGCGGAGATATCTTCACCGGGACCGACGTCATTTACGCCGAGGAGAGCCACGAAGGAAACGTGCTCGAATCCGTTCGGCAACTGGAAGGCACCGACGAGATCAAGCTCATCACTGCAAACCCGGGCAACCCGCGCGGGCTCAAACCGGTGGAGCTCTACCGGGTCGATCTGGACCCTGCTGAGCAGCGGAACCTGGCGCACGACGCACCAGAGCAGGTGCGCATGGCGACCAAGACCTTGCTGCAGCAACGCGCACATGCACGCAAGGACGCGGTGGCAGCCGATTCCGTCGAGCTCGAAGACGATGTGGCCGCTCACCTCGAGGCTCTCGGTTACATCGAACGCTGAGCTGCGCGACGGATCGCGCGACCAGAAGCCGAGCTTTTCACTCGACGCATTCGATCGCCAAAAAGCGGCAGCGTGATTGGCAAACTGAGGTAAGTTACACGCGGGGCGAAAATGGAATCGCTGGCCGCGGTGGACCTCGGGTCCAACAGCTTTCACATGGTGATCGCTCGAGTCGATCACGGCGGCGTACAGATCGTCGATCGGATTCGGGAGCCTGTCCGTCTGGCGGCTGGCCTGCGAGATGACGGCTCGCTCGATGAGGACTCCAAAGAGCGAGCGCTTCCGTGCTTGCGCCTCTTCGGTCAGCGGCTGCGTGACTTCGGCGCCGAGCAGGTGCGCGCGGTCGGCACCAATACGCTCCGAAAGGCCCGTAACTCCTACGAGTTCCTGCACGACGCCAGCGAGGCGCTCGGCCATCACATCGAAATCATCACCGGTCGTGAAGAAGCGCGCTTGATTTACCTCGGCGTCTCGCACGGGATTGCCGGGGCCCCGGCGAGGCGTCTGGTGCTCGACATCGGCGGCGGAAGCACCGAGTGCATCATCGGCGACGGCTTCGAGGCGGTGGCCGTCCATAGCATGTACATGGGCTGCGTCGGTTTCACCCAGCAGTTCTTTCAAGATGGCAAGATCAGCCGCAAGCGCATGAATAGCGCCAAGCTGGCTGCAGGGCTCGAGCTTCAGCCGGTCGAGGTTCGGCTTCGCAGGCAAGGTTGGGACCGCGCCATCGGCGCTTCGGGCACCATTCGATCCGTGGCGGACATCTTGAACGAAGCCGGTTGGGCGCACGGCACCATCACCTCGGAGGGCTTGGGCAAGCTGGAGCAAGCCTTGATCACCGCAGGCCGGTTGGACCGGCTCGACCTGCCGGCGCTCGACGCGGACCGCCGCCCCGTCTTTGCCGGGGGAGTCGCGATCTTGAGCGCGACCTTCGAGCGACTCGGCATCGACGAGATGTGGGTGTCGCCTACCGCGCTCCGGGAGGGGCTGCTGTACGACATGCTCGGTCGCATCCAAGACGAGGACCCCCGAGACCGTACCATCCGGATGCTCGCTTCGCGTTACTCCATCGACCAAGCTCACGCGGACCGAGTCCAGGCCACGGCCCTCGGTTTGCTCGAGCAGGTGTCGGACGACTGGGGTCTCCGATCGGTCGGCGCCAAGCACGCGCTCGCATGGGCGGCCCAGCTCCACGAAATCGGTCTCGCTGTGAACTACACGGGTCACCACAAGCACGGCGCCTATTTAATTGCTCAGTCCGACTTGCCGGGCTTTTCTCGCGACGAGCAGGCGCTCGTGGCGGCTTTGGTCCGCGGCCATCGTCGCAAGCTCGACGATTCCTATTTTGAATCTCTTCCGCCCGAGCTCCGTCAGTCCGCCAAGCGCTTGTGCGTGTTGCTGCGTCTGGCCGTGCTCCTCAACCGAAACCGCGATCCGCGAGTCGTGGCGCTGCCCGAGCTCAGTGTGAGCGGCAACAAGCTCAAGCTCAGCTTCGACGAGAGTTGGCTCGCGGCGCATCCCCTGGCGCAAGCGGACCTCGAACGCGAGCAGCCCCTGCTCAGGGCCGCGGGTTTCAAGCTCAACGGTTTCGATACAGACTGATCGTCGATGGACTTGTTTCTGATTCGCCATGCGATCGCCGAAGAGAGGAGGGCGGGCCTGCGTGACGCGGATCGGGCGCTCACCGACAAGGGCCGTGATCGATTCGAAGCGATGGTGAAGAGCCTCGAGTGGGCCGGTTTTCAGTTCGATCGCCTCTACCACAGCCCTTGGCTGCGGGCGGTCCAAACCGCGGAGCTGCTCGAACCGATCACGGGCGGGCCCGTGCGGGCCGCCGAAGGCTTGGCGCAGCCCCCCGAGCGCGATTTCTTTGCGAGCTTGAAAGGCAAGCGCGTCGCCTGTGTGGGTCACGAGCCCTGGCTGAGCGATGCCGTGTCCCTGCTCACGACTGGCAGCCCTCATGGTTCCTGGCTTCACTTCAAAAAGGGCGGCGTCGCCTGGCTCCGTGGCGAGCCTCACCCCGCCTCCATGCAGCTCCGCGCCCTCTGGGGACACTCACCCCGCCTCTGACGCTTTTGCAGCACGACCGATTGCACGCATCGCCCAGCAGACCCATATGGATCGCATGCTGAACGCCATGTGGCAGGTGTGGTTGCAGCTTTCGCCTTGGCTTTTGTTGGGAGCCGCGGTCGCGGGCGTTCTGCACGTTTTGCTGCCACGGGACTTCGCGCGCCGGCAGTTCCGCGGGTTTTCGGGCATCGGCAAGGCCGTCGCCCTCGGCGTGCCGTTACCTCTTTGCTCTTGCGGCGTGATTCCTGCGGGTCTCGGCCTCAAGAAAGATGGTGCCAGTGATGGTGCGGCCGTGGGCTTTCTCATCAGCACCCCGCAAACCGGCGTCGACTCGATGCTCGTCAGCGCGTCCTTTCTCGGCTGGCCATTTACCATCTACAAATGGGCCAGCGCCTTGGTCATGGGCCTCGTAGGCGGGGCGGCCACCGAGGCCTTGCACACCGAAGCAGGCGACTTGACCGCGCTTCAGGAGCCGGCCGCGCCGCGCTCCGTAATGGGCTTCTTCGAGCACATGCTCGACGTGATTCGCCCCATTTGGAAATGGATCCTGTTTGGTGTCATTGCATCGGCGGCGATCACCGCGTGGATTCCTCCTGGTGCGATGCAGGGGTGGTCTGGCATGCACGCCGCACTGGCAGGCCTCGTTGCGCTGTTGATCGCGCTTCCATTGTACGTTTGCGCTACGGCCTCCGTGCCCATCGCCGCGGCCTTGATCGCACAGGGCATGCCCACCGGCGCTGCATTGGTCTTTTTGATGGCGGGTCCGGCCACCAATGTCGCTACCATCGGCGCCGTCAAGCGTGCATTTGGAACCCGCGTCCTTGCCGTATACCTCACCACCGTGATTGTCGGGAGTGTGGGGATGGCTTACGTGTACGACGCGTTCATTCCGTTCGGAGCCTTGGGAACGATGGTTCACGAGCACGGGCATCCCTGGTGGGCCTGGGTCTCGGCTTTGGCGCTCGCGGGACTCTTCGTCCACTTTGCCATCGACGATGCGCGCAGGGCTTGGCAACGCCGCCGAGCGTCCGTCGCGCCGACCGCCGTCACATTGGAAGTCGAAGGGCTCAGCTGCAACAACTGCGTTCGCAAGCTCGAGCGCGCGCTTCGAGATACCGAGGGTGTCACCTCGGTCACCGTCACGCTGGAGCCCAGCCGCGCCATCGTCGAGGGCTCCGTACCCCCGTCAGACCTGGAAGCGGTCGTTCGGGCCACCGGTTACGCCGTGAAGTAGCGCTGCGCCGGCGGGCGACAGGACCCGTCAGTGACTTCGACCGTTGATCGAGGCGGGAAGCGTCAGGCGGAAGCGGGTTTCACGGTCATCGGTCGAAGCCACTTCGAGCCGACCTCCGAGCTCTTCGGCAATCCGTTTCGAGATCGCCAATCCCACGCCTGTGCCTTGCAGTCGGCCGCCCACGCCAAATGGCTTGAACACGGACTCGGGGTCGCCGGTGATGGGCGCCCCGTTGTCCGAGACGTCGAGCACTGCCTCGCCTTCCTTCATCGCGGTCGAGACGCGAACGACCCCTTGGGCATCTTGCCGGCTGGCGGCTCGTTGAATCGCGTTGGCGAGCAAGTTGAGCGCGATCTGCACGAGATTGGTGCGCGTGGCCATGACCTTGGGTTCGACCCCCGTGGTCACTTCGATCAAGGCACGCCCACGAAGCCCACTGCTTTCGGCCTTTCTCAGCGCCACGCGAACTGCATCGGCGAGGTCGACGACCTCGGCGGGCGCCTCCTCAGGTGCCTTCGCCATCTCCTCGATCAACTCGAGGATTCGTTTCGCTCCGTCGCGTGCATCCGTCACCGCGTTGGCCACCTGGGCAAGCGTCCCTCGCGCGCGTGTGACGTTGGGCTTCTCTTCCTCGAGCGCGGCCACTGCGGCTTCCACCGAGGTCTCGATCACGGTCAGGTTGTTCCGGATCCATCCGACCGGATTCCGAAGCTCTTCTGCGAGACCGCCTGCCAAGACGCTCACCGAATAGGCTCGCTCGGTGTCCAGTAGCCGTTGCTCGAGCTCCTTGACGCGAGTGTTGAGATTATAGAGGTCGATCGCGTCGCGGAGCTCGGCCCGCAAGACTTCCGGTTCCCACGGCTTGCGCATGTAACGGCGGACGTGGCCCCGATTGATCGCATCCTCTGCGGCCTGCAGATCGGAATAGGCCGTGATCAGCAAACGAATCGCATCCGGATGTTCCGCTTCGACCTTTTCGAGAAGCTCGATTCCCGTCATTCCCGGCATCCGCTGGTCGGTCAGCACGACCCCGACCTCGTGGTCCTTCATGAGCTCGAGGGCCGCCGATCCGCTCGACGCGGTGAGCACCGGGAAGTCGTCCCCGCAGACTGCCTCGAAGACAACGAGATTCGGCTCCTCGTCATCGACGAACAAAATGTGCGCAGTCATGCCGCCTGCTCCATCGCCGGAATCTCCATCACGAAGCGGGCCCCCCCTCCGGGCCTCGGCTCATATCTTAGCTCACCCCCACACTCCCGTGCGATTCTTCTGCTCAGGTGCAGGCCGAGTCCTGTCCCTTCCCCTTCCACTCTCGTTGTAAAGAAGGGGTCGAAAATGCGGTGCACCAGGTCGGGCGGCACGCCAGGGCCATCGTCCGCGACCGACACCGAGATCTGCTTTTGACTCTGCCGAACGTCGATCCAGATGTTCTCAGCTCCAGAACGGATGGAGTTGTCGACCAGGTTGAGCAATACCTGATTGAACGCCCGTGCAGGTGCGAAGACGTCGCCTGTTGTTTCGTAGCTCTTGTGAACCTTCACGCGCTCTTGGAGTTTATGAGCAAGCAGGTTTAGCGTGGATTCGACCGCCTTCTCAATGTTGCAAGGTGCTAGGTCATCTCCATCGGCGGGACGCGCATGGGCATCGAGTGCAGAAATGATCGCGTCGATTCGCGCGAGTGCGTCGATTACTACGGCCATCAGTCTCTCATTGGAGACGCGCGAGGAACCGCCCTTCTCCAAAACCTTTACCGCGTTCACCGCTGCGTTGAGCGGATTCTTTACCTCGTGGGCGAGTCCAGCGGCAAGCGTTCCAGCGGAGGCGAGTCTCGCCTGGTCCGCTAGCTGGAGGCTTAGGCCTCGCATCTTCAAATGAGCAGCAATTCGTGCCTGCAAGACCTTTGTGTGGAATGGCTTCGAGACAAAGTCGTCAGCGCCGGCGTCGTATCCTTCGAGCGCTGCCTCGTTCTCTCCTCTGGCAGTGAGAAGAATTACTGGGATGTGACGGAGAGAAGGGTTTCCTTTGATCGCTCTGGTCAGATCGAGGCCGCTCACC
>JASFKY010000251.1:0-5730 GCA_050118395.1 Myxococcales bacterium | reverse complement strand
CTTTGCGAGGTCGGCGGGGATTTTGTTCTCGTCCTCGTAGACGTGAATCACTTTGAGGTTCGACGTCTGCTCGTTCGAAAGCACGTAGAGGACGGCCCGGTTCAGAGTGACGATGTTGTCGCCGCGCGTGAAAAAAACCACGGCGCTTTCATCGATGCGCCGGATCTCGCGGATGACCGATTCGTGAATCTTGCTCGCTGCGCTTCCGAGCTTTTCGACCACCGACCGCGACACGTACAACAGGAGTTTGAGAATCTGGCGGCGCAGAAACATCATCGCAACGACCGAAGCCGCTGCGAGGAAATAGATCTGGAAGATCTCGACGTTGATCGGATCGAGCAGCACGTTTCCGAGCAAGCCCAGGATCACGGCGAAGAGCGCGAACGTCACGGTCGGCCAGCTGGCGCGAACGGCTCTGGGAAGCCTGCCTCGCTTGACCTTCAGCAGCATGTTCCCAGCTGCGAAGAGCGCCATGACGCTCAAAAAGGCCAAGGTATACACCGCGGCCAGTGAGGAGATGTCGCCCTGGGTGATGAAGAGAATCGACACGCACAGTTCAAAAAAGCCAAGCAAAATCCAATGGTTGGTGCCGCGCCATTTGTTTTCGCGAAGCAGGAACTGAGGCATCGTGCGGTCGAGCGCCATGCGGCGCACCAGGCCGGTGACGCCGACGAAGCTCGTGAGGACGGCTCCCGAAAGCACCAGCACCGCATCCAAGCTGACCAGGAGACCGAGACGTCGGTCCACGGCCACTTCGCCCATTTTGGCGAGAAGGTCCGGCGGCACTCGTTGGATCTCGGCCAGCGGTAGCAAGCCGAGCGAGAGCAGGCTCATCAATGGATTGAAGATCGACACGGCGATCCACATGTTTCGAAGCGTCTTCGGGAAGACGCCGGTCTCCTGTTCCTCGATGAAGTTCGCCGAGCTTTCGAAACCGCTGATGCCGAGCATCGCAGCGGCGAAACCGAAAAACAGGGCATGCGGAATGCTCGTGGTCGACGGCAGGTGCCAGTTGGCGACCAGCAGGGTGGGGTCACGCACCACGACGATCGCCGCGGACACGGCGAGGATCGTCAGAACCAAGAGGTGAAAAACGAAGATGGCCAAGGCCACGACCGCCGACTCCCCAATCCCGATGATGCCGAGCACTGCAAAGGAGCCGAGGACGCCGATGGTGGCCCAAGTGACGTCGAGCTCGCTCCACAGGTTGTGGGCGTAGTGCATGCCTTCGCTTGCACTGATGACTGCCGTGGCGATGTAAGAAAGAAGCGTGAGGCAAGCGGCGCCTGCGGCGATTCGCTTGTTGGTCGTGTTCAACAGGACGGTGTACGTTCCCCCATTGAGCGGGAGGGCGCTCCCGACCTCCGCGTACACTTTGCGGTATAGGTAGAGAACCAGTGCAACGATGACCAGCACGATGGGGGCCAGGGCGCCCGCCTGAGCCGCGCACAGGGCCGAGACGTAGAGCACGCTCGAGGTGATGTCGTTGCCGCAAATGGCCGTGGCCCGCCACGTCCCAAGTAAATGCTTCTTGGGCTGATCGAGCCTCGTGATCGGCAGGTGCGTGTCGGCGAGGTCGACGATTCGCTCGGCGCGACCCCAACCGGCAAACTCCCACGCCTCCTGTGCCTTGCCCGAAGCCTCGCTCATGACTGGCCCCGCACGCTAACACTGGAGCGGGTCGGGCCTGAAAAACCGGTTCATCTTCAGGCGCCGACCATCACATTACGCGTGCGAAGAACGTTACTTTTTGCCCAGCGGCTCGAATTTGAACTTCTGGCCGCCCACCGCTGCCTCGGCCATCGCACCCTTGAGCGGCAGCACCATGACCGCCGCGCCATCCTTGTACTTGGCGGCTGCAGCGGCGCCCTTCTTTCCGCCGACGGCCGTTGCGGCGACCGAGCCTTCGAATTTACTGTTCCTGAAGCGGTCCAAGGCCTTCTTGTTCTTGAAGAGAATCACCTCGGCAAACGTTTGTCCGCCCACCTGAGCCCCGATGGTGGTCTGCGTCATCTTGGCGTGCCCGATCAGCTTGCCCTTTTCGTATACCTCCGCTTTGCCGTGAGAGGCGCCAACGATGAAGCCGCCCTTGCCGACCTCGGGAAAGATCGCGTATCCGTATGCCTTCTTCAGCGCGGGCATGAAGGAATCATCCTTTTCCTGCCACTGCTTTTTGATCTGCTCGACTTGCTGGGACAGCTCGTCTGGCTTTTGTTCCTCTTGCTTTTGTTCGGCTTGCTTTTCTTCGGACTTACCCTCGTCGGCCGAAGCCGTGCTGAGTCCAAGAAACAAAACCGCAACGATGAGACCCCAATAAGATATTTTCATGTTTCATATCTCCTTTACGCAGGATCGATAGTCTGCGAAGCGACGGATGCAAGACGCCGCTCTGTACCGAGTGCTTGACCAGGCCCGCTTTTTGGTGCGTTCTATGGCATGGCCGCTCGGGAGAACGGAGATGAATCGGATTCGAAACCCGAATCCGAGCCTTCCAAACCAAAGCCCCAGCCAACCGGCCCGCCAGACCCGCATGGCAAGCGGCTCGCGGTCCTATCCCTCGCCGCGGTGGGAATCGTCTATGGCGACATCGGGACGAGCCCGCTCTACGCGATTCGAGAGTGCTTTCACGGCGAGTATGGCATCGAGGCGAGCCGGCCCAACATCCTCGGAGTGCTGTCGCTCATGTTCTGGGCGCTCATCCTCGTCGTCAGCATCAAGTATCTCGGCTTCATCTTGCGTGCGGACAATCGGGGCGAGGGTGGCGTCATCGCGTTGACCGCCCAGCTGGAGGAAACCGAACGCCACAAGCGAGCGCATCGGTTCCTGATCGCGATCGGGCTCTTCGCCGCGGCGCTTCTCTATGGCGATGGCATGATCACGCCTGCGATCTCCGTGGTCAGCGCCATCGAGGGCGTGGGCATTGCTTTCCCGGAGCTCAAACGCTGGGTGGTCCCCATTGCCCTTGGTGTGCTCATCGCTTTGTTTCTGGTGCAACGGCTCGGCACACGGGGAGTCGGCACGCTGTTCGGGCCCATCATGTCCGCATGGTTCGTAATTCTCGCTGTCCTGGGCGTGGTCAATCTGGTCGCGGCGCCGCAAGTGCTGGCGGCCGTCCTGCCCACACACGCCATTGACTTCTTGCGCCGAAATTCGGTGGAGGGCTTTTTGGTGCTTGGGGCGGTGTTCCTGGTCGTGACCGGTGCCGAAGCGCTCTACGCCGACATGGGACATTTCGGCAGAAAGCCCATTCGCCTTCCTTGGTATGGCTTCGTGCTTCCTTCGTTGCTTTGTAACTACTTCGGGCAGGCTGCCGTGCTCTTCCATCGGCCGGAGGCCGTCGAGCACCCTTTCTATGCGCTCGTGCCTGACTGGGCGACGATCCCCCTCATCGTGGTGGCCACGATGGCCACCGTGATCGCATCGCAGGCCGTGATCTCGGGCTCGTTTTCACTGACCCGGCAAGCCATTCAAATGGGCTACCTGCCCAGGATGAAGATCATCCATACCTCGGAAAGCGAGATCGGGCAGATCTACATCCCTCAGGTCAATTGGATTCTGCTGATCGCGGTCATCGCGCTGGTGCTGGGTTTTCGCAGCTCGAGCCAGCTTGCCGCCGCATATGGTGTGGCGGTCACCGCCACGATGACGATCACGAGCATCCTCTTCTTTTCGGTAGCGCGACGTCGCTGGGGTTGGAGCTTGAAATTCCTCGTTCCACTGACCATTGGGTTCTTGGTGGTCGACCTGGCGTTCTTCGCGGCCAACGCGAGCAAGATCACGCACGGCGCGTGGTTTCCACTCGCTGTGGGCGCCGTCATTTTCGGGATCATGACGACGTGGAGGAAGGGGAGGAGGGTGCTTGCCGAAAGGGTATACGGCGGAGCTCCGCTCATCGATCAGTTCATCAAAGAAGTCGCCGATCGCTCTCCAACTCGAGTCCCCGGCAAGGCCGTCTACTTGGCCAGTCGCCCACTCGGGGTGCCGCCTGCGCTTCTGCTCAATCTCCAGCACAACAAGGTGCTGCACGCGCAGATCGCCATCCTCAATATTCAAACGAGACATGTTCCCCGCGTCGACCGGGCTGACAAAGTCCAAGTCTATCCGTTGGGTCATGGATTTTGGGGCATCTCGGTCCAGTATGGATACATGGAAGAACCCAACGTTCCGTACGCGCTCGCGCTGGCGAGAGAGGAAGGATTGCTTTTCGAGCTCGACGAGGTGGTGTTCTTCCTTGGCCGGGAAAGCATCGTGCCCCACAGGCGTCCGGCGATGTCGTTTTGGCGCGAAGCCATCTTTTCGTTTCTCTCGCGAAATGCCATGGACGCCACGCGGTTTTTCAAGATCCCTCCGGAGCAGGTGGTGGAGGTCGGCGCGCGGGTCGAGCTCTGAGCTCGGTCGCGCTCCGGTTCAGAAGAGCCGCGCGCCAAACGCGACGAGCCCCGCAAAATAGGGCGCGTCGTAAAGCCATGAGACGGGAAAGCCGTAGCTGACGCGGATGTTCAACTGATAGCGGCCGGTTGGACCGAACCGCAAGTCTCCGTGCAACGACACGCCGCCGGCGCCCCCATAGGTGCTCAAAGCGCCGACACGATTGACGTCGTTGAAGGCGCCGCCTCCGACCAAGATGCCAAACTCGTGTGGCGAGCTTTCCTTGGCCTTGAGATGCAAACCAAGCAGCCCTGCCACCAGGCGTTCCGAAATCAGCCCCGTCCAAGGAAGGCCCGGCACCGGGACGACATAAGGGTTCACACCGCCTACGCGCCGGCGCGTGATGTCGTCCTGTCTCCAACCGTAGTTTCCCCATTCCTCGAGCTGCAAGCGAACCAGCGGCGCGACTTGCCAGCCGGCGCGTAGCCACTGGCTGACGCTGTAGATCAATTTGCCGGGATCGTTGCGGCCGTCGTTCAGGCCCCACACACGCACGTCTGAGCGGACGTCGAAGCCGCCGTCGATGCCGATGGCAAAGCCCTTGATCCGCGGGAAAATTCGGTGGGCTTCCCATTCGTACGAGGGAACGTCGATGTTCCAGTAGTTGTAACCGATGCGGGGTTCGAACACCCAGGTGTTCAGAGGAAGGACGTAGCTATCCGAAGTGCTACCCCTCGGCCCGAACCACCAGTGCCTCACAGACGCGATGAGCTCGATCGTCTGGTGCTTGCCCGGGTACCACTGCAGCTTGGTGTTGAGCAGGATGTAGCTCGATTTGAAGCCGTACTCGCGGATTCGGTTTCCGTTTTGGAAGTAGTCGTTGAGGAGCTGAGAAATGACCGCTTCGCCCTCGAGGAAGCTGAAAAACGCGAGCTTTCCATCGGCAAACGTCAGCCGCTCGATCCCCGCGTGAAGCTTGGTCGTGTTGTAAAACAAATGAAGATCGCCATTGCCGACGATTCCTTGGCCGACGCTGTCGAACGACGCCCATCCGTGCCCCGTGAGCTGCCCCGGGTTGATGGTGAGCTCCCCGCCGCCGAGCGCGGCGGCATGCCAGTTCTCGGGCTCGGCCTTGCCCTCGGCGGGCCACGCCATCAGCGCGCATGCCATCACCGCAGCACTGGCTATGAACCTCCTCGTAAGCACCGGCCGGACTCTACTACGAAGCGTTCAGCCGTCCAGGGCTGCCTCGGATTGCCCCAGATGCGCTTTGGCGATGCGGGCGATGCGCCAAAAGACGACCCCGAAAGCGATCAGTCCGAGAACCAGCGCAATCCCTTTGACCCTCCAGTGCTCGTGTCC
>JASFKY010000250.1:0-5767 GCA_050118395.1 Myxococcales bacterium | reverse complement strand
CGGAGCCCCTGCTGCACCAGCTTTTCGTAATAGGGTTGCGCGAGGGGGTAGTCGCCGCGGTCATAGTGTTCATCGGCTGCGTCGAGCAGCGTTTGAGCCCAAGGTGCCATGGGCGGAAGGTATCGATCGGCCCAACCGCTGGCCAGAAATCAGCGCGATCGACCTCAACCCAACTTTCGGAGCAGAGCTTTGGCCCGCTTGGCTTCGCTGCTGTCCGGAAACCGCTGGATCACCTCGTTGAGGGTGTCCCGAGCGGCCTCGGTTTCTTCGGTTTCCATGTAGACTCGCCCGAGCAGCAGCATCGCTTCGGGTTCCACGTCACTGCCGGGATAAGCGGTCAACAGAGCCTGAAGCCGGGAAATCACTCCGCGATAGGCTTTGCGCTGAAGGTAGAACTGGGCGACGTAGAACTCGTGGGCCGCAAGCAAGCTCATGCACTTTTGCATGAGCTCGTTGGCATCGGGAACGCGATGATCATTGGGGAAATCGACTACGAATCGGCGAAGCTGAATGAGCGCGTCCCGTGCCGCGCTTTGGTCTCGCTCGTAGGGCGGAGGCGTCATGAACCACCCGCCCGGGATCTGGTTGTAATAGGCTTCCGCGATCCGGAAACGCGCGTAAGGTATTTCCTTGTGAGAAGGCCGGACGCGCACGAACTGGCGGTAGGTCTCGATGGCCTCGGGGTACTGCTCGTTTTTGAACTGGCAATCACCGATGCGAAGCTCGGAGAGGGCAGCAAAGCGGCTGTAGGGAAATTCTCGGCGAATTTCCTCGAAGGTCGGCTGGGCGGAAAGGCAATCCCCCCGACGAAAATCGAGCAATGCGCGCTCGTATCCCGTTCGGGCGTCATCGCCGGGCTTGAGCATGCTCTTGCCGGTCTTCTTGACGCTCTTGCCGGTGCTGCTGCCACTGCAGGCGACAGCCCCCACCAGCAGGGCCAGCATGAAACGACTGCAAACGCGTCGGGTCATCATCGGTGCCACTAGCCCCAGAGTCGCTGGGGAACAAGTGGACGAGCTATGCGCTCCCGATCTGACTGTCGATGACCAGAGCGGGATCGATTCCAAGCGTGGCCAGCGCCGCCTCCCAGCGCTGATCGACGGGAGTCTCGAAAACCAGGCTGTACTCGAGATCGACGGGAATCCAAGACCCTTGTTTCATCTCGCTCTCCAGCTGACCGGCGCCCCAACCCGAATAACCCAACATCATCGCGCACGTATCGGGACCATCGCCGCGCGCAATGCGCTCGAGGAGGTCGAGCGAGGCGCTGCAAGCGATCCGGTCGCTCACCGCGATGGTACTCCCGGAGGAAGGAGCCGGAATGCCTTCGGCGTCGTAGAGAATCCAGCCCGACTCGGGCGCGACGGGTCCGCCGAGCAGCACCGGAGCGCGCACGGGCCCGGCCGCTCCGACCTGCAGGCCCACCTCGTTGAAGACATCGTTCATGTCGAGATCGGTGATTCGATTGATGACGAAGCCGAATGAACCCTCGTCTCCGTGATCGACGAGCAGCACCAACGTATGATTGAAGAACGGGCACCGCATCGACGGTGCAGCGACGAGGAATCCCGGTGCCAACGATGCCGCCACGAGCCGAGACTGCCACCAAATCGGAGCCACCGCGAGCCGAAAATGGGGAGCACCGTCAATGAGCCCAGTACGCGCGATCTTGCGCACGGGCGCATTCATGGGTTGGTCCGCCACGATCCTCGGAGCGTTCGAGATCAGGCTTGCCCTGACGCCGCAAGCGGAGCGTGACGCGCTCGCAGATCGGTACCGAGCGCGGCTGAGTCGCGGCGCGCTCCGCTTGTTCGGTACCGAGCTGCTCGTGCAGGGTCAGCCATCGAGCCAACGAGGCGCGCTCGTCGTGGCCAATCACCAAAGCGCCCTCGACATCGGCGTGATGCTTGCATTGTTTCAGGCGGTCTTGGTCAGCCGACACGATGTCGCGCAATGGCCGCTGCTAGGCCGCCTTGCCAAGCACGGCGATACGATTTTCGTCGATCGGGACAACCGTCGAAGCGGGGCTGCGGCGCTTCGGGAAATTCGCCGGCGCGTCGAGGAGGGGCGGACGGTCGCCGCCTTCCCCGAAGGCGGAACGTTCCCCGGAGACTCGGTACACCCGTTCCACGCAGGCGTCTTCGCGGCGGTGCAACCGCTCGATGCGCCCGTGATTCCCGTGGGTCTGGCCTACTCGCCAGCGGTTCCCTATGGTCAGGAATCGTTTGCCAGGCACATGGCCCGAATAGCCGCCCGACCTACGACCCGAATCGCGGTGCACCTGGGCGAGCCCCTGGACCGTGGATCCGACGCGAAGTCCACGGCCCAAAAGGCGCGGGCTCGAGTCGAGAGTCTAGTGCTCGAGGCGCGCGCAGCACTCGAGGCGCTCGGATCGTAACGCGGGCCACCGGTCCTTGCGGTCTTCTGGGCCTCGGCGCCTCTCTTCGCTAGGATCCTCGAACCCAGCGCTCGAGTAATCCCATCTCATGGTCCGTCTCATCCGCCAGTCGAAGCAACCGACGCCTGATCCCGATGATCGCATCTGGAGCTTGTTGCCGAACGCGCTTTGGGACCTGGACTTCAGCGGCCCGCTCGCATGGATCGAGTCCCAAGGCTGCGAGGATGCCGACGAGTTCAAGCGCCTGGTGCGAAACGACCCACGGGCCCTCGACGCATGCCTCGATCGCATCGGCATCGACCGGGTCAGCGCAGGCGCCGTCTCTTTGGTCGGCGCAGCAAGCGCAGAAGAGTGCATTCGCAGATCCTCCGACCTACTGACGGCCGAGTCGAAAGCGGATTTTCTGCGGGTGCTGATGGCTGCCTTCCGAGGCGAGCACGACGTGCATCTCGAAACCGCGATCGTCACCTGCGCGCGTGAACCCAGGGACGTGCGCGTGCACTGGCGTTTCGTGCCCGACGATGAGGGGCGCTTCGAACGCGCCTTGGTGTCGGTCGTCGACATGACGGCGGAACGCGATCTCCAACAAAGGCTATTGCTGGCCGAACGCATGTCGGCGATCGGGACGCTGACCGCCAGCATCATCCACGAGATCAAAAACCCGCTCACCTTCGTGTGGAACCACCTGCGCTCGCTTCGGGACTCGACCGACCTCGCGAGCGCGGACCGGGCCGAGCTGGTTCGCGAAGCGTTCGAAGGGGCGGAGCGGATCCGAATAATTTCCAACGAAATCGCATCTTTGTCTCACCCGGCGAGCTCAGGCGAGGTCGAAACCGTGCACGTGAAGCAGGCGCTCGATTCGGCGATTCGGCTGGCGGAGCCGGAGATCCAACATCGCGCGCGCGTCGTGCGCGAGTACGAGGACGGAAGCCTCTACGTCCGCGGATCGAGAACTCGCGTCGGCCAGGTGTTCGTCAATCTCATCGTGAATGCAGCGCAAGCGATCGACCCGGGAGATCGGGAGCGGAACACCATCACGATCCGAGTGCGGAGCACCGAACGAGACCGCGTGTGCATCGAGGTTCAGGATACCGGACCCGGAATTCCTCCTCAGCTCCTACGTCGCATCTTCGATCCATTCGTGACCACCAAACCGGCCGGCCGCGGGACCGGGCTCGGGCTGTCGATCTGTCGACGGATCGTCCATTCGCTCGAAGGAACGATCGAGCTTCAAAGTCATCCGGGCCAAGGGACCGTAGCCAGGGTGGTATTGCCAAAGGCGACCCGTGCACAGCGGCCTCTGACGGTTCCCCCTCCGTCCATCAGCGCGATCCGGCGGGCGGCAGGCGGACGGCTGTCGGTGCTGGTGGTCGACGACGAGCCCGTCATTGCGCGGCTCATCCAAAAGGCCCTCGTCGAGCACGACGTGACCACGGCCAGCGACGGACGACAAGCCGTGGCGCTGATGGGAGAGCACGCCTACGACGTGATTCTGTGCGATCTGATCATGCCGGAGATGACCGGGATGGACGTCTACCGCGCCGCCTTGCAGCGATCCAAGCCCCTTCACGATCGCATCGTCTTCATGACCGGCGGGGCGTTCACACAACGGGCCCGCGACTTTCTGGAGAGCGTCCCAAACCTACGAATTGAAAAGCCTTTTGAGCTGAGTCACCTCGAGCGCACCATCTACGAAGCGGCCGACCTGGTCGACCCCAAGTAGGTCCGGCGCGCTATAGAAGCCCAGTCGGATGGCCAAACGAACGATGATCGTGATCGGGCTCGACTGCGCGCCGCCGCGGTTGGTCTTCGACCGATATCGCGATGCCATGCCCTACCTGTCGGCCTTGATGGACCGTGGCTCATGGGGCCCGCTACGAAGCTCCGAGCCACCGATTACGGTACCGGCCTGGACTTGCATGGTGACGGGGCGCGACGCGGGCGAGCTCGGCTTGTACGGGTTTCGGAACCGCATCCCAGACGAGACCGGTCTTCGTTTGGTCGATGCCCGGGAGCTCGGGCACAAACGCGTCTGGGACTGGCTCGGCGAGCATGGATACGGGGTCGCCCCGCTTTTCGTTCCGTTGACCTTTCCGCCAAAGCCCGTGCGCGGCCAGCTGATCTCGGGGTTTCTCTGGCCTGGAGGTGATGCGCCGTGGTGTTTCCCGCGAGCATTGGAGTCCGAGATCCTCGAGCGGGTCGGAGCCTACCGCTCCGACGTGGAGCACTTCCGATCGGAGGATCTCGACCGGATCTACCGGGACATCGTGTCCATGACCGAACAACACTTCGAGATCGCCGAGCTCATCTGGAAGGAGAAACGGCCCGACTTTCTCATGATGGTGGAGATTGGAGTCGACCGTTTTCATCATGCGTTCTGGCGCCACATCGATCCGGAGCACCCACGACACGAGCCAGCCAATCGATGGGAAAACCTGGGACGTGAGTACTACGGTCTTCTCGATGCGCGCATCGGCCGACTTTGCGATCTCGCCGGTCGGGACACCATGGTGCTCGTGGTGAGCGACCATGGCGCGCGCTCCATGCTCGGCGGGTTTTGCATCAACGATTGGTTGATCGAGCGGGGATATCTCACACTCCGCGAGCGTGTCGAGGCCGGGGCTTCTTTGAGCCACGAGGCAATCGATTGGACCCGCACGAGGGCTTGGGCCGAGGGCGGCTACTACGCGCGCGTATTCATCAACGTGGAAGGCCGCGAGCCCGAAGGAATCGTTCCACCGAGCGAGCTCGGAACGACGCGTGCGGCGCTTCGAAGTTTGCTCGCCGACGTCCGGGACGACGAGGGCCACCCGGTTCGAACCTTGGTACGGGTGCCTGAGGAGCACTATCGGCAGGCCCGCGGCTTTCCGCCGGACCTGATGGTCTACTTCGACGAGCTGAAGCTACGAGCGATCGGCTCGGTCGGACATTCGCGCCGCGTCATCACGGAAAACGATACCGGCCCCGACAGCTGCAATCACGACTGGGAGGGCATTTTCGTCATGAGCGGCGGAGACGCCCGAGCACGGGGTCGCATCGAAGGTGCCGAGATCTACGACGTGACTCCCACGATCCTCGGCGCATTCGGAATCAAGCGACCCCCCGGCGTGCGCGGCAGAGACTGGACCCAGTAACGGGTACAGTGTCCGTCTTAATTTCGGGCCTCGGATCAAGATCTCCGATCCACGGATCGAGCTCCTCGGTGCCCAGCGACAGGGACCGTGTCAGCGACAGTGTCCGCGACAGCGTCCGCGACAGCGTCCGCGATCCAGACCGGGGCTCGGAAAACGCGCGACACGGGCGTGCGGGGGACGGAGCGCCCCCTCCAACCCATGTCGCGCGCTTTCCGAGCCCTGCATACTCGATTTG
>JASFKY010000249.1:0-5797 GCA_050118395.1 Myxococcales bacterium | reverse complement strand
ACGAGCAAGTACACGCCCAGAACCGGCAGATTCGGCTCTGCCACGGGCTCCCTCGCATTTGCAAAAGCCTCTCGCGCAAGGTCGGTCTTGTCATTCCACACTGCAATTTCAAATCCAGCGGATGCAATGATTTTGCGGAACGATTCCGGCGGCACCAGGAAGCTCATGGAGCGGTCTTGAGCCCACGGCACGGGGAAGTGAAGACCCGTGTTCGTGTGTGCGCACACCTCATAGAAGACCGCACGCCCACCAGGCTTGAGCACCCGATAGGTTTCATTCAACCATGCTTGCTTGTCTTCGACATTCATGTTCATCTGGAGTGACCACACGCCATCAAAACAGTCGTCCTCGAAGGGCAACTCGAGCGCACTGCATGCATGAAACCTCACGCGCTCTTGCATGTTGAGCAACTGCGTCAGCCTCTTCGCAGCATCGATGTATTCATTGCTTAGATCGACGCCCGTCACCCGGCAGCCTGTCTCATGTGACAACCGACGTGTAGAACCGCCAATGCCACAGCCCACGTCCAAGATGTGCATATCCGCGGTGAACTCCGCGAGCTCGATCAGTTCTTGGGTCGCTGAATCGCCGCGGATATGAAACTCATCCACGGGCTGGAGATCGTCGAGCGTGACTTGCGACAAATCCTTGCCCAGTCTACTGAGCCCATCGATGATCTTGTTATACAAGTCGTTCGGCGAGTAGTAGCCATGAATGTGAGCTGTATCTTCAGTCATGATCATGGCCTACTTTGTAAGGACGCGAGCAAGGTGCGGTCGAAATAGACCTCATTGCGCGATATGAGCTCGCCACGCACGAGGACCAGATCCATGCCGCTGATGATCGCTCCTGTTTCGGCTCCGGCAGGTTTCAAGGTAGCGTCCCAAAGGACCGCGCAACCGTCTCCAGTCGCGAATAGGTACGCTTCTTTGAGGCGCCATTTCATATCCCACTGTCCGAACAAGGTCGTGAGATAGCGTCTCATTTTCTCAGCCCCTTCAACCGGACCGCGAGTGTTGGGATCGACGTACACGAGATCCGAAGTGTAACAGGCAAGCACCTCCTCCACGTCTTGTTGGCTCCATGCGTCTAGCGTGTGCTCGGCGACGCGATACATCGTAGCTTCGTCCATTGGCGCGCTCCTTTCGCTCGGTGCTCGAGAGACGCTCACGCTAACATCGAAGCTGCATCGGGAAATGCCGGACGCCGCTGCGGCCGTGCAGCGACAAGTCCGGAGGTGTCCTGTGGAAACACGAGGCTGCGTTCATGCTGCACAACCGAAGCTTGGTCGAGAGCGCGGCCTACGACAGAAGCGAAGGGTTGAGCCGTATGTCCTTGCAGAGCCGCCGCGTCCGAAAGTGGTGGCGCATTCGGCGATGCGATGGCGGACGGATTTGAGAGCGGCGCTTCCGAAGTGGGAGGTTCTCCGGTCGTGAGGAGTACCCTCGCGAAAAGTCGGCCGTTGACGCGGAAGTGGCGGCCTATAATACTATAGTAACAGAATTTTCCTTTGTGAACGAAAGAGGGTGGGGCGATGGCTGAACCGGAAAGACAGAGCGAAGAGTCGGGAGAACAGGAGAGTCCATTCGCCTCAGCACTTGGAAGCGGGCGTGAGCGCTTTCTTGCACACCTAGTCGAGCGTTCGCTGAAATGCGGGCAACGGACGCCGGAGGACTTCATTCGCCACTTCCCGCCAGCAGCCATCATGGTGGGCTTGCGCGATCGACCATCCTTGCGGGCCAACATCCTGGTCGCCACCACGGGTATCAAGTCCCGAATCGCGGTCAAGAAATCATCTGAATCCGCGGGCGAGGATCTGCAGATCGCGTTGGACGAGAAGGAAACGACTCCCGACACCGTCGTCGATTTATTCCATCCCGATGATCGCGTCCGCTACCTATCGGACAAAGCGCTCTGGCAGTTCTTCATCGAGGATGAGTTCTGGGATGCTCCCGCCTCCGATGCAGAAGCTTCAAAAAGAGCGACCGAGCATGTCGCCTTCGTTCTGGACCGGGCCCTCCAAGACAAGCTCATTACCCACAAGGACATCGTCGACGGCATCTCGGTTGATCGCATCGCAAAGGTTCTTCCTCGCAGTGAGCTCGAAAAGATCATCCGCGCAGCCCTGACGGCCGGGGAGAACAAGAGACGGTTCACGGAGGGCGGCCTGTTGCGCGCGGTCGGATCCCAGACTCTCTTGAAGCATGTCCCGCTCAACGACATCTGGAATTCGATGGTCGTGCCAAAGATTGCCGAAGCGCACGGATTCGTAGAGGCGCGTGAAGTGACCAAGGACGGGGAAACACCACCCGCTTACGACACCAAAGACATCAAGAAGTTTTCCCCGGCGAACACGAATAAATCAGCCGCGGGGACGGCAGATGGCGCAGGCGCTGAAAAAGGCGCCGCTGCCAAGACCGGGCCGGGCGAAGGGGTAGCTGAGGTAGACGTCGAGGCGGATCTTGACGGCACCGCCAGGGAAGCAAGGGTGGCGACGAGCAAGTAGGCGCGCGCTGCGGTCTGCCGAAAACGCAGACGACACCCTGCACAGCTGGTTTTGCTGGGGAGCGGGCACACACGCTTGACTCGACGGCGCTCCTCTGTTGCTATCGTCGCCCACGCCGTCGGTGGAGCGCTGGCGCGCTGAGACGTGGACTCCCCGATGACTTCGAAGATGAACCGCCAATGGATCCTCAAGGCCCGGCCACAAGGGATGGTCGACGCGTCGTTGTTCGAGCTGCAGGAAGCGCCCATCGCACCTCTCCGGGACGGGCAAGTGCGTGCGCAGACTATGTACCTGTCGTTCGATCCCACGCAGCGGATGTGGATGGCGATGGACACGTACATGCCCATGGTTCCACTCGGCGAGCCGATGCGGGCTGGCGGCATCGCACAGGTGATCGAGTCCAAGCACCCGAAGTACAAGCCCGGCGACATCGTCAACGGGCTTTGCGGTTGGCAGGAGTACCCGGTGTTCGAGCCGAATCGCGCCGACGGAGTGCCGCCGACCAAGTTGCCCGCGCACCTCGACCCGGCGCTGACACTCGCGCTTTCGGTCACGGGCCTTACTGCGTATTTCGGTTTGCTCGACATCGGAAAGCCCAAGCCGGGCGAAACGGTCCTGGTGAGCGGCGCGGCCGGTGCCACCGGCTCGATTGCGGGACAGATCGCCAAGCTCAAAGGGTGCCGGGTCGTCGGCATCGCAGGCGGCCCGGACAAATGCGCTTGGCTGACGAACACCGCGCGTTTCGACGCTGCCATCGACTACAAGAACGAGAGCGTCGAAGCGCGCATCGGTGAGCTGTGTCCCAAAGGCATCGACGTTTACTTCGACAACGTCGGCGGCGAGATCCTCGATGCCGCGCTCTTACACATCGCGATGCATGCGCGTGTGGTGCTTTGCGGCGCCATCTCCCAATACAACGAGGACCTGTCCGAGCGCTACGGCATCAAGAACTACATCGCGCTGACGGTGAACCGCGGCACCGCGCAGGGCTTCATCATCCTCGACTATCTGGATCGAGCGATCGAGGGCTTGCTTTGCCTCCACAAGTGGGTGCAGGACGGAAAAGTCGTCCAGGAGATCGATGTGCAACATGGCTTCGAGAACATCCCGGCTACCCTCGGCCGACTCTTCACCGGCGCGAATCTCGGGAAGCAGATTCTCAAGGTTTCGGACGCGCCTCTGCCCGTTCGCACGAGCGGCATCGAAAAGGCCGTTCTCGCCGTGCTGAGCGCGTACTACAGTCGGCGAGCCTAGCGTAGAAACTGCATGCCTTAGGCGATAGTCGTCCTCTCGCTCACGGCGTCTCACTCATTATTCGAGCTGGCGCGCTGCAGTACGGCTCTCACGCTTCCATCGATCGGACTCAGGAAACGAAGCGTGCCACCCTCGAGCTCGTAGCGAGGAATGCCTGCGAACAAGCCCCAGCCGTCGGCCGATTCCGTCGTGGTTTCATCGATGTCGGACCCGATCTGGTTGGCTGGATTGAAAGTCCGAATGTGGCGCGTCGTCTCCGTGCTCACCAGGTAGGCCGATTCGAAGAAGGCCTCGAACTCGATTCGATCTCCTTCGAGTCTATACATGGTGGTTCCTGTGGCGTTGATCGTGTGAACGAACTCTTCGTGCCGCATGATGTCGACCCCGCCGACATCAAGAGTGTCATCCTGAAAGATCCGATAGAGCGAGCTCTCCAGGCGGCCGGCATTCACGACCGCTTGACCCTTCACGGCTTTCGCCGCACCTGGAACCATTCTTAGAGCGGGAAATGGGATTCGAACCCACGACTTCAACCTTGGCAAGGTTGCACTCTACCACTGAGTTATTCCCGCAAAAGGAGGCATTTGGTAGCTCGCTCGGCCCGGTGCGTCAAGTCCTGGTCGGGGGCGCGCGAGACGGGTGGTTCCACTGCGACGACCTACCGCCTCAAAGCGAGCTCCGGCTGAAAAGCTCCCACATCGCCTCGTTGGCGTTGATGTCTGTGGTGCTCTGCCCGAGGCCGTCAAGCCGGCAGGGATAACCGGGCCAGCAGTGACCGCCTCCTTCGATGGTACACTGGGTCACGCTGGCGTCACCGTCGCACTGATCCGCGGTTTCGCAGGTCGCATCGCCGTTTTGATAGGAGACGAAGGGTTCGCCAGTGCAGCCGTTTCGATCGATCCAGCCTGCGGTGGTTTCGGCCACGCTCGGAGAGGCGCCGAGCCCTCCTCCGTCGTAGAGAACGAGCGGGTCGCTGGTGCCGTTGAAAGCCATGATGGGAATCGGCCGTGCGGGCATGCACGAGGCGTCGTCGATGCCCATCACGGCCGCAACCGGCGCGGCCGCCGCGATCACATCCGCTGCCTCACAGGCCAGACGGTACGAAAAAAATCCTCCATTCGACATGCCGGTCGCATAAACGCGGCGCGGGTCGATGCAGCCTCGGGTGCCGATGTCCTCGATGAGCGTCCGGGTGAACCCGACGTCGTCCACGCCGCGCTCGGCAGCCTGCCCACAACAGGTCCCGGCGTTCCAGGAATTATAGAGGCCGTTTGGATAAGCCACGACAAACCCCTCGCGGTCGGCGAGGTCGTTCATCTCGGTGCTCTCCTCTTGTGCCAAACCGGTCGACGTGTACCCGTGGAAGCTCAGCACCAGCGGCAGCGGCGTCGTGCCATCGTAGCTCGGCGGAACGTGAAGCTCGTAGCTTCGCATGACGCCGTCCAGCTCCAGGTCCACGTGCGTGACGCTCGCGTCGAGCGTGCCACTCTCACAACCGACGCTCGCACTCGTCGCCGAGGTGGAGGAGCCATCGTCGCTGCCGCACCCCCCAGCGCTCAGCAAAATCCCACAAAAAAGGCCTATCCAATACCACCGTGTCTTCATGCGGGGGAGCCTATCACTACACGCCCCGCTCCCCGGGCGATTTTATTCGTGGTGACTTCATTCGTAGCGAAGGCCGTCGACGGGGAGCATGCGAGCTGCCCACCACGACGGCGCAATCGTCGATAGGGTGCAAATCAAGAGGGCGATGGCGATGGTGATCGCGAACACCGGCACGTCGAGCACGACCGGGAGATGATCGATCAGGTATACCTTCGGATCGAGGGGAAATTCGATCTTGTCGAGATACGCCACGAGCCCACCGCCCACGACCACCCCGACCAAGGTCCCGATCACGCCGATCACCACCCCCTGCACCATGAACACACCGAGCACGGTGGCATCGGTGGCGCCCATGGCCTTGAGGATCGCGATTTCGCGCTTCTTTTCGAGCACGATCATGATCAAGGTCGCGATCACGTTGAAGGCAGCCAC
>JASFKY010000248.1:0-5802 GCA_050118395.1 Myxococcales bacterium | reverse complement strand
CAGCGTTCGCTCGGCCTGCTCCAGGATGACGGGATCGGACAGGGGGCCTATCAGGCCGTCGATCCCGAGCATGGTCGTTCGCACCCCGAGCCGATGAAGGGCCTGCCCCAGCTCCAGACCGATCGTTCCCAGCCCAACCACCAAAAGGCTCCGTGGAAGATCGCGTAGCTCGAAGATGTCCTCGTTGGTGAGCAAGAGATCCTCGATCGCGCGATAGGGCCGTGGCACGATCGGCCTCGTTCCCGTGGCGACGATCAGCCGATTGTAGTGGACCTCCAGTTGGTCTCCCACCGAAAGTCGTCCCGGTCCGATGATGGTCGCTCTGCCTTCGAGGAGCTCACCGGCGGCTCTCGCATCTTCGAGCACCTCGAGCACGAACCCGACGAACCGGTCGCGTTCGTTTTGTACCCGTTCCAGGACCTTGCGTCCGTCGACCCGAACCTCTGCCGCGTGAACTCCGAACCGCGGCGCTTGGCGGGCATGGTGTGCCGCATCGGCCGCTGCGATGAGAAGCTTGCTCGGCATACAGCCGGATCGGGCGCAGGTCGTGCCGAATGGACCTGGATCGATCATCAGCGCTGAAGCGCCTTCCTTTTTGACTGCGCGCCAGGCGCTCAAGCCCGCAGAGCCCGCACCTACGATAGCCACATCGACGGTTCTTGCTTGGTTCTCCACGTCATGCTCCCTTCCATCACCGACTCGACCCCGAGTTCTTGGGGCTCATCGCTTCGGGATGCCAGTCTGGTATGTTCGCGCCCGCCGCATGATCAAGTCTGCCCGCCTGTCCACCGTGCTCAAACGAAAGCCCGTCGTCGCGTGGGCGCTTTACGATTGGGCGAACTCCGCCTTTGCCACCACGGTGATGGCCGGCTTTTTTCCGGTCTTTTACAGCGCGATCAGCGAAAGCCTGAGCAAAGAGGACTCCCAGTTCTGGTTCAACGTGACCTTGGCTGCCGCGAGCATTCTCATCGCGGTTTCGGCTCCACTGCTTGGCGCCATCGCCGACCGAGGTGGGAGCCGCAAGAAATTTCTAGCCTTTTTTGCCAGCATAGGCGTGTTGATGACCGCGGGTCTGGCGTGGGTGCACGCGGGTCACTGGTGGGTGGGGCTGTTGCTCTACGGGCTGGGCACGGTGGGCTTTTCGGGGGCCAACGTCTTTTACGATTCGATGCTGGTGGACGTGGCCGAGGAGGACGAGCTGGATCTCGTGTCGGCGCTCGGCTATTCAGCCGGCTACATAGGAGGCGGGCTTCTGTTCGCCCTCAACGTGTTGATGGTGCAAAAGCCCGATTGGTTCGGGTTTTCGAGTGCTGGCAGCGCCGTCAAAGTCTCTTTCGTCAGCGTGGCGGCCTGGTGGTCGGTGTTCACGGTTCCGCTGCTCATCGGCGTTCGGGAAACTCCGACTGAAGATCGGGCGCCGAGGCTACAGGCGATCCGCGAAGGGCTGAAGCAGCTGCGCGATACGCTCGCCGAGATTCGAAGGTTCGAGGTGTTGGTGCTCTTCCTGGTTGCGTACTGGATCTACATCGACGGCGTCAATACCGTCATCAAGACCGCGGTGTTCTTCGGCGATCGAGTGCTGGGGCTCGACAAGGGCGCCTTGATCACCGCTTTGCTCTTGACGCAGTTCGTGGCCTTCCCCGCCGCGCTCGGATTTGGCGCCCTTGGCACCCGGATCGGGCCGAAGCGTGCGATCATGTGGGGCCTCGGAGTTTATCTGGCAGCCTTGGTGTATGCCTGGCGGTTTCTCGAAGATTCAGCCGACTTTTACGTCCTGGCCGTGGCCATCGGTTTGGTGCAGGGCGGCGTCCAAAGCTTGTCCCGCTCCCTCTATGCGCGCCTCGTGCCGTCTTCCAAAAGTGCGGAGTTCTTTGGCTTCTTCAACATGGTCGGCAAGTTCGCCAGCATCTTGGGTCCCTTACTCATCGCATTCACACCCAAGCTGATTCCGGGAGCTGCCGAGCGCGACGGAATCTTCTCGCTTGCGCTACTCTTCGTTTTGGGGGGCTTTCTGCTCAGTAGGGTCAACGTGGCCGTCGGCATGGAGGCAGCCCGCCGATTCGATGCGTGACGCGACCGTCATCCATAGCGAGCGGCAGGGTCGAGCATGATGCCTTTGAAGGTCTTGGCGAGCTTGCCACCTTGAAAGCCATCGATGACGCGATGGTCGAACGTCGCTGTGATGCGCATCGTGGGCACCACGACGACCTGCCCGTCCCGCACTCCGGGTCGGTCTTCCACGGCGCCGACGGCCAAAAGCGCTGGCGCCCGGGTGAAGGTCAAAAGCGGCGGAAACGCCTCGCTGATGCCGAGCACGCCGACGCTCGTCACGATCGCACTGCCGAACGGATCATTGGGGATTCCCACCGCCGAGAGGTCGAGGTTGAAATCGTATTGCAATCGAGCCACCAAGCGCAACATCGGACCCATGACGGCTGGCGGCAGCAGATCGAACAGCTTCTTGGTGCGTTCGAGCAGAGGGTCTTGGTGCCGGCGAACCTTTTTCGCGCTTTCTCGAATCTCCCTCGCAATGTCTGCGATCGATTTACGGTCGGCTTGGCGCACGATGGCTCCGGATAGATCGGCCTCTTGTTCGTGCTCCGCGTCTTCGGGCGGTACGGCCACCAGGACCGACACATCGATGTCGTCGCGTTCGAAAATGCGCCCTCGCCGAATCACGCAGTTACATTCCGGGTGCGCGGAAAGAGTGTCCGCGAGCGCTTTGGTGATCAGGTGAGTGACGGTGAGGTGCTCGCCTGCACGCGCGGACTCTTTGGCCAAGAACTCCAGCGCTCGCGTCATGTCGAGGTCGATCGTCCCGTAAATCGTCGGGTCGTCAGGCGCCGACCATGCGACGGCGGCCATGCGTCGCCAACTCGATAGATTCTTGACGTAACGTCCCGTGATGTTTCTGGCCACGCTCCACCCTGACGCAAGAAGCCTTCATTCGCCAGGGACACGCAGCCCCCCACAACGCCCGTATTGTCGGGCAGTTCCATACCACACCGCGGCGACGCGAGCGCCTTTCGATTGTCGCGGTGCGGCGTTAAGGCGCTCGAAATCAGGCGGCTTTTGGGGGGGCTACGTGTCCCGTATACTTGCCGCATGTGGCGAGTCATGGGTGTTGGGGTCGTGTGGGTGATGGCCTTCTTGCTTGGCGATGCGCGGGTTTGGGCGCAGGCGCGAGAAGAGGCGGAAGCGGCGGCGACGGTCAAAACGCTCTCGTCTTCGACCGACTATCCAGCGCTCACGCGCGGTCAAGTCGTGTTCGTGAACGGGCAGCGTCTGGTCGTGACCCAAGAGCCTCTTCCCCTTGCGACCGTCCGCCAGGCGCCCCCGCCACCGGTCGAGGCAGTCGGCGATCCTCCGCCCTCTCCATACCGGGGTGCCATCTGGGTCGATGCCCATTGGGCCTACGAGAGCTCCGGGCTGTCCTGGATTGGGGGTTGCTATGTCGCGCCCAAGCCGGGTCATGTCTTCGTGCCTCCGAGGTGGGCTTTCGTCGAAGGCCAATATTTCTACTTCAACGGGTTTTACGTTCCCTACGGCGTATTCGTCCGGAGCCATTTCAATCGCTACTACTACAGCGGAAGGCCGAGCACGGGCGGCGCATCGACGCATGGCCCGTATTGGCCCGTGGGTGCTCCCAGTGTGTCGCCTGCCTCTTCTCGTCCGAGCGCACGCGATCCGTATTGGCCGATTGGTGTGCCTCGCTGATCCTCGTCGGTGCTTGACTTCGGCTGCTCGCTCGCCAGCCTTGCCATAGGAGATGCTTCGATGAGCTTACGGAAACGGTCCGTTCGCGGCCCCCTCGCCCTGCTTTGCTTCTGCTTCGTCCCGGCTTCGGCCCTCGGATGCAAAGCGGACCAGCTCACCAGCCACGGCACCGATATCGTGCTGCTCTACGACGAGCCGCAGGGCTGCGAGAATTTGGGTGTCGTCATCGGTCACGGCGGGGGTCTCTCGGGGGCGTACTCCAAGCCCAGCGTCAATCGGCAGTCGGCGGAAAACGATGCGCGAAACCAGGCCGCGGAGCGGGGCGCAACCCATCTGCTGCTTTACCCGGACGAGGTCGCCCAAGGAGAGGGGCGCGGCGTCAACCCCGAAAGCACCGACCCTCCCTTGGCGCACGGGTACGGAACGGGCTCGAACGTGACCGTAGCAGGCACGGCGTACCGGTGTCCTCCTGGCGCGGTGGTCATCACGCCGGTCGTCTCGGGTGAGACTGCAACCGCGCTCGTCGAGGTGGAGCAGCCAACCTCGATTTCCTTGGACGCTCTAGGCCAGCTCGAATACGTGACCGTGTTTCGGAGAATCCAGGACGAGTCGGGGGAGATGACCGAGATCGAAGCGCTCCGGATCGACGACATTGCCCCGATCCAGGAGGTCGTCGGATCCCTACAGCACGTGGTCGAAGATCCGCTGAAGTTCATCCCTACCCACCGCATTGAATTCGTCGGAGAGCTCGGAACGCAATCATTGCTCTACGGCTTCGGTTATTTTCAGTACGCGGGAAACGTCTATCGTCTCACCGATGGGGCATTCGAGAGCGTGCTCCAGCTTCGGGAGGCTCCGACGGACTGACGCGCTCGATGAATTCCCGCAACGGGCCCACCACGCTTGGCAAATGGGGCACGAAGCCCATGTGACTGCTTGGATACCAGCGGATTTCCGGCCTGCCCCAACGTTCCCACATGGCCCGCAGGACCCGAGCATCGAAAAAGTGGTCGCGCGAGGCCGCGATGAGCAAAATCCGTTCGATCGGGATCTCGGGTGCGAGCGCATTCCAGCCGATTCGCTCGAAAAAATCCCCAAATTCACGCGGAGTCCATCCAAAGCGCGCCAAGTCTTTTCGCATGGCGCTCAGCACGGGCGCATCTTTCAACAGCGCTCCCATGTCCATGTGTGCGATCAGGGGGACCGAAAATGCGAAGCGGGGCTCGAGGCAGGCCAGGGCTGCCGCAAATGCGCCTCCGAGCGACAAGCCCATCACACCCACCGGCGCGGACGACTCCTGAAGCATCACCGACAGCAAGGTGCGCGCATCGAATATCGTCTGACGCATCGCCTCGAAGCTGCGGACCACGTCTGCGCTCCAAAAGAGCTCCCCATCGTAAGGTGAGCTCCGAGGTTTGCGACGTCCGTGATACGGCGGTTGCATGTGCACGATTTCCATCCGCATCGAGCGCGCCATCCCGCTCAGGAGCGTGATCTCTTCGATCACGGTCTCCGGCTGCATGTATCCGTGGATGTACAGGATTCGCGGCCGCCCTTCGGCTTCCTTGGGCCGTATTCGGCGAGCGTAGACCGTGTGGAGGCGGCGGACTCGCTCGTGGTAGTGTGCCCGAAAGATCGGCTCGATGGGGTCGTGAAGCGAGGCAAAGGACAAGTCTTCGTTGTCGAATCCCGGAAGCGACCATCGACTCTTTGCGCGCACGCGAGGCAGCCGGTCGGGCGACGGGAACAGCTCCCCGCGTGAAAGGCCTTCGTATGTGGCGAGCCGGTCGAGCGTATTGTGGGGCCGCGCTCGCAAAACTTGGAGCGGCCGAACCAGCAGCCCCGTCATGTCGTCAAGGTGCGGCAAGCATTCCCTCCGAAACCAACCAATCGTAGTTGTCCTCGAGGGCTTCGGGCATGGGCCGAATGCGGTAGCCAAGCTCCCGGATCGCCTTGTCGCTCCGAAAGCTCGTGCCCCGTTCGCTGGTCATGGTAGCGATTTCCGGCGTGACTTTGGGCTCCGTGCCGGTGAGCGCAGCGAGCATCACGGACAAGCGCCCGAACGCCTTCAGTACCCAGGGCGGC
>JASFKY010000247.1:0-5839 GCA_050118395.1 Myxococcales bacterium | reverse complement strand
CCCCCTTCCCGCACGGATGATCAGCAAAACGGATCGGGGCGCGGCCCCGGCTAGCACCGCCCGCACCCCGAATTCGTCGCCGAGGTGCGACAATCGGGCTGCTCGGGCTATAAAGAGGACTGGGGCAAGATGGGGAAGATCATCGGGATCGATCTAGGCACCACCAATTCCTGCGTCGCTTTCGTCGACAACGGCGAGCCATCGGTAATCCCCAACGCCGAGGGCAGCCGAACCACGCCCTCGGTCGTCTCCTTCACCAAAGACGGCGAGCGCCGCTTGGGCAGCGTGGCCAAGCGCCAAGGCGTCACCCACCCGGAGAGCACCGTCTTTGCGGTCAAACGCCTCATGGGCCTGGCCTTCGGCTCGGAGCAAGCGCAAAAGCACGCTCGCCTGGTCCCCTACCACGTCGTCGAAAGCGATCGGGGAGACGCCTGGATCGAAGTCGAGGATCACCGGTACTCGCCGCCGGAGATCTCCGCCATGGTCCTGGAGCGGATGAAAGAGGTCGCAGAGTCGTATCTGGGAGAGCCTGTCACCGACGCCATCATCACGGTTCCTGCGTACTTCAACGATGCTCAGCGTTCAGCGACGATCGCGGCCGGCAAGATCGCCGGACTCGAGGTGCGGCGAATCATCAACGAGCCCACCGCAGCGGCCCTCGCCTATGGCTTCGAAGAACAAGAAGGCAAGCGGGTCGCCGTGTACGACTTGGGCGGGGGCACGTTCGACATCTCCATTTTGGAAATCGCGAGCGGCGTGTTCAGCGTGAAATCGACCGCAGGGGACACGCATCTGGGCGGCGAAGACATCGACAACGCCTTGGTCGAAGAGCTGGCCAGTCGATTCGAAAAGAATACCGGTATCGACCTGCGTGGCGATCGGGTGGCACTTCAACGCCTCAAGGAGCAAGCGGAAAAAGCAAAGCACGAGCTGTCATCTTCATTCGAAACCGAGATCAATCTCCCGTTCATCGCATCGGACGCCTCGGGCCCCAAACACCTGGAAATGAAACTCAAGCGCAGCGAGCTCGAGATTCTCGTCTCGGAGATCATCGATCGGACGCTCGGGCCATGCCGGCAAGCCTTGGAAGACGCCGGCGTCAAGAGGGAGGACATCGACGAGGTGTTGCTGGTTGGAGGCCAGACCCGCATGCCCCTCGTGCAGTCCAAGGTTTCCGAGTTCTTTGGAAAGCAACCTCACAGGGGTGTCAACCCGGACGAGGTCGTGGCCATGGGCGCAGCCCTGCAAGGCGCCGCTCTGGCCGGTGAGGTCGAGGAAGTGTTGCTCCTCGACGTGACGCCGCTCAGTCTGGGCGTCGAAACGGGAGGTGGGGTTTTCCACAAGCTCATTCCTCGCAACACGACCGTGCCGACGCGAGCCAAGGAAATCTTCACGACGAGCGTCGACAACCAGACGTTCGTGCCGATTCACGTGCTTCAAGGCGAGCGCGAGATGGCCGAGGACAACAAGTCGCTCGCCAAGTTCGAGCTCGCGCCCATCCTTCCCGCGCCTCGAGGCGTCCCGGAAATCGAAGTGACCTTCGACATCGACGCGGACGGTGTGGTGAACGTGAGCGCCAAGGATCTCGGCACGGGCCGGGAGCAAAACATCCGCGTCGTCGCTTCGAGCGGGCTCACCGAACAGGACATCGAACGGATCATCGGTGAGGCCGAGGCCTACAAAACCACCGACCAGAAGCGACGAGAGCTCGCCGAGCTCAGAAATACTGCCGAGGCGCTTCTGTACACGAGCGAACGAGCCGTGGTCGAATGCCGCGAGCTCGTTGCCGAGGAAGTGGTGGCACAGGTCGAAGCCGATATCGGGGCGCTGAGGAGCTGCATCGCGGAAGGCGACGCCATCGCCATCAAAGATGCGCTCGAGACGCTCGAGCTCAGCGCCTACAAAATCGCCGAAGCGATGTACGGAAGCGTCGAATTGGAAGGGCCCGCCTCGGGCAAAACCTAGTCCTGCTCGTGCGCACCGGAGAACGAACGCAGTCCGCAGGGGCCGAATGGTTGGCCCGGATGCGCTGGGGTGCCCTGGTGATCGAGCTGGTCGCCATCCTGGTCGCCAGCGAGATGTTGGGCGCGGAGCTGCCTCTCGGGCCCATGGGGGCGTTGGTGGCAGTCGGAGCCATCTCCAACGCCTGGCTCGGCTCACGAAAGGATCGAGCCGGACATCTGGGAGGGTTCTTGTTACTGGACGTCGCCCTGCTGAGCGGCCTCCTGCACTTGTCCGGTGGCCCGACCAACCCCTTCAGCATCTTTTACGTGGTCTATATCGCGATGTCGGCCGTCATGCTGTCCCCCCGATGGACATGGGCGATTGCGGCTCTGTCGGTGGTTTCGTTTGCCAGCCTCTTCTTCGCGCGGGCACCCGACGCGCATCTGGGCCATGGCGCGCATGGCCAAGGATTCGAGGCGCATCTCTACGGGATGTTCGTGGCATTCGTCTTGGCTGTGGCGCTCATCACCTATTTCGTGAGTCAGATGTCCCAGGAGCTCCGGCGTCGCGAACGGGCGCTGGCCGAGGCCGAGGAACGCGCGCATCGATGGGGCAAGCTCGCGTCGATCGCGACGCTGGCAGCCGGCGCGGCTCACCAGCTCGGCACGCCCCTGAGCACGATCGCCGTGGCCGCCAAAGAGATCGAGCGTCGAGCGAGCAACGTGGAGGGCGCCGAAGGGCTCGTTCAAGATGCAGAGCTCATTCGACAGGAGCTCGGCCGCTGCCGCGCCGTGCTCGACGGCATGTCCGCGGCGGGCGGACAGCACGTGGGCGAGGCCGTACGCTCGGTCAAGGTGGACGCACTGCTCGCAGAGGTGCGCGCCAAACTGGGCCAGGAGCTGGCCGAACGCTGGCAGACGCGAAGCGCGGTCGAAGACATCGAGGTGCCCAAAGAAGCGTTGGTGCAGATGATCGAAAACATCGCGCGAAACGGCTTCGATGCCTGTGAGCAGGGCAGCGTCTCACTCGACATCTGCAGCCGCGACGGCGCGGTCGAGATGGTTTTTGCCGATGAAGGCAACGGCATGAACGAAGAAACCCGCAGCCGCGCAACCGATCCCTTCTTCACCACCAAAAATGCAGAGGATCGGATGGGCTTGGGTTTGTTCCTGGCCCGTTCGCTCGTAGACTCGCTGGGTGGCGAGCTGGCGATCGATTCGGCCCTCGGGCGAGGCACCACGATCCGCGTCACCATCCCTGCCAGGTCATGACCTTCCCCGATCGAAAGACTGCCCCCAAGCCGTCGATCTTGCTGGTCGATGACGACGAGCGGTTCCGCTCGCGAATGGCTCGCGCGTTCGAAGAACGAGAATACGAGGTTCAGCAAGCCGACGGCTACGGCCCGGCCGTCACGATCGCTTCAAATGAGAGCACCGAGTATGCGGTTGTTGATCTACGCATGCCCGGAAGGTCCGGGCTCGAGGTGGTACGGGAGCTGCACCGGATCGACCCGTCGACCAAAATCGTGGTGCTGACCGGATATGGCAGCATCGCGACCGCCCTCGAGGCGGTCCGTCTGGGCGCCACGCACTATCTGACCAAGCCCGCCGACGTCGACGAGGTCATCGCATCGTTCGAGCGCGGCGTGGAGCCGGAACGGGAGCCCTCCACGACGACCCAAGAGGAGGCGCCCCAGACGCCTTCGTTGGCGCGGGTCGAATGGGAGCACATCCAGCGCGTGCTGACGGACTGTGATGGCAATATCACCAAGGCTGCGGAAAGATTGGGAATTCACCGAAGATCCCTGCAGCGCAAGCTGGCCAAGTTCCCCGCCCCACGTTGAGCGGGCGCGACGATTTGCCACATTCACCCCTCCGGTTGGGCAACCTAAGCTCGGCCGCGTGAAGGGTACCTGGGTGCTTGCGGCGTTGCTAGGGCCGGCAGCGATCGCATCGGACGCGTCTGCGTGTGGAACCTGCTCGGTGGGTGATCCCACGCTCACCGTCGTCGGGTTCGAGCAGCCCAAAGCCAATCGCTTTCGCACCTCGGCCATCATGCGGCTTCGCAACGACCGAATCGGCGAGGCCCAGGTGGATCAGCTCGATTTGTCCGAGCAGCGGATGGAGCTCGCGGCGGCATACTCCGTGAGCGACCGATTCACCGTGTCCGTGATGATGCCCTTGGTTCACCGACTGGTGACCGCGGTCAACCTCGCCGAAGCGGACATTTGGGCGCCTGGTGATCTCGAGCTGCGTTTGCGCGGCGTCGTGTGGCGGGATCGCAAGCTCGCACCGAGGCATCTGGTGAGTGTGATTGGAGGCCTCGAGTTTCCGACCGGGTCGGTCGAAACGGACGCCCAGGGTGTAGCCCTGCCATTGGAGTTTCAAGCGGGCACCGGTTCGTGGGATCCGATCGCCGGCGCTGCGTATTCGATGTTCTCGGATCCGTGGTCGCTGTATGTCTCTTCGGTCGCGATCTTTCCGACCCAGGGCACTGCCGACACCCAGGCAGGCATCAGCTTTCGACAAACCGCGCTGTGCCAGATTCAGCCTTGGACGTTCCTGGGTTTTCAAGTGGGCGCCGAGCTGCGTGTCGATCGGCCCGGCTACATCGCAGGGGTTCGGGATCCCAATACGGGTGGGTTCATCACCTATGGAAGCGTCGGCCTCATCGCCTTGCCGCACGATAAAATCATCTTGCAAGCCACCGCGGCCATCCCGATGCTCCAGCGTCTCGATGGCAATCACCGGGAGGGCTTCGCTTTCACCGGAGGGCTGATCTATGAGATCTAGCTCGGCGGTTGCGGTCGCTTTGTGGAGCCTGGCGTGGCTTCCGCAATGTATGCAGGTCACCGACGGCATCGAGGTGGACGTCGCGTATCAGTCGAAAGCCACCCCCTTGCAGATTCGCACCGATATGGGTTACCGAGTGCGCCTCGAGCGCGCTTTGATCGTCATTGGCGAGGTCGAGCTTCTGCGGTGTGACAATTTTGTCTTGGATCTATGGCAACTTCTGGGGCCAGCGCGAGCGAGGGCACACGTGCTGGTCAGTCCCACGAGCCTGGGCGTGCCCTACGTACTGGACTTGATCGAAACGGCGGGAACGCCCGTATTCGCAGGAACCCTCCGGCCGCCCCCTGGGAGCTATTGCGGAATCCGTGTCGTCGGAATGCCCGCGACCGAGCAAGCCGAAGGGCTGACCGAAAAGAACCGGGACGTCCTGGAGCACACCATGTTGGCGGCCGGGCAGGTCACTGACTCCAGCACCGGCGCCGAGTGGCCACTGGAGGTCAAAATGGGCGAGCCTCTGCCCTGCGAAATGCGTTTCGATCGAGCGTTGGTCTTCGATGAACCCATGCTGGAGAGCATTTCGATCGAGATCGACCAGACGAGCTGGTTTGATGGTATTGATTTTGCATCGCTCGACCAGGACGCGGTGCACGAGCGCATAACCAAAAACCTGTGGTCTTCCTTGAAGGCTTCGATCCCGGACTGGGAGCTTGGGTCCTGAGGCCGCAACGGAGACAAAAAGATGAACATGAGATTCATGACGACTTGGGCAGCGGTGGCATTGACCATGGTGGTTACCGGATGTGGGGATGATGGCGGCGGCGCGGGAAGTCAGGCCGTCACAGTGGAGTTCAGCGCCAAGGTCGGCACCGAAGATTTCGTCTGCGGCAACACCTATGACGGCCTGGGCGCAGACGACAGCTCGCTCGAGCTCACCGACTTCCGCTTTTACGTACAAGACGTCGAGCTCAAGAACGCCAATGGCGACTATGTGCCCGTCGAGCTCGATGCGAACGTATGGCAGACCGGCGCCGTCACCTTGCTCGACTTCGAGGATGGCTGCGGGGAAACCGGTAACGAGCAAATGAATGCTGAGGTCACAGGCG
>JASFKY010000246.1:0-5918 GCA_050118395.1 Myxococcales bacterium | reverse complement strand
GGCGAAGCGGGGGACAAATGAGCCAAGTTCTCACGGTACCAACACACTTCAACGACATCGGAGAGCTCTCCGAAGGATTCTTGGATCGAGTCGAGCAAGACATTCTGATCCTCTATGGTCCGGTAGCCTACGAAGACGGCGCGGAGATCGAATTCGCCGTGCTCCTGACTGACGGTACGCCAGCACTGCAGGGTAGCGGTCGAGTACGTGCTGCAGTCGACGGTGGCGCCGACCGCGTGCCCGATACGCGATACGACGTCGTCGTCGAGCAACTGCAGCTCGAGGGCCGGTACGAGGTCGTGTTCGAGCGTTTGCTTCTGGCACGCCAAGCGGTTTCGGAGCGGCCGTCTCTCGACGACAGCGAATCGGATGAAGAGGACCTGTCGGTTTCGTACGACGAAGTCGTGTCGGCGATACCCGCGGAGCTGGAGTCCGATGAGGATTCGGTATCCGAGACCGAGCCGCCAGAGGCGTCCGCAGCCGACGCGCACTTCGATGAGCTCGACGAAGCAGCAGAGGAAGACGAAGACGAAGACGAAGGCATGGAGCCCGCGACGGTCATCGCGGCAGTGGATGCCCAAGCACTGATGGCTGACGCCGCAGAGCAAGAAGGCGAAGAAGAGCAGGAGACTGCGGAGACTGCGTTCGAACCGGACAGTGTCGACGATCCCGCCCGAGCCGAGGCCGCCAGTGCCCCGCCCGACGACGTCGAGTCGGAGGAAGGTGCGTTCGAGCAGACCGAAGAGGAACCGGCCTTCGAGGGACGGCTGGAGCTCGATTCCATGTACGCGTTCGAGCACGGGATCGCGGCGGAGCCCCGAGTGGGCATGCCGGTTCCGATGCCGTCGATGGCCGCTCCGCCGGAGGCGCCGCCTTCGCCGCCCGTCCTCCGTCTTGCCAATCCGCCCGAGGGCCTGACCCGTCCTTCGCTGGCGCAGCCTGAAGTGCTGCTCTTTGCCACGGACGACGAGGTGAGCGACGTGCATAGGACCGGTCTTTTCGCTTACGAAGATGGGCTTCCGATTCCGTCGCGGCCACCCATGCCCGATCCGAACCGACCGCGTCGCGCGACTCCGGTTGAAGCGTTGGAGCTCCCCGGCGTCGAAGAGATGAGCGCCGATGACGACGAGTATGAAGAAGTCAGGCTCAGTGACTTTGCCGGCACTGCCGAAGAGGGCTGACACGAGATGATCCGCGGCCTTGCCATCGTCGTTTGCGCCTTGGGGCTCCTGATTTCTTCGGGCGTTCGAGCTGACGCGGTCGTTCACGTCAAGGTTCACGACGCGAGCAACCACGCGGTGGATGGGCGCGTCGAGCTGAGCGGAGATGGCGGGCGATTCACCTGCACAACCAGTCAGGGCTCATGCACGATTCGGTCGGTGCCCGGTGGACGATATACCGTGGTATTCGTGCCCAAGAGCGGAAGCGCGACCGCACCCAAGAAGGTCATGATCCCGCCAAACGGAAGCGCCGAGCTGCGCATCGCGGCCAAGTAAGCGGCCAAGTGGCAGAACCCCACTCTGAAATGGCATCATTTCAGGTGGGGGATTGGCAAGCGGAATGCGCTGCAGGTGGATACTGCCCTGGCTGGGGGTCGTCATGGCATGGGCATGCGCCGGGACGGGTCATGCGCAAGGAGGCCCCGCGTCCGATCTCGCCGCCCGGCAGGAGAAGTCCGTCGAAACGCAAAACAGCTTCAGCGGTCCAACGGGCGGCATTCGAATCGTCGATGCGGGCTCGGGCCCCAAAGGCACCTTCCGGCTGGCCTTGCAGACGCAGTTCTTCATCGCTTCCGACTTCTTCGTGCCGACCGACGAGGCGCATGCCTTTGCGGGAAACCTGTCGTTGAGCATCACGCCCCATGCGCACCTGGAAGTCTTTGCTTCCGCGGCGGTCACGTCTGCATGGGACAACTCGAATGATCCACTCTTGGTTCAGCGTGTGGCGGATGTATTCATGGGTCTCAAGGGCTTCCAAACGGTCAAGCCTTGGGTGACCGTGGGCGGGGATGCGAGCGTGCTCTTCCCCGGCGGGGTAGGCGACGCGAAGGCGATTTTTCGCGCGACGAGCTTCGGTTTTCGCGGGAACGTCGCGTTGGACCTGCGCCATCTGGAGCGACGCGAGGTGCCCCTCATCACTCGCTTCAACCTTCAGTACTGGTTCGACAACACGGCGAATCTGACTCAGCCGATCGAGGACCAGCGATACGGAGCCCTCGGAGGCCTGGTCCCGCCCTCGTTGGAGACGCGCCAGTTGCTGACGCCGTTCGAACGCTACGCCTACGGAGTCAACCGCGTCGATCGGGTCCGTTTTGCTACGGGTTTCGAAGCGCCGCTGAGCGTCCGCAAGGTGGGGCTGCACCCCATGCTGGAATGGCAATGGGACATTCCGGTCAACCGTCAGGGATACGATTGCGTCCAGAACACCGGCCCAAGCGACGATGGGTGCCTCGCCGACGAAAAGCTTCGCGCATTTCCCATGACGCTCACCTTCGGCCTTCGAATCCTACCGCCTCCCAAGGGGCTTTCGTTCACCGTGGCCGCCGACGTCGGTCTGACTGGAGCTCGTCATTTCGTCCGAGAGCTCGCACCGACTGCCCCCTACAACATCGTCCTCGGCATCGGCTACGCTTTCGATCCACGGCCGGCACCTCCGCCTTCGGCACCGACCGAGCCCGAGCCGGTAATCGCGGTCCCCATCCGCCACGAAGTGCATGGGCGCGTCGTCGAAGACGAAAGCAACGCACCGGTTGCGGGGGCAGAGGTCATGTTGGTGGGCGAAAACACCTCGCCGCTCCTGACCGATTCCGAAGGGCGATTCGTCACCCTCGGCCTACCAGAAGGCGAGGTCACGTTCGAGATTTCGCACCCCGACTACGAAACCGCTCGTTGCACGACGACGGTCCCCACCCAGGAGGTCTCGTGCCCGTTGGTGGCTGCGAGCACCGGTGGAAAGTTGCGTGTGCTGGCCGTCGACAGCCGAGGCAATCCGGTACCCAAGCTCACCATCCGCGTGCGGGGCCCTTCCGATCGCCTTCTGGTCTCCGATGAGAGCGGAAGAGCATCCGCTGACGAAGTGCGGCCCGGCGTCTATACGGCGTTCGTCGATGACCCGGCCTATCTCATCGCCGTGAAGGACTTCGACATCCGTCCGCGAAGAGAGACCACGGTGCAGTTACGGATCCTGCCGCGACCGTCGAAACCACGGGTCGTCGTGAAGACTGCGGAGATCAGTCTTCGTCGCCAGATCAGCTTTGCAACGGGCAGTGATGAAATCCTCCCCAACAGCGAGCCGATCTTGATGGAAGTCGCCGACGCGCTCCTTCGCAACCCGGATCTCGAGCTCATCGAGATTCAAGGCCACACCGACAGCCGGGGAGAGCTCGAGGTGAACATGTTGCTTTCGCAGCGCCGTGCCGACGCCGTTCGGCAATGGCTCGTCGAGCACGGAGTGGAGGCCGCGCGGTTGATGACCAAGGGATACGGGCCGACCCGCCCGCTGGCTCCGAACATCACCGCCTACAATCGCGCCCGCAATCGCCGCGTGGAGTTCAAGATCGTGCGACGCGTCGACGTGACCGCTGCCGCAGCGCCGTGAGGCCCAGCAGGGAACCCAGGATGGCGACCCAGGGCAAGTCCTGAGGTCCGCCCGCCACGCGGCAGGCGCTGCATCCCCCCCCGCTGCTCGGGGGAGCGGCAGGCTCATCGCAGGCGATGGGGTTGCCGTTTTCGTCGGTTTCGCAATTGAGCAGCAAGCCCCCAATCGGGGTGGCGTCGCAGGAGGCGTCGAGGCTGCCGGGCGGATAGATGGCGCACACGGCGTCGATGTCGTCTTGCGCGAGAGTCCGCTTGTCGACCGAGGTGCGCGTGGTCTCGGCGAACATCGTGGCTTCTTCGATGTCCGAGTGCCCAATCCCGATGAAATGGCCAGCTTCGTGGGTGATGATGCTTGGTAGATCGGCGGGGCCGGGATTGCTCAAGCTCCCGGGCGGACAGCCGGTGTCGGGGCAGTCTTCGTAAGGACCGCCTGCGGTCAAAGAAATACCCGATCGAGTTGCTTCCACGTCGTTGATCATCATGTCCGCGTCGAGGATCTCGCCGGTCGACGTGTTGTGCCAGACGATGGTGACGGCAAAGGCAAAGGGACTGTATGCCTCCTCCGTACATGGGTTCATCCAAGGATCGAGAAACGCGATGGTGTTGACGTTGCCGGTGGTGTTGAAGTCGGGCCGCTGGCAGGTCGATGCCGGGAGCGGCTGGAACAGCAAATTGGGCGTCGCGCCGCCGCCGCAGTTCGCGTTCTGCCATGCGGCGAAGGCTTGATAGACGATATCCTCGATTTGAGAGACATCATCGAACCACTGTGAGCCCCGGATGTCGACCGCGTAGGACAGGCAGGGATAGTCCCAGAAGAATGGCTCGCCTCGTTCGACGCAGTCGGCGGTGCCAACTTGGCTGCCACCCCCCGTCGTCATGCGGCAGTAGGCCGAAGCCCGTTCCGGTGCAAAGCCCGCTAGCGTGATGAAGCCGAGGACGGCCGCCTTCCACCGGCGGCTATTCACTGGGGCCACCTCTCTGTTCATCGACGAGGGCACGAACTCGCGTCAGGAACGCATCCAGTGGCTCGTCTTGGGGAAGCGCCCCCAAACTCTTTTCGAGCCGCCCTTGCGCATTGCGCCGGACTAGCATCAAGCCCTCTCGGCTCTGTCGAACGGTTTCGACGCCCTGCTTCCGACGCACCCGCATGACACCTTGCGCCATGCCCACGGGGCGGAAAGCCGCGTAGGGGCCGCCACCCGAAATGAAGACCACCACCCGCTCTCCGACCTCGAAGGAAGGCTCGCCCTCGACGCGCATGCCGAGGTCACCGATGTGCCCGCCTAGGGTTTCGACGATGACCTCGGTCTCTCCGCTGGCGTTCCCTCGCACGTCTTGTTCGACGTCGATGCGGTGCCAGGTTCCCAAAGTGCCGTCCGAGCGTTGAAACGACTCGGAAAACACGACTCGACCCAGAACGATCCGGTCGGCATGGGCGACCAGCTCACCGAGCTCCAGGCCCTGGACGATGGACGCGTGCACGGGGCTCGCCGCCGCCATCAAGGCGGCGAAAAAAATTCCCGTCGCCCCTTGGGGCAGCCTCAATCTAAGCATTTCCTAAACCTGGCGGGCCCCGACCCCGGCGTCAAGCAATCCATCCCACACGATCTCGATTGACAATTTCCCTCAAATTTTCGTACATCTCGCCCCATGTATCACGACCTGTTGTCCCGCCACTTCCGATCGCTAATCGGGGCGTTGTGCGTCATGGCGCTCGGTGGCTGTGATGTCGCCAAGTTCACGGCAGATTCCACGACCGGGCTTTTCGCACGCGCGGCCCCCGCATTCGAGTCGTACTGGGACTACGATCTCGCGGGCGAAGCCGTTCCGGCCACCATCGTTCAACTCGAAGGGATCTTGCGGGTCGTTCCCGACAACGAGAGCATCCTGGAGCAGTTGTCGCAGGCCTACATCGCCTACGCCTATGGCTGGGTGGAGGTCGAAGTCGAGGAGGACGAGTTCGAAGGCGAGTACGGCGAAGCGGATGAGCAACGCAACCGTGCACGCATCATGTATTTGAGGGCGAAGGACCTGACCCGAGACCGCATCCGGCTCCTTCACCCCAGCGTCGATCAGGCCGTTGCAGGCAGCGTCGAAGATCTCGAGGCCTGGCTCAATGATGAATTCGAGGAAAAGAGCGATGCGGAGATGCTGTTCTGGCATGGCTACGCGTGGGGCTCCTACATCAATACGGCCAAGGACGATATGGAGGCGATCGCCAACCTCGCGTATGCCAAGGCTTTCGTTGCCCGCTCCATCGAGCTCGATCCCGACTATTACAACGCTTCGGGATACACGTTCATGGGCGTCGCGATCGCATCG
>JASFKY010000245.1:0-5929 GCA_050118395.1 Myxococcales bacterium | reverse complement strand
GCTGTCGCTGTCGCTGGCGCTGTCGCTGGCGCTGGCGCTGGCGCTGGCGCTGGCGCTGGCGCTGGCGCTGGCGCTGGCGCTGGCGCTCCTTTGCTCTCGCTTGTCCTTGGTTTGTGGTTGGCCCGCACGGGGTGAGGGCCAACCACAAACCAAGGAGTCGCTCATGGAAAAGAAGAACGTTTACGAGAGAGCACGGGAGATCGTCCGAGAGCTGGGGCCCGTGCTCCGGGTGATTCGTACGCACGACAAGTCGCTTGCCGACCAGCTTCGGCGGGCGGCGCAAAGTGTGGTGCTCAACATTGCCGAGGCCCGAGGAAACGATGCGGGCAATGCGCGGGCCCGATTTGCCACGGCTTGTGGTTCCGCCAAAGAAGTCCGGGCGGCCCTTCACGTAGCAAGCGACTGGGGCTACGTGGAGACGCACACTGCAACTCGGCTCGAGAGTCGGCTCGATACGGTGTGTGCGATGACTTGGTGCCTCGGGCACAGGCGCTAGGGAGGAGACGAGGTCCGAGGATCGGGGCCCGCGGCCCGGGACCCGAGAGTGTGACTGCGACGGACGCTGACTCAATACCGTATGAAGGGGCTCGGAACACGCGCGACATGGGCTGGAGGGGGCGTGCGAAGTGACAATCGGCATGGCTGCAACCACCTCCGATTGGCGCGCCGCCCGAGGAGCGGCTTGCGTGGCTCAAGCTCTCAAGTGCACCGAGCCACCCATGCAAGCCGCTCCGTCCCCCGCAAGCTCGTGTCGCGCGTGTTCCGAGCCCCGGCCTGGATCGCTCACGCTGTCGCCGACCCTGTCCCTGGCGCTACTGGCGGTGCTGACGTACAAAGGCTCGAGGAGCGGCGCAATTCATGCTTTCGAAGCAATCCACGGGTCTCATCGCCTTCTGGCGTAACTACGACCGCAAGACTTATCTCAAAGCTGCAGTTTTGGCGGACCGGCTCGGATACGATTCCTTCTGGCTGCCCGAGGTGTGGGGCTACGAGGCTTTTTCACTGCTCACCGAGATCGCTCTCAAGACCAAGCGCATCAAGCTCGGAACCGGTATCATCAACGTCTTCAGCAGGTCGCCGGCTCTCATCGCAATGCAGGCCGCCACGCTCGACGAAATCAGCGGTGGACGTTTCATCCTGGGGCTCGGCACCAGTGGCAAGAGAGTCATCGAAGGCCTTCACGGCCGAGACTTCGAAAAGCCGCTCACGCAGGTCCGCGATGTCATCCGTGTGGTACGCACGATGCTCGACCGCCGCCCGCTCAGTGAGGCCGACACCAAGCTCCGCGAGTACCGCCCCTTCACGCTCGATTTCGAGCCCACCCGTCGTCGCATTCCCATCTACGTCGCAGCCCTCAAGCCCAACGCCATCCGGAGCATTGGCGAAATGGCCGACGGCTGGATGCCCATCTTCTGGCCCTACGACCGTCTGGGTGACGGCCGGGAGTGGATTGCGGAAGGCGCGGCCAAGGTGAACCGCGACCCGAGCGAGGTGGCCACGGCGCCGTTCACCATCGTGATCCCCATTCCCGGCCGGGGCGCCTCGGCCAAGGCCCGCGAAATCATCGCTTTTTATGTCGGAGGCATGGGTGAGTACTACAAGGAGCTGCTGAGCGGCTTCGGGTATGCCGAAGAATGCGAGGAAATCGATCGGCTGTACCGAGACAAAGCGACACGGAAGGCGGCCGCGGATGCGGTCACCGACGATATGATCGAGGCCCTGACCATCGCCGGCGATCCGATCCACTGCCGCCGCGAGCTCGCCCGACGACGGAGTCTCGGCATGGAGCAGCCGATCATCAATCTACCGCCCGGCATGCCCTGGCCGGGAATGGCGGCATTCATCACCGCCTTGGCCCGAGCCTGATCCCGCGGTCTAATTCGAGGGAAGTTCACGTATTCTTGGCTTTCCCTGCGAAAAATCGAGCTTGATGCGAACAATTACGTATGGATTCCGGGGCGGACTACCGGTATTCACTGACAGATAGGGGCTAAGCAAGACAGAGATCCAAATCGTGCGCTGAAGCCACCTGCTCCGAGCCTTCGGAGCAACGACGCAGCCGGTCGGAAACGGGCTGGCCGGCTGCGTCGCTCTTTTTAGTCTTCCGAATGGTCTAGTCCGGCTCGACCTGTTCCGCATCGCCGTAGCCGTCGATCAACGCAGCGATGAGCTCCGCTTGGGAGTTCACTCCTGCTTTGCGAAAGATCGTTCCAAGCTGAGTGGTCACGGTGCGAAACGATGCGCCGCGCCGTTCGGCGATCTCCTTCACCGTGAAGCCCTGCAACACCAGGTCGATGATTTCCTGCTCGGCCCCGGTGGTGCCCTCCGGATACCGCAACGTGGGCAGCGGCACGCTGAGCACGATGATTTCCTCGTCCCCTACGCGCATTCGGCTGACGCGAGGCCCGTCGTCGGATTCCGGTTCGGATTTCACATTTCCGGCGCTCCGATCCTCATCATCCTTGGGATCAATGGAAATCATGAGGTGAAGATATCGACCAATCGAGTCCTTGGTCAACACTTCACAGTTGTGGCGCTCTCACCTCAGAGTCCCATTTGCTTCGCGATGATCACTTTCATGATCTCGTTGGTGCCGGCATAGATGCGCTGAACCCGCGCATCCATGTATGCGCGACTGATGGGGTACTCGAGCATGTAGCCATAGCCCCCATAGAGCTGAAGGCAGGCGTCGATGACCCGGCCTTGCATTTCGGTCTGCCAAAGCTTCGCCATGGAGCACTCCTTGACCAAATACTTTCCGGCCACGTGCTCGGCGATCAGCTTGTCGAGGAAAGCCCGGCCGACCTCGATTTCAGTCGCGCATTGAGCCAGCGTGAACTGTGTGTTTTGGAACTTGGAAATGGGACGGCCGAAAGCCTGGCGCTCTTGGGTATAGGCAATGGCGTCCTCGATGACCTTCTCCGCGTTGGCCTGGGACATGATGGCGACGCAAAGCCGCTCTTGTTGCAGCTTCTGCATCAACATCATGAACCCGGCGCCCTCCTGACCGATCAGGTTTTCCGCCGGAACGCGGCAATCGTCGAAGGCGAGCTCGGCGGTGTCTTGGCTCTCCATCCCCATCTTTTCGAGCTTGCGGCTCCTGATGAATCCCGGCCGATCCGCCTCCACGATGAAGAGCGACAAGCTTCGGTGCGGATGCTCGGAGTTTTCCGTTCGAGCCGCGACGACGGCCATGTCGCACGACATGCCATTGGAAATGAAAGTCTTGGCGCCATTGAGCACGTAGTGGTCGCCATCGCGTTTGGCCGTGGTCGCGATCCCCGCCACGTCCGAGCCCGTCCCAGGCTCGGTCATGGCCAGAGCCGTGACGACCTCGCCGCTGGCGCAACGCGGAAGCCACTTCTTTTTTTGCTCCGGGCTGCCGAACGAATAGACGTAAGGCACGATGATGTCGGAGTGCAGGCTCGCTGCCCAGCCCGACTCGTATGCCCGGGACAGCTCCTCCATGACGATCACCGAATGAAGGAAATCGCCGCCCGCACCTCCGTACTCCTCTTCCATCCAGGGGCACAAAAAGCCCGCGGCACCCGCTTCGAGCCAGATCTCGCGGTTCACCATACCCTGCTTGCGCCACTGGGCCTGCTGGGGGACCACGCGCGATTGCACGAACTGCCGAAAGTTGTTTCGGAAGATGTCGTGCTCCTCAGAAAATAGGCTTCGTTCCATGTTGCTCCCTGACTGAATGGCCATTCATTTAGCCGAGGCGCCCGTCGCTGGCAACCCCTGCAGGCCCCGCCCCTCCTTGCTCTGCGCGGCGTCGGTCCCTATGGTCCCGCCAGATGCGTCGCCGACCGGCTCGCTTTTCGTTTCTCCTGGCCGTCTTCGCGCTAATCCCTGCCACGGCATTGGCCAGTAGCGACGAGCACGGGCTCAGTTACGAGCTTTGGCTGATTCTCGCCGCCATGATCCTCGCCGCCAAGCTCGGCGGTGAGGTGGCCGTGCGTCTGGGTCAACCCTCCGTGCTCGGCGAGCTTTGCGTCGGCATCATCCTGGGCAACCTGTATCTGGTCGGAATCGATGCCTTCCACGGCGCCGCGCAACTCGTTCCGATCGAATTTCTAGCGGAGCTCGGCGTCATTCTCTTGCTCTTCGAAGTGGGGCTCGAATCCACTTTGTCCGAGATGCGAGCGGTAGCCCCAACGTCGGGCCTCGTCGCGGTGATCGGAGTCGTGGCTCCGATAGCGCTCGGTTACGCGGTCAGCCTTTGGCTGCTGCCGGACGAGCCATTTTCTCTCCATCTGTTCATCGGAGCCACGCTTTGCGCGACCAGCGTCGGCATCACAGCGCGGGTTCTCAAGGACCTGGACGCGATGGGCCGGCCGGAGACACGCGTGATCCTCGGCGCCGCAGTCATCGACGACGTGCTGGGTCTGATCGTACTCGCGGTGGTGGCAAGCATTGCGGAATACGGTGAGATGCCCGGAGCGATGGACCTCGCCAAGATCATCGGGCTCGCTGCGGGCTTCCTATTGGGCGCGCTCGTGCTCGGTGCATACTTCATGCCGGGCGTATTCCGCTTCGCATCGAAGCTTCGCACGCAAGACGTCCTCTCTGCCGTCGCCATCGGGTTGTGCCTGTTGCTCGCGGGCATCTCCGGCGCCGCGGGGCTCGCACCCATCGTGGGCGCTTTTGCGGCGGGCTTGATCCTCGACGAGGTTCACGTGCGACCCTTCGGTCGCAAATCGGCGCATGATCTCACCGAGCTCATTGGACCGATCGTCGCCGTCATGGCCCCCATTTTCTTCGTGCGCACGGGCATGATGGTCGAGCTCGGCGGAATTGGGATGGAACCGTTGATCTTGGCGGCGGCCCTCACCGTCGTGGCCGTCGTTGGGAAGCTCGTGGCGGGGCTCGGCGTGCGAGGCGCAACCGCCGACAAGCTCGCCGTCGGGATCGGCATGGTGCCGCGAGGCGAGGTCGGTCTGATTTTCGCTAACGTCGGCGCGGGAATCGAGCTCGACGGGCAGCCCCTCATTGCCGCGGGCGTTTACGCAGCCATCGTCCTCATGGTCATGGCCAGCACGGTCGTGACACCGCCGTGGTTGGCACAGCGCATCCGGCAGTTGATGCGCAAGCATCCCGATGTCGCTTGAAGCGACTCTAGAGAGCGCCAACGCGCCGATTCGGCAACTCGTCGAATCGATTGGTGACAAAGACCGAACCGACGTCGCATCGATTCCGGCAGGCGCGCTCGATTGGGCCATCGCCCAAGCCGCTTCGGCGAAGTCCGGTCAGCGGTTCATGTTGATCACGGCGAGCCTCGAAGAAGCGTACCGACACGAGTCGAACCTCCGCTTTCTCTTGAACGACGGCAACGGTGGCGTGCTCCTGTACGCCGCGGCCGACACTAGCCCACTCTTGGACATCGTACCGGACCGACGAGCGGAAATGCAGCGCATGGCAGCGCTGACCCAACTGGCCGAAGACCGTCCATGGCGCGTGCTGATCGTGCCAGCTGCAGCTCTGCTTCGTCGTGTCCCGCCCTTCGAACACGTCTGCGCCGGAGTGATCACGCTGGAGATCGGACAACGGATCGAGCGTGACGCCTTGGTGAAGCATCTACTGGAGATAGGCTATTTGCGCGTCCCGCTCGTCGAGGATCGGGGAACGTTCTCGGCCCGAGGTGCTCTCATCGACGTATACGCCGCAGACGCGGTGACCCCGTGTCGGATCGAGCTCGACGACGACGAGATCGTTCGAATTCGATTCTTCAACGCAGAGGATCAAAAAGCCGTCGACGAGATCGAGTCGATTCGACTCGGACCCGCTCGAGAGGTGCCGGACACACCTGCAGCCATCGCTCTGGCGAAGACGAAAGTCCGCGAGCTTTGCGACGATATGAACATGCCGACGCTTCAGGCTCGCGAGCTCGTGGACGAGCTGGACCGTGGGTCCGGTGCGCTGATTT
>JASFKY010000244.1:0-5939 GCA_050118395.1 Myxococcales bacterium | reverse complement strand
CGGCGAATCGCTTGCTCGGCTACATGGACGCCAACTTCGATCAACAAAAGAAGCTCGGCCTCGATGTCGAAGACCAAGTGGAGGCGTTCAAAAAGTGGCTGAACGCTCGAGCCATCATGATCGCCGGATTTCTTCAAAGCACCAAGAGCGAGATCGACCAGATCGCGGCGCGCTCCGGAGCCAGTGAAGACGCAGAAGCTCAGAAACAGCTCAGCTCACTCCGGAAGCACCGGGACGTCTTGGCGGAGACCCAACGGCTGAACGTCAGCCTGATGGACAAATACGGCCTCGAAACTGCCGAGCTCAAGCAAGGGCTCATCAGCGCCACGGGGAAGCTATCGCAGGACGTGCTGAACAAGGACGTCGCCTCTGGACTGGTTCAAGACTGGTTCGAGGGCATAGGCGAATGGTTCAGCGGCAATGCGGCTTCGTTGGTCTTCCAAGCTCTGGTGTTCGTCTCGATCGTCTTTGCGTTCTGGATCCTTGCGCGCATCGCGCGCAGTGCAGTGCGCCGAGGCCTCGATCGCTCGAAGTTGAAAGTTTCGAGCTTGGCCAAAGACTTCTTCGTCAAGACGACGAGTCGGTTGATCGTGCTGTTGGGCTTGATCATTGCCATCGCCCAACTCGGCGTCGAAGTCGGCCCCTTGCTCGCCGGCCTCGGAATCGCGGGCTTCGTGATCGGCTTTGCGCTCCAAGACACGCTATCCAACTTTGCATCGGGCCTGATGATCCTGGTGTACCGGCCCTTCGACATCGGCGATGCCGTGGAAGCTGGCGGCGTGCTCGGCAAAGTGGATCAAATGAACCTGGTCTCGACGATGATCCTCACCTTCGACAACCAGCTCTTGATCGTCCCGAACAAGCAGATCTGGGGCGGCGTGATTCGCAACATCACGCATCAGGAAACCCGGCGCATCGATCTCACCTTCGGCATCGGCTACTCGGACGACATTCCCAAAGCCGAAAAGGTGCTCACCGAGATCGTGACCAGCCATGAAAAGGTGCTGAAGGACCCGGAGCCCGTCATCAAGCTCCACGAGCTGGGCGAATCGTCGGTGAATTTCATCGCGCGCCCCTGGTCCAAGACCAGCGACTACTGGGACGTCTACTGGGACATCACTCGCGAGGTCAAGCGGCGCTTCGACGAAGAAGGAATCTCGATTCCCTTCCCACAGAGAGACGTCCACATCTACAACCAGGCGTCCACCGACGACGGCTAAGCCCGGCCGGTCGTTTTGACTCGCTGGCGTTCGCCAAACCAGAGAAACGGCTTGAGCGCGCGCAATCCGAACGATGGAAACGGGCGCAGCGCATGCGCGAGCGCCCCGCGCGCACGGGGGATGCTCACGGCGAGCCTCGGCTTGTCGACCAGCTCGACAACCACACCGGCCACGTCGTCGACGGTGAGAAGCTTGGGAGAGGCGAAGACCAAGCCCGCTTGCTTCGATGAACGGACGTTGCGAACCATGTCGGTGTCGATGCCGTCGGGGCACACGGCGCTCACCTTGATGGGCAGCGACGCTCGTTCCAGGTCGCCGGCCAACGAGATGCTAAAACCGAGAACCGCTTGCTTTGTCGCTCCGTAGACGGCGAGGCCGGGTACGGGCGTGAGGGCGGAAAGAGAAGCGATGTTGATGATGTGACCGCCTCCCGCTCTCATGCCCTCGATCGCGGCGCGCGCCCCCCACATCATTCCAAGCACGTTGACCTCGACCATCTGCCGAACGACCTCGTCCTCGTGCTCCCAGGTGTTTCCCGTGTAGAGCACGCCCGCGTTGTTGACCCAGAGCTCGAGGGAGCCGCGCGCATTGGCGGCTCGAACGACTTCGTGATGTGATGCGGGATCTCGGACGTCCTGGCGCATCGACCACGCGCTTGCGCCGATGGCATGAGCGGTGTCGGCTGCGCTCTTTTCGTCGATGTCGGTGACCAAAACGGCGAACCCCTTGCGGGCGAGACCCTTGGCGATTTCACGGCCCAGGCCTTTTCCTGCGCCCGTGACGACTGCAGTTTTCATGCGAGCCTTCTTGGTCGGATCCGGTCGGGAGTTCAAGCCTACATGCTGGTTCCTCTGGCCAAAAAAGTCCGTTGCCCTTAGCATCCGCCGCATGAATCGACTTGGTTTTCTTTTGCTTGGAGCGGTCTTCATCTCATGGGCTGCCGGTTGCGGCAGCGACGGCAATGGCGGGTCAGGAGGATCAGGCGGACAAGCCGGATCGGGTGGGCAAGCGGGATCAGGAGGCGCGGGCGGGACCATTGCCGCGCCGCCTTTGGGATGCGATCCGCTGACGCCCTCGTATTGCGGCTTTCCCTATCCCAACGACTACTGGACGGTGAAGGACTCGAGCACGGTGACCGGGCTGCGGCTGGCGCTACCCGACGAGATCATGCCGCAGAACGACTTGGGGGTTCGCTCCAACCCCGATGCATTCAACGAGATGGACGGGTTTTCGCCTGGCATTGCGGCGATGACACACTTCCCAGGGGCGACCGTCGCAGGGCTGCCCACCCCGAACAGCATCGGAGATTCGCTGCTCGATGATAGCCCCACGGTGATTCTCAACGCCGAAACCGGCGAGCCCTTGGCCCACTGGGTGGACCTCGACGAGTACGTCGTCGAAGCCAAGCTGCGCGTCGACGACCCCACCAAGGACAAGCCCAACTTCACGATCGACCGGCCACTCGACGAGCTTCGGCAGGAGCAAGCGCTGATGCTCCGGCCCGCAATCCGCCCCGAGGATGCAACTCGATACATCGTGGCCGTCCGTAACCTTCGCGACGGCGAAGGGGCGCTGGTTCAAGCCTCGCCAGGCTTTGCGGCCCTCCGTGACGGCACGGCCTCGGACGATGCCGTGATCGAATCGCGACGGGCCCATTTCGAAGAGATCTTCGCGACGCTCGAAAACGCGGGAATCGCGCGGGACGATCTACAAATTGCATGGGATTTCACCACCGCAAGCCGCGAAAACAACACTCGCGCCATGGTGTACATTCGCGACGATGCGCTTGGCACGAATGGAACGAACCCCGACGGCGTGCCGTACACCATCACGCTCAAAAACGAGGATCTCATCGACGGAATCGAGTGTCGCCTCGAGATCGCGTTCGACATGCCGCTCTACCTGACCCAGGGAGAAGCCGGCGGCTTGCTCAATCTTGGAACCGATGGGCTCCCCGAGCAGAACGGCATCTTCTCTTACAACGCAGCACTCATCGTGCCACAAAGCGCAAAGGAAACGCCGGCACCGCTCGTCGAGTTCGGGCATGGGCAGCTTGGCGCCAAAGAACAGGTCCTCGGGTTTCAGGAGATCGCGGCGGCGCAGAACCTGGCCGCGTTCGCGCTCGACTGGAAAGGGTTCGCGTTCGACGACGTGCCCATCATCTTTGCCGCCATCGGCGGAGGCGACCTGTCGGATTTTCGGGCCATCCCGGAGCGCATGCATCAAGGGTTCCTCAACTTCCTGATGGCGATGCGGACACTTTCGCGCGAAGCCGACGGAGGCCCGAACACGGTGCTCAACCAGTTCCTCACGGACAACTGCGGTGGCGCCATGCTCGATGGAGGCCAAAGGTATTACTTTGGCGGAAGCCAGGGCGGCATCCTCGGCGCAAGCATCATGGCGCTCAGCCAAGACATCGAGCGGGGCCTCTTGGCCGTGCCCGGACAGCCATACAATCTCTTGCTGAACCGGAGCGTGAACTTCGACGAATTTGCACCGCTTTTCTACGCGAACTACCACTGGAACGCGCTCGACTCCCAGATGAACCTGGCGTTGATTCAGGGGCTGTGGGACCGCGCCGAGCCGACGGGTTACTCGAAATACATTCGCACCAATCGCTTACCCAACACGCCGGCGCACGAGGTCCTGATCCAAGTGTCCAAGGGCGACCACCAAGTGAGCAATCTCGGTGCACACATCATGGCTCGCACCATTGGCGAGGTCGTGAACCTGGCTTCGGACGACGACGTCAACAACGTGATACGGCCGGTGTGGGGCATCGACGTGGTCGCTGGTCCACACGAGGGGTCCTCCATGATCGAGATCGATTTCGGAAACCCCGAAGCGCCGCTGATCAACATTCCCCAATGGGACGACATGCTGCCGGATCCGCACGGCCGGGCCACCGAGCTCGCCGGGATTGGCACCACGTTGGTCCATTTCTACGAAACCGGCATCGCGGAAAACCCCTGCACGGGCCCTTGCGACCAAAACGACCTCGCGCCCTGAGGCGCTCTTAGGCACGCATGGTCGAAACGACGGCTCGAGCCCTTGGTGATCCGCTGCATCGGGTTCTCGTGCTCTTTGCACACCCGGCGTTGGAAAAATCTCGGGTCAACCAGGTGTTGATTCGCGGTCTGGATCGTTTGCCAGGGACGACCTTTCACGATCTCTACGAGACGTATCCCGACTTCGACGTCGACGTCGAGCGCGAGCAAGCCCTCCTCCTCGAGCACGATGTGATCGTCCTGCATCACCCTTTCTTCTGGTACAGCACGCCCGCTTTGGTGAAGCAGTGGGAGGATCTCGTGCTCGAGCACGGGTGGGCGTATGGAAAGGGCGGGACAGCCCTGGCGGGCAAGACGATGCTGAGCGCGATCACGACTGGAGGCAGGCAAAGCGCTTATCTGCGCGGCGGCCACAATCGGTACACGATTGTCGAGCTGCTGCGCCCAATCGAGCAGACCGCGGTGCTCTGCGGGCTCGAATATTTGCCGCCGTTCGTGGTTCACGGGACCCATGGCATCCGCGACTCGGAAATCGAAGCCCATGCTGCCGATTACCATCGCGTGCTCTCGGCTCTGAGCCGGGGCGCGTTGGACCTCGAGGCAGCGCGCCAGCAGGAAAGACTCAACGCCGATCTGGACGCCGTGATCAGGGAATGAGAGCGGCCGATGCACGGACAGGGATTTTTCTTTCAAGCATTCGTCTACCTCGGGGCCGCGGTCATTGCCGTGCCCTTGGCCAAGCGTCTGGGCCTCGGCTCGGTGCTCGGATATCTGCTGGCGGGCATGGCTATCGGGCCCTTTGGGCTGGGGCTGATTGGAACCGAAGGACGAGACGTCATGCACTTCGCCGAGTTCGGAGTGGTCATGATGCTTTTCGTCATCGGACTCGAGCTCGAGCCTTCGTTGTTGTGGCGAATGCGAATGCCCATCATGGGCCTGGGCGGTCTGCAAGTCGCGGCGACAGCCGCGGCGATTGCGTTACTCGCGATCGCGTTCGGGCTTCATTGGAAGGCGGCCCTGGCCATCGGCATGATCCTCGCGCTGTCTTCCACGGCGATCGTGTTGCAGACTTTGGCCGAAAAGGGTCTGCTCGGGACCGATGGGGGCCAATGCGCATTTTCCGTTTTGCTTTTTCAAGACATGGCCGTGATTCCCATGCTGGCCCTGCTTCCGCTGCTCGCACCGGAATCGATGGCGGGCCAGAGCGGCCCGGAAGCAGCCGAGCACGTCGCATCCTGGGTGCAGGGACTACCCGCATGGGGACAAACCATCGCCGTACTGGCGGCAGTCACCTCCATCGTGGTCGGCGGCCGTTATCTGGTTCGGCCGGTCTTTCGGTTCATTGCCCGGACTCGGCAGACCGAGATCTTCACGGCGGCCGCGCTGTTATTGGTCATCGGCATCGCGTTGCTGATGGCACAAGTGGGGCTCAGCCCTGCCCTCGGAACCTTCCTCGCCGGCGTGGTATTGGCGAACAGTGAGTATCGACACGAGCTCGAAGCCGACATCGAGCCGTTCAAGGGTCTCCTGCTCGGAGTGTTCTTCATCGCGGTTGGAGCATCGGTCGATTTTGCTTTGATCTTGGGCGATCCGACCGAAGTCATCGCCGCGGTCGGCGCGCTGATCATCATCAAGCTCCTGGTTTTGGTGATGCTGGGTCGCTTGTCCGGAATGAGCTTAGATCAGAATCTGATGTTATAGTTTTAATTTG
>JASFKY010000243.1:0-5947 GCA_050118395.1 Myxococcales bacterium | reverse complement strand
AAAAAAAACACCTCCGAGCGAAGCGGCCCCTCCTTGTTCACGAGGGCCTCGAGGGTTGCCGCACCGGACTTCGAGACAGGTCCTGCTCGATGACGGATGCGGTCGAGCAGAAGCCGTTCCCGAGGGCCGTTCCAATTGGTGACCTGGAGCGCGCGCTCCCGGTGGAGCGCTCTGGGCTTTCCATCGGCGTCGGGCTTCCCGTTCGAATCGTAGCGACGGTTCCAATCCCAGTAGCGATAGGTGATGCCGCGTTTGCCGGGCGCAACACGCTGAGGCTCGAGAAGCAAGACCCCTTTGCCGATCGCATGAGCCGTTCCCGGCTCGATCAGAAAGACGTCTCCTGCGGAGACTTCGACGAAGTACATCAACTCGTCGACTGCACTGCCTTCGTCGAGAGCCCTCTCGACATCCACGCGCGAAACGCCTCGTCGGAAGCCCAGATACAGACCGGATCCGGCCTCGGCCTCGATGATGTACCAAGCTTCGGGCTTGCCGCTTTCATCGGGCCGCAGCGAGGGATCTCCATCGCGGGGATGAATCTGAACGGAGAGATCATCTTGGGCGTCGACGAGCTTCACCAACAATGCGGTGGAACCGAGATTGGCCTCTCGTCCGAGCAGCGTGGGGTCGGACCGAAGCACCTCGTCGAGCGACGGGCCTTCGACCAAACGGCTTGGAAAGTCGGGCTCGACCGAAAGCTCCCACGCTTCGCCGACCGGCCCCGTCACTCGTAGGCCGGCATCCGCCTTCAGCCCACGCACGATTCGGTGGCCGCCCCATGGCGTCCGGGCGGGCGGCGTGAAGTTGTCCGGCCGCAAAAGAAGCGGTCGGTGCCAGTTTTTTGGTCCTACTTTATCCCACATGTAAGGTAACTCCGAATCCCTATCGTAACGCCCCAGGAGGTCGGGATGGGTTATTTGGGTAAAGAACGCCGAATTCATCGAGTCTTCGTCACGCGCAACAGCGAATATCACGTTCGTCGCAACGTCTGCGTGGGCGTTCGAGATCGCCGGACCGGTCAATGGCTCAGTAGTCACGTCGCGCTGCGCAGCACCGTATCCGGGGGGCTCAAGTTCCACGACAACGGCGCGATTAGCGCCTCCGAAGGGTTGCCGACGGTGGGCGAGTCGCTGTTCTTCATCGCGGCGGGCAGGGATCTCATCACGAGCCCAGTGTTGAACGTGGAAAGGCCTCCTTTGGAGGTCGTCCATTCCTATCCCATGTAATTGCGGTGCCGCGAGGTGCTATATCCCGCGGCGTGCCGTCGCACCGCAGAACCATTCGCGTGGTGGCCGCGCTCGTCGAGCGAGGCGGACGCTACCTGATCACGCAGCGTCGGGAGACCGCCGTGCTTCCCCTGCTTTGGGACTTCCCTGGTGGTCGCGTGGAAGATGACGAGAGCGATGGAGCCGCGCTGGTCCGGGAGGTGAAGGAAAGGCTGGGCGCCGACGTCGAGGTGGGCCAGCTCATCTCCTTCGTCAACCATCCATACGAAAGGTACGCCGTAGATTTGTTTCTCTACGAGTGCAAGCTTCTCAGCGAGGAACTGTCGTGTCGCGCGGTCAAAGCATACGCGTGGGTCACATCCGAGGAGATGGAGTCCTACGCGTTCACGCCGGTCGACGAGGCCTCGATGACCAAGCTCCTCGGAGAGGGTTGAGCACCATTCGTCATACGTCGTAGAAGATAGGCGGTCGTTTGCGGACGAACCGGAGCACCAGATCCCGTGCTTCGGCCGAGAGATCCTCGAATTGAATCCCCATCCCGGGCTCCGACTCCGAGTTGAAGTCGAACGGATCTCGCACGAACCGGACGTACCCGTCGCATTCGAATTCGAAGCCCCCGGGTAGCGTGACCAGCATGCTGACCGATGTGTCCTTGGGCAGGGTTTCGTATGTCGCCAAAAACACCCCACCGTGGGAGATTTCACCGCTGAATCCAACGTAAAAGTTGGACTGGGTGGCGGCCCCGAGATTGGCTTCGATTGGCCGCCGCGGCCCCGACGGGACAGGCGCCGGCGGCGGCAACATCGACGTCGGAATGGGTGCAGGCACTCCGGACCGTGGTCGTTCCGAGCGCGGTCGATTCGATGGCCGGGCGCTTGCTCTCGGTGGCGTCGAGGGTGAACGACTCGCTCCGGGCGGACCGACGCTCACGCTCGCGCTCACGCGGACGCTGTCGCTCCCTTTCGCTCGATCGCTTGGCTTGGAGCTCTCTCTAGGGCCGGGCGGGACGCTGCCATTGTCATTGGCTTGAATGCTCTCGGCCGTACTCTCACTTGGCCTATGGCTGGGTCGGGCGCTGGCTCGCGGGGCTGATTCGGGTCGCACACTCGGTTTGTTCGTCAAGGGAAACAACACGCTGATGACGTCGGCGATACGCTCGGTCGCAACCCGAACCCCCTCGTGCTCGCTCTTCACGTCTTGGAGCAGGGCCAGCGTTTGGCTCAACGTGCCAAGTGCATTCCGGACGCATGTCTTGCCGTCTGGCTCGGACGACGCATACTCGGCCTCGAAAAGAGCCCCGATCGACTTGGCGACGTTTTGCGCGATCCCACGCACCTCGTCCGGAATGTCGGAGTCCTGTTGTAGCGCCTCGAGCGCCTTGCCGAGTGCTTCGCGAGCCTGTCGCGCCTCCCCGGCCGATGAATAGCCCATGTCGGTTCCCCCAATTGCCTGTTTCTCAGGATAACGGGAGTCGCGGGCAGGTCAAAGCTCCTTGAGGAACACCACGCGGGAGCGGCCGGGACCGGCGTAGTCGGCCACTTCGGTGCTGGTGAAGCCCATGGACTCGTGAAATCGAACCGGTCCCTCGTGTCCGGAGGAAGCCAGCGACTTGAGCTGCTTCATTCCTCCAGCTCGACACCGCTCTGTGAACTGTTCGTACAACCCCTTTCCCACACCGCGGCGGCGATGGTTGGGATGGATGCCTACCAGGTGCACGTAACCGGTGGCAGAGGGCGCGGGCACCATCACGCCGAGTAAGAACCCGATCACTTGCCCGTCCTGCTCGGCGACGAGCGCATGCTCGCCAAACTCGTAAAAGAACATGGGATCGGCGCGACGACCGGCCGGACCTCCCCACCACTGGTCCAGAACCGAAATGATATAGTCGTAGTCCGCTTTGGTCAGTCCCCGGATCAGCATTGTCGGCAAAGCGGTAACACGTTCGCAGCAGGAACGCACGGCGAGGGCGCAGCCAGCATGCATGAAGCCGAAGATTCAACGGACAGGTCGCAAGTGCGATTTTGCCCCTTTTGCAGAGAGGGGTTTACGGGACGTCAGGAATGCCCGGAGCACGAGCTTTTGCTCGTAGGCATCGATGACCTGCCCAAGCAAGCGGATCGCGCTTCGGACTCGGTGCAGTTCTTCGTCGATCCCAGGCTGGGCAGAGGTCCCGTAGGGCTCGGAGCTCTGCTGGTCCTGATCGGCTTCGTCGCACCATTTGCTCGTTCTCGGGGCCTCACCGCGTCGGCGCTGGAAGTCGCTATCGACGGTGCAGTCAATCTCTGGTTTGCTCCTGGGTCCGCGATGGCGATGCTCTGGATCGCGTGGGGACGCCGCACTCGCCGAAGCATGCGTGCGGCTCGAGCCGCGATCTTCGGGCTGGCACTGAGCGGGGGGCTCCCGCTCGCCTATACCGCCCACCGCGTGAGGCTCATGTCTTCGGCCGACGGCGTTTCGGTGGACTTTCTGTGGGGGCTGTGGCTCATGGTGGCCGGCTTATTGATCTCGGCGATCGGCGCCCCGCGGTTCGGCGGTCCAAACCGAGTCGATTCTCACTAAGCAGCCCCCGGCAGGGTCGGGCTGAAGATATAGCCCTGTTGCTGGACCACGCAGACCCGATTCGGGCCGGCTACCCGTGCCCGAGCCACCGCGATGCTGGCGGCATCGAGAAGCTCGCTGTGTGTTCGAACGTTGGCGCTCGGATAAAGGCCCACGCCTACCGACACCGTCAGCTTCGCGGCAACGTCGTGGACCTCGACTGGGCGCGAAGTCGCCTCGACCACGATGCGGTCGGCGAGGGTGAGTGCCCTGGCCGGCCGGATGTTGGGAAGAACGAGCCCGAGCTCCGCAGCCCTGAAGTGAGTCACTACATCGGTCGTTCGAACCGTGCGCTGTAATCGATCGAAGACTTCGTCCAGGATTCGAGCCACGATTTCGGCGCCGTGCTTGCTCACCAAACCTCGAATGCCTTCCACGGCGAGGATGCAACACGCAAGCGGATCGAGGTGGCGCTGCGCTTCGCTGAACTCGCGTTCGAGGCGTTCGTGGAAGTATCGCTGGTCCGACGGCGCTTCGAGCTGCTCGCTCAATGACGCATACCGCAATTCGTTTTTTGCGAACTCCACGTCGTCGTGCGTGCGCTTGACCCTCAACATACTCTCGACGCAGGCCAAGAGCTCCTCATCGTCCAGTGGTTTCACCACGTGGTCGTCCGCGCCGGTCCGCAAACCCTGGACCCTCGCGCTTGCATCCCCCGGAGGTGTGAGAAGAACGACGGGAACGAAGCGCTCCTTGGTAATCGTCTTGATGACGCGGCAGGTATCGACTCCATCGAGCCCCGGCATATCGACGTCGATCAGCACGAGATCGACCGATTGTGAACGAACCGCGTCGATCGCCTTCTGGCCGTTGCTGGCCGTGACCACGGTCAGGCCCCGGTCTCGCAGCAGCTGCGCCAGGTGCTCTCGACTCGTAGGGTCGTCATCGGCCACGACCACGATCGGCTTGGACGATGTCCCAGAGCCCCCCACCCTCACAAGGTACTCGAAGGGGCCGAGATACGCGAGCCCTTGCGGCGAGTTTCCCTCGGCCCGGGTCGCGCTTATACTGCGAGGCAGTGGACCCCATCGGGGTTCGGGGATTGGATGGAGCTCAAGCAGCAACTCAAATTATCGCAGCAGCTGATCATGACACCGCAGCTGCAGCAAGCCATCAAGCTGCTGCAAATGTCGCGCATGGAGCTGAGCGAGCTGGTTCAGGAAGAGCTGCTCGAAAACCCGATGCTCGAGGAGGGAGGGGAGGCACGCGACTCGGTCAGCGCGGCTCCCGAGGAAGCGGCCACTGCCGAGGTGCGTGCGCATGAGGCCAAAAAGGAAGAAATCGACTGGGAGCGCTACCTCGAAAACCGCTCGACCGAGGCGCCGATGCCCTCGATCCGCCGTGGCAGCGACGACGAGATGCCAGGCCTCGAAGCGACGCTGTCGGCCTCCGAAGATCTCGCCGATCATTTGGGGTGGCAGTTGCGGATGGGCGACTTCGTCGAGGATGAACGGCGGTTCGCCGCGCTGGTCATAGGCAACCTCGATGACAATGGCTACCTGAAGATCGAAGGCCTCGATCCGGAAGAGGTAGTGCCGCGACTGGCGGCAGAGTCGGACCTGAATCCAGAGGACGCCGAAGAGGTGTTGGCCATGATTCAGCAATTCGACCCGATCGGCGTCGCCGCTCGCTCTCTGCAGGAGTGCCTGACCATTCAAGCCGAGCACTACGGAATGGACGATTTGGTGCTCCGCGTCATTTCGGATCATCTGGGTGATTTGGAGAAGCGACACTATCCGTCCATCGCAAAGGCGCTGGGATGCTCGCTCGAAGAAGTGTATGACGTGGCGCAAATCATCGCCGAGCTCGAGCCGCGCCCAGCTCGTCGTTTTCAGACTGAAGAGCCTCGGTACATCGTTCCGGACGTCTACGTGCACCGAGTAGGTGACGAGTACTACGTCGTGGCAAACGATGATGGAATGCCCAAGCTCAAAATCAGCGGTTTTTACCGCTCGGCCATGGCCGACAATCCCAAAGCCAAGGAATACATTCAGGACAAGCTGCGGAGTGCCCAGTGGTTGATTCGTAGCATCGATCAGCGCCGCAAGACCATCGTCAGGGTGACCGAGTGCATCGTGGAAAAGCAGAGGGACTTCTTCGACAAGGGCATCGAGCATCTCAAG
>JASFKY010000242.1:0-6015 GCA_050118395.1 Myxococcales bacterium | reverse complement strand
AGTCAGCGGCTCGAACACCTGCGGTGCGCGCATGACGTCATCGAGCGAGAGCGCGTCGGTGAAAATCGCATAGGGATTGTTCGCCGCATGCTTGCGTGCCTTGACCGAGATCTTGGCAAAGGTCTCCGGCTTGGTGCCGTGCTCCTTTGCATACTCACGACCGGCACCGCCAAACATCTGCGCTGCGACGGGCGCGGGCACGAAGCCCTGCACGTCGTTCATCACTTGCACGTGTTGTACGAGCGGTGTGATGCGATCGGTGTACTTGGAGCCGAGCGCGCCTTTCTCCATCTTCTCGAACCCGACTGCGATGACGCATTCGGCCAGACCTCCTTCGACGGCTTGCCGCGCGAGCATCAGAGCCGTGGAGCCAGTCGAGCAGTTGTTGTTGACGTTGTAGATGGGAATGCCGGTGAGCCCGACGCGATACAACGCGGCCTGCCCGCAGGTACTGTCGCCAAACACGTATCCGGCGTACGCTTGCTCCACCTCCCCGTATGGAATGTCGGCATCCTCGAGCGCGGCACGCGCGGCGTTGGCACCCATCACATCGTACTCGTCGCTGGTACCGGGCTTCGCAAACCGGATCATCCCCACACCGAGCACATTGACTTTTCGCTTCATGTTTCTCTCCTCCTGCGCGCAAAAACGATTGCCACCGCATCGGCAGCCCTCAGCGATCTTGGCTTGACACTATATGTAACGTTCGTTACACGCCACCCCATAGGAGCCCGAACCCCGGAGAAGCTACATGACCGAGCCCCATTTCCTATACGAAAAACGCGGACACCTGGCGATTTGCACATTCAACCGCCCAGAAAAGAAAAATGCGCTCAGCATCGAGATGCTGGTCCGCATGGCGGATGCCTGGGGAGAGGCGGACGGCGATCGGGACGTTCGGGCCATCGTGCTGACCGGCGCCGGAGGCGTGTTTTGCGCAGGGAGCGATCTCGGTTCGATGAAGTCGGGGCAGTGGGATGCAGGCGATCAGTGGCTTGCGCGCATGAAGGAAGACCCGGAGCTGCACTGGAAAGCGTTGCTGCTTCACTACCTCACCAAGAAGCCGCTCATTGCAGCCGTCGAGGGGTACGCGCTGGCGGGAGGGACGGAGATCCTCCAGGGCACCGACATTCGCGTCGCGGGTGAAGGCGCGATCTTCGGAGTGACCGAGGTGCAGCTCGGCCTCTTTCCCCTGGGGGGCTCTACCGTACGACTGCGCCGGCAGATTCCCTACACCATCGCCGCCGAAATGCTTCTGGCAGGCCGCCGCTTGAGCGCGCAAGAAGCGCTTCACTACGGATTGATCGGACACGTCGTTCCCAAAGGCCAAGCGCTCGACAAGGCCATCGAAATCGGGGAGCGAATCGCGGCCAACGGGCCCATCGCCGTGCAGGCGGTCAAGCGCTCGCTCGTGGAAAGCGATGGCGTGCCCGCCAAAGAGGCGATCGCCCGCTCGCTCGAAATCGGCAATCCCGTGTTCAAGACCCAGGACGCCATCGAAGGCCCGACCGCCTTCATGGAGAAGCGGAAGCCGAACTTTCAGGGCGCCTGATGACTCGAGCGGAGCCGGCGCAGCGCAGCAGTGGGACTCGGGCAATCCTCTTGGAAGCCGCCGAGCGGCTTTTCGCCGAGCGCGGCTTCGCCGCCACGAGCGTGCGCGACATCGTTCGCGATGCCGGAACCTCGGCACCCAGCCTCTATCATTTCTTTGGCAGCAAGGAGAACCTCGTCGTCGAGCTCATTGCGGATCGACACGCTGCCTACTGCGATGCGCTCGAAGCCGACCTGGAGTTGGCGGACACGGTGTTCGAGGTATGCCGTCGGTTCGTCCGATTCGTGCTCACGAACATGAGCAAAAAGCCAAACACCGCCAAGTTCATTCTGGGAATCATGTTCGGGCCACGGCAGGACGTTCCGGAAAAGGCAGTCGGCGAAACGATGGTTCGTTCTCAAGAGATCTTGCAGCACCGGATGCGAGAGGTGTCGGATGGGGCCGCCGAGTCCCGTCTCGTCTTTGCGCGCATGATGCTCGTGGGCATGGTCACTCCCGCGGTATTGATGTTCCTCACCTCCGACGTGCAAAGCTTTTCGCCGAAGTTGCCAGACTGCATCGCCCTTCGAGTGGTGGACATGTTGGCCGACCCTCATCCGACCTGCGCTTGGCCCACGGTCAACATGGTTTCATGAGGAAATGATGGGCTCGCCCTCACCCGAACCGGTCTTCCTTCGATTCGAGCTTCCCAATGGGATGACCATTGCGGCCGACGCACACGGCGATCCGAGCTGCCAGCCGGTGCTCTTCTTGCACGGCGGGGGTCAAACGCGGCACGCATGGGGAGGAAGCGCGCGGGCCCTGGCCCATGCGGGGTTTTACGCGATTTGCATGGACCACCGCGGCCACGGGCAAAGTGGCTGGGCGGGCCGCGATCAATACAGGCTAGAACACTTCGTGGAGGATCTGTTCGGCGTCCTACGACAGCTCGAGGGCAAGCCGGTGCTGGTAGGGGCCTCGCTGGGCGGAATCACCGCGCTCTTGGCCGAAACCGCCCAAGAACAGTCGATTGCCAAGGGGATAATTCTCGTGGACGTGACCCCGCGGTTGGAAACCCAAGGTGTCGAGCGGATCATCGCCTTCATGAGGGGCGGAGCTCGAGGGTTTGCCTCGATCGAGGAAGCGGCGGACGCGGTCGCACGGTACTTGCCACATCGAGAGCGTCCCAAGGACCTGTCGGGGCTGGCCAAGAACCTCCGTCAGATGGACGATGGTCGCTACTACTGGCACTGGGACCCCGAGATGCTCAAAACCTGGGAGCGGGACAAGTACACCGAGGACGACGACCGCAGGCTCAAGGAGCGCCTTTCGAGGGTTCGGAACCTCGACATCCCGACCCTGTTGATTCGCGGTCGCCTGAGCGACATCGTCTCCACGGAAACCGCGAGCGAATTTCTCCAGTTGGTTCCTCATGCCGAGTACGTCGACCTCGCGGACGCCCACCACATGGTGGCTGGAGACCGAAACGATGCCTTTACGGACGCCATCGTGCAATTTCTGTTGAAGCACTTCGCGCCCAGCCCGCAGACGAACGAAGACCGAACAAAGAGGAGCTCGCAATGACTCATCCGAGACTTTTCGACATGCCCTTGCTGCCCCATCTGATCATCGACGGGCTCAACCGCTACGACGAACGTCCCTTCTTGTTCCTCGGGGATCAGACCATCAGTTACGCGCAGATGCGAGCGCATGCGAGTTGCTTTGCGCAAGCGCTCGAGTCGAAGGGCGTCCGCAAGGGCTCACGAACGGCCATTCTATCGGCGAACCGACCGGAGGTGCTTTACAACCTTTGTGCCAACATGCTGATCGGGTCGTGCAATACCCCGCTCCATCCGCTCGGCTCCGCCAACGATCAGGCCTACGTTCTGCAAGACGCCGAGATCGAGACGCTGGTGTACGACTCGGCAGTATTCGAATCGCGCGCCGCCGAGCTCAAGGACAAAGTGCCGGGCTTGAAGAGCCTCCTGGGGTTTGGGCCCACCAAGGCCGGTGAAGATCTGAACGCGCTGGCGGAGACTTTCGAGCCCAAGCCATTGGTCGCACCGGACATCGGAGCCAACGACCTCAATACGATCGTCTATACCGGCGGCACCACCGGCCGGCCCAAAGGCGTTCGTCAGCCCTATCGATCCGCTGCATACATGACCATGATTCAAATGGCCGAGTGGGAGTGGCCCAAAGAAGTGCGCTTTCTCATTGCGACGCCACTTTCTCATGCCGCTGCAGCGTTCGTCGTGCCCACCCTCCAGGCAGGTGGAGCGTTCGTGGCGCTACAGGGGTTCACACCGGACCTGTTCTTCGATGCCATCGAAAGGCACGCGATCACGGCAACCTTCCTGGTGCCCGTCATGATCTACCCCCTTCTCGATCACCCGCGGGCAGCCACCGCCAATCTCGGAAGCCTGGAAACGTTGTTCTATGGGGCCGCGCCGATGAGCCCCACTCGGCTGCGGGAAGGCTTGGAAAAATGGGGGCCAATCTTCTTCCAGTGCTTCGGGCAGTCCGAGGCACCGATGGCGCTCACGCACCTGAAGAAAGAAGAGCACGATCTATCGAAACCGGAGCGACTTGCATCGTGCGGGCGTCCCAGCCCGTGGGTGCATCTCGCGTTGCTCGATGAAGACAATCAACCGGTCGCGCCCGGTGAGGCGGGGGAAATTTGCGTCCGCGCGCCGTTGGTCATGGAAGGGTACAATGGGCTTGCCGCAGAAACCGAGGAAGCGTTCGCGGGTGGCTGGCTTCATACGGGTGACGTGGGCCGCTTCGACGCCGAGGGTTATCTCTACATCGTCGACCGCAAGAAAGACATGATCGTTACCGGTGGTTTCAACGTCTTTCCGCGAGAGATCGAAGACGTGATTTCCGCTCACCCTGCCGTGGCTCAGGTCGCGGTCATCGGGATTCCCGACGAGCGATGGGGGGAAGCAGTGAAAGCAGTCGTGATGGTGCGCCAGGGCCATGAGGGTACCGAGGCGCTCGCCGGCGAGCTGATCGCAGCCGTCAAGAACGCCAAAGGATCGGTCCAGGCTCCGAAATCGGTCGATTTCGTCCCCTCCATCCCGCTCTCGGCGCTGGGAAAGCCCGACAAGAAGGCACTTCGTAAGCAATACTGGGGCGAGCGCGCTCGTGGGGTGAACTGACATGACCAAGCGAATGGCGCTCGTCACCGGAGCGGGAGGGGGGCTCGGCCACGCAACTGCCGAGCGTCTCTTGATGAATGGGTGGCGAGTATTTGCCGCCGACGTCAACCGAGATCTGCTGCGCACCTCGACCCACGACCCCGATGCGGTGCCCATCGTGATGGATGTAACCGACCGCGAAAGCATCCAGAGCGCGTACGATGCGATCGCTCATCAAACCGACCGCTTGGACGCCGTTGTGAATTTTGCAGGCATCATGGGCGTTGGCTCTCTGACCGACATTCCCGAGGAGCGCCTGGCACACATTCTCGACGTGAACGTGATGGGTACGTATCGGGTCAACAAGCAATTTCTGCCCATGGTCGAGGCGGCGAAGGGCCGCATCGTCAACATCAGCTCGGAGACTGGGTGGCAGAGCGCCGCCCCATTCAACGGCCCCTATGCGATGAGCAAGCATGCGATCGAAGCCTACTCCACTGCGCTGCGCCGCGAGCTGGCGCTCTTGGGAGTCAGGGTCATCACCGTTCAGCCGGGCCCCTTCCGCACCAGCATGGTCGAAGGCATCGAGCGCGCGTTCACCGAAGCGGAATCGGAGACGCAGAGGTTCGCGCGGGTCATTCGTAAGCTCAAGGCGCTCGCCGCTAAACAGATCAACTCCGCACACGACCCGGGAATCGTCGCCGAGGTAGTGGAGAAAGCGCTGACTGTGAGCCGCCCGAAACCCGTCTATTCGGTAAAGCCCGATCCGTTGCGATCGTCACTGGAGCGATTGCCGCGACGCGCAGTCGATCATCTGTACGTGACGGTCCTCCGGCGCGCGAACAAGGACTGACCTATGTGCGACGGCGGAGGTGACCCGAGATGAGCAGCGACATCGTGAAGATCAAGCCCAAGCCCGAGGGGCTCGACAAGCCTTACGTGAAGAAGATCATTCGGACCATGTCCAAGCTCAACGTGGCCATCTATCGATGGACGGGCGGCTTGCTGGGCTCGAAGTGGCGTGTGGGTAGCGCGTTTCCTCGGGGGATTCCCGTTCTGCTCTTGACCACGATCGGACGAAAGAGCGGCCAGCCGAGAACGGCGCCGTTGCTGTTCATCGAAGACGGTGAGCGCGTCGTCGTGGTCGCGTCCCAGGGCGGGCTTCCCGAGGATCCTCTCTGGTACAAGAATCTCAAAGCAAACCCGGAGTGCGTAGTGCAAATCAAACGCAAGAAGATGAAGATGCGTGCCCGCACCGCGTCGCCCGAAGAGCGAGAGGCCTTGTGGCCCAAGCTCGTGGCCCACTATCCGGATTTCGCGAGCTACGACGCGTGGACGGACCGC
>JASFKY010000241.1:0-6050 GCA_050118395.1 Myxococcales bacterium | reverse complement strand
ACGCACGGATGATCGCCAGCGTAATGGGCAAGGTAATCGTGATCTTCGTGCCGGTTCCGAGCTCGCTCGCGACCGAAATCATTCCGCCCATGCCCAAGATGTTGGTCTTCACTACGTCCATGCCGACACCCCGGCCCGACATCCCGGTAATCTCGGAGCTCGTGCTGAGACCAGGGAGGAAAACCAGGTTCAACATCTCCTGACGAGAAAGCTCCCGCCCGGCTTCCGCGCTCAGCAGCCCGCGGGCAACGGCCGTGTCGCACACTTCTCGAGGGTCCATGCCGGCGCCATCGTCTTCCACTTCGATGACGACGTTGCTGCCTTTGTGATAGGCATTGACGGCGAGCGTCCCTTCGACCGGCTTGTGGGCTTTGCCCCGTACATGCGGGGTCTCGATCCCGTGGTCGATTGCATTCCGAATCAGGTGCATCAGTGGGTCGGTCAGCTCCTCTACGATCAGCTTGTCGACCTCGGTGTTCGCACCGGTCACCACCAGCCGAACCTGCTTGTCGTGCTCGCGAGCAGATTGGCGCACGATTCGGGCGAGCTTGCCGAACACTTGCCCAAGTGGAACCATTCGTACGTCGAGTATCCCGGTACGCAACTCGGACAGCTGGCGTTCGAAAGTACGACCGACCCGGTCCAAGTCGGTAACCGATTGGCGATATCCCGGCTCGGACTTGAAGCTCTCTATGATTCGCCCGACGGCGCTCCGGACCAGGGCCAGCTCACCCACCACGTTCATGAGGTGGTCCAACTTGCGAATGTCCACGCGCACCGAATCGGTCACCGATCGCGCCGACGCGTGAAAGGGCTCGTCCTCCAGACGCGGTGCCACGCTCGGCGCAGCCGATGGAATCGAGGTCAGGCGGGGCGGCAGCGTGGGAAGGTGAGTTCGTTCTTCGATTCGCTCGATCTTTCCGTATCGCCCCTCGAAGTGGGATCGGAGCTCCGACTCCGACACGCGGCTCGCAAGTAAGACGACCAATTCGATCGTGTCCTCGTTGCCACCCTCCATACTGGGCAGGTAGGTGATGATCTCGACATCATCCTGGGCTACCTGTCGCAACGCCTCGATCGAATCGTCGATGGCGGTCAGACTGAAGGAGGCGCGCAGGCGAAAGAGCTCCAGGCCCTCTCGTATGCAGGCCCGCAGACGATGTTCTTCGTACTCCGTCAGGACGGACAGCACTGCGGCATCGATCGCGTACTTGTCGAGCGGGTCGCCCTGCTCTCCTTGTGTAGAAGCGCCGATGGCTCGGACGGCCGCGACGTATTGGGCAACGCCTGCTTCTTCCTGGGGAGCTCGCGGATCCTCGAGCGCCAATAGGTGTTGAAATCGCTCCACCGAGTCGAAAAGGAGATCGAGGAGGTTTTCGCTTAGCGCAGCGCGGCCCAGCCGGAGGTTGTCCAAGAGGTCTTCGAGCGCATGTGCGACGGCCCCCACGTGCTGATAGCCGAACATGCCTGCAATGCCCTTGAGGGTGTGGACGCTGCGAAAAATCTCGTTGATCAGTCCCGGCTCGACACGCCCATCGCGGTGTTGTGCCTCGTCCAGCAACAGCAAGTCGCGCGAAAGGGCTTCCACGAGCTCCTGAGCTTCTGCTAAAAATTCTTGCTGAACGTTGTCGCGGGGATCGCTCATCGTGAAATCTCTTCGACGGCATGAGCGAGCAAATCCACGATCAGCATCCGCAACTCTTCGGCCTGGAACGGCTTGTGGAGGAACGCGTTGGCGCCCAGATCGATGCCGCGCTTCGAATCGGCTCCGCCAGCCTGCGTGCTTATCAAAACCTTGCGAGCAGCCTGCTGTTTGGGGCTTCTTTGCATGAACGACAGAAGCTCGAGCCCGTTGATGTCCGGCATGTTGACGTCGACGATGACGATGTCGAACTCGTTCGATGCCAAGAGTCGAAGCGCTTCGAACCCCGTTTCGGCTTCCTGAACCCGCGCAAAGCCTGCATCCTCGAGCGATGCACGGACGAAGGCGCGCACAGCGCTACTGTCGTCTACGATGAGAGCGTGATAGGCCACTCGGTTTCCCCCGTTACATGGTAACAGAGCGAAACTCGGGGCGACTGCCCCTATTCACGCCAAAATGAGCGTGATTTGGGATCCTCGACGACACACGATGAACAGGCGCACAGTCTTCGAAGGTAACGATAGCTGTAGATTCCGGTCTGGTGTCCGTCCGCCCACACCAACCGAAGCGCGTAGTGGCCAACGGGTTGAATGTCGGTCAGCTCGAGATCTCCACCTTCGACGTACCGAATGGGGCCCTCGTGGCCCTGGCAGTGTGCGCAGGGACAAAAGCCCCGTAGCAGCTCGTGTGGATAGATGCCGACGTGGCCGTCGGCCCAGTCAATCTCCATGACACGTGCGCCTCTGGGCGCCCGCAGCTCGATCGGTTCCGCGGTCTCGGTCACGGCACTCGCCCCTCCCATCGACCCGAAGCCGCGCCGGTCCGATCTCGAACCGTCACCGTCGCATGATACGCATCGAGCTGCGCGAGCGCATCGTGAATTTGCTGGCGCTCGGGCTCGGGCCAAGGTCGCTCCGGAAGCTCCGAGGTCGACTGCAAAGCGGCCCAGCGTCGGAGTGCCTGCGCGGACAGCACCAGACTGCCTCCGCCGCATGCCCTGCAGACGATCCCGCCGCGTGCCGCGTCGAAGGAGGCGGCACGGCCTAGCTCGGGAACCTTCCCGCAATGCACGCAGCGATCCAGAGTGGGTGCGAAACCGAGCAGTGTCAGGACACGAATCTGTAGCGACAACAGACTCTCCTGCGCTGGCGCGCCTTCTTCGAGCGCCGTCAAAAATCGCACTGCGGCCTCGAACACGGCCGGCTCGGGCTCGTGCTCGGGGACTCGCTCCCGGATCACGGCCAGCGCGGCCCCGGCAGCGCCAATTGATCGCAAGCTCCGCAAGATTCCGTGAAACGATCGCTCTACCGACACTTGGTCCAAGTGCGCAAGCTCTCCCCGACCCGGCCTGAGCTCTGCGTGCATCAAGACGTACGGCTGCAGCGCGCCGCCGAAACGGCGCTGGCTCTTTCTCGCCCCGCGGGCCAGTGCGGAAACCTTACCGAAGTCTTCGGTCAGGAGAGTGACGATTCGGTCCGAGTCGCGGTAATCGATGGAGCGCAGAAGGAGTGCTCGACTTTGGCGGCTTCGACTCGGCACGGCACCGCGGAGGATAGCTCAATCGCGTCGTCCTGGGCAGGCGCACGCCTAGCGAGCGCGAAGGTGGCGACGATGAGCGCGAACACGGCGACGGTGGTGATCACCAAGACCAAGCCGCCCCAACGGCGGCGGTGAGGAACGGTCGAAAGAGGCGGAGGAGTCTGGGTTTTGGGCCGTTGCTGGTCGAATTGGGCCAAGATTTCGTCGGCATCGATCTCGACTGCGGATGCGTAGGCCTTGATGAAACCTCGAACGAACACACCGCTCGGCAGTTCCTCGAATCGGTCCTCTTCGAGTGACCTGAGCGTCTTGCGCGGGATGCGCGTCGTGCTCGAGACCTCTTCGATGGAAAGCTTCCGCGTCTCCCGTTCGCTCTTCAAGTAGCCACCGATCGATTCACAGCTCATCGTGCATCCTCGAGAAGGGCTTGACACATGCGTCCATCGTTCGAGTAGGGATCGAGCTCCACACATCGCTCCAAGTCCGCAATCGCATCCCTGCGGTGTCCCAGCCGCGCACGCACCTCGCCACGCAGTCGCCACGCACCTTGCAGCCTGGGATCGGCAGTGCACGTCTCATCGGCTTCGATTGCGCTCACGAGCGCGCGCTCTGCATCTTCGAGCCTTTGAAGCTCCCACAGAGCCTGCCCCAAGGTGTAATAGCCGACGCAAAATCGGGGCTGAATTCGAATCGCTTCCATGGTCGATTTCACCGCTTCTTGATATTCCCCCATTCGCAATTGTGCCAGTCCGAGATTGCCCCACGCAAGATGTGGAGCGGTGTTCAGTTCGTCGGTGGCCGACTGTCGAAGTACCTCGACGGCGTCTTCGTAGCGTCCGAGCTCGATCAGACACAGCCCGTAGATGTTGCGCGCTTCGGCAAGCGTGGACCCGCCGCGCTTTTGCTTTTCCAGAAGGCCGATGCCCGTCTTCAAATGGGTCTGCGCACTGGTATAGTCGCTTCGTTCCATCTGGATGAAGCCGAGAAGAAGGTGAGCCTCTGCATTGCTGGCGTCGAGCTCGATGGCCTCGCGCAGGTGCTCGATCGCGCTCGCGGTCTGCCCTTCATCCCGAAGGCTGGCCGCCAGTTGGAACTCGCGAAAGGAGCGCTCCGCGTCCGGCTTGCCGGCCGACGAGGTCGTCGCACATCCGATTACCAGACAGGCGACCCAGACCATTCCCCACGTTCGATGCACCCCAAGGGTCTACTTAGGCCTTGAAGCCGGGTCAAGACGGGGTGTCGGATTACCGACAGCTGATCCCGCGCCGAACGTCCTCTTTGAGGGCCAGGAGATCCTGAAGCTGCCGCAGGGCCGGAGCATCTCGAATGGTGATCGTTTGATCACCTACGCTCAGGTAGCCCCGGTCCTGGAGCTGCCGCACCACGGCCTTGACCCGCTCCAGGTCCAGTGCAGTTCGGGTGGATAATTCGAGAGGCGAGAGCTCGAGGGGGCCACTGGGCTCGTCGTCGATTGCGTGAAGCAGGGAATTGACGACCCGAAGCGTCGGATCGGGGAGCAAAAAGTTCTCGATTTGTTCTTCGGCACGACGAAGGCGAAGCACGAGCTGTTGCAGCACGCCCTCGCCCACCTCGGGACGGTTCCGCACCAAGGTCCGGAAGGTGTCACGCCCTACCGCGAGGGCCGTAACTGGCTCGACCGCCTGGGCAGTCGCCGTGCGATGAGCCCCCGAAACGAGAGCCTCTTCCCCGACCAGCTCCCCACGACCGAATAAACCCGTGATTCGTTCGCGCCCTCGGGACCTCTTGATCAGTCGAACGGTTCCCTCCCGAATCAGGTAGAGCTCCTCGGCCGGTGCGCCCGCGTAGTAGAGCGTCGCATCTGCCGCAAAGCTTCGGTAATGCCGTTCCGCTCCGGCCTCGTCCGTGGGCGCCGCCATGGAATTGAGTTAACCCACCGGTCGTGTGGGCGGCAATGCTCTCAAGCGAGGTGGCAAGACACCTCGTGGCCCGGCTCGAGAGAGCGAAGCGCCGGAACCTCTCGATCGCAAAGGCCTTTTTGGGCGATGGGGCACCGTGGATGAAAAGGACATCCGGGCGGCGGGTCGAGCGGGCTCGGCACGTCTCCTTGAAGGATTACCCGGCGCTTGTGCGCGTCGGGGTCGGGGACAGGAGCCGCGCTGAGCAGGGCCTGCGTATAGGGATGACGCGGTTCTTCGTAGATCTGCTGTGCCGTCGCAAGCTCCACCACGCGACCCAGATACATCACCGCCACCCGGTGGCTCACGTGCTCCACCACGTGCAGATCGTGAGCGATGAACAGGTAACTCAACCCCAACTCCGCTTGGAGGTCACTCAAGAGGTTGACGATCTGCGCCCGAATCGAGACGTCCAACGCGCTCACGGGCTCGTCGGCCACGATGAAGCGCGGCGAGACGGCCAGGGCCCGCGCGATTCCGATCCGCTGCCTCTGTCCGCCCGAAAATTCGTGAGGATAACGGCGCATGTGCTCGGGACGCAGCCCCACCCGCTCGAGGAGCGCGGCGACTCGGTGCTGTTCTTCCGATCCGGAGCTCACCAGACCGTGAACCCGGAGCGCTTCGGCCAACGCGGCCCTCACGGTCATGCGCGGATTGAGCGAGCTGTACGGGTCCTGAAAGATGATCTGCATCTTGCGTCGAAATGGGCGCAACTCCGACTGCGACAATCGGGTGATGTCCGTACCCTCGAAGTCGATCTGTCCGCTGGTCGGGTCGTGAAGCCGCAGCAACAGTCGACCCAAGGTGCTCTTGCCGCAGCCCGATTCTCCCACTAGCCCCAGCGTTTCACCCGGCATGACCTCGAGGGTGACTCCATCGACGGCGCGCAGCTCGGCATGGCCCCTACCCAATCCACGGTACGGGCCGCGAAA
>JASFKY010000240.1:0-6100 GCA_050118395.1 Myxococcales bacterium | reverse complement strand
GTGCGCACGTCATCGAGCTCCGAATAGCTTCGGATCAAACCCGGGGCCTGTAGGACGAGCACCTGCGGTACCAGGGCGCCGAGACCGGTCGAGGTCAGGAGCGCGCCATCGAGCTGACCGACACGCATCTTGCGCACGACCGTCTCTTCGTCGCCGGCGACACCGCCATGGTACATTTTGATCTCGACTTGTCCGTGCGTTCGCTCGTCGAGCTCCTTGCGAAGATCTTGAAAGGCTTTCCCGAGCCCGGACTGCCGTGGCGCCAAGGTAGCAATTCGAAGCTGCTGTACGGGTGCGGCCTCTTCGGCCCCGGCCGTACCGTGGAACGGCACGAATGCCATGGCGACGGCGACCAGACAAAGCGGCAAGATGGAACGAGCTTCTCGCATCCGCGAACCAAACCACGAACCGATCCAAGGCTCAAGCCGTTTGTCCCACCTCTACTCACATGAGTCGGCTAGAGTGAAGCCCGAAGCATGAATTCCATCGATCAGGTCCAGCTCAACTTCAACCCGGCCACTCTGACGCTTCTCAATGCGCTGATCGGCCTGATCATGTTTGGAGTCGCGCTCGACATTCGAGTGGACGACTTCAAGCGCGTGGTTCGCGATCCACGGGGTCCGCTGATCGGGCTCGGCGCGCAGTTCATCTTGCTTCCCGCGATGACGTTCGCGCTGATCGCGGTCATCGACCCCCTACCCTCGATTGCCCTCGGCATGATGATGGTTGCCGCTTGCCCGGGAGGTAACTTTTCGAACTTCTTGGCGCATCACGCCAAAGCCAACTCGGCGCTGAGCGTGAGTATGACCGCGATTTCCACCGCGCTCGCCATCGTGATGACACCGGCCAACTTGGCGTTTTGGGGAGGCTTGAACCCGCGCACGGCGGCGATTCTTCGCGAGGTCGACCTCGACCCCTTTGCCTTGCTTCGGACGATTCTGCTCATTCTCGGCATTCCCCTGCTCGCGGGCATGCTGGTGGCAGCCAAGAAGCCCGTCTGGGCTGCCAGGTTGCGGCGTCCGATGAAGGTCTTTTCGCTGACCGCGTTTGGGCTGTTCATCGTCGGGGCCTTGGTGGGAAACTGGCAGCAGTTCTTGCAGAACGTCGGCTACGTCGCGTTTGCCGTCGCTCTTCACAATGCCTCCGCCCTGGGCCTCGGATATGCCACGGCGCGCATGCTGGGCTGTCATCGTTACGATGCCCGCGCCATCTCCATCGAAGTGGGCATTCAGAACTCCGCTCTTGCGCTGGTGCTCATTTTTGGTTTTTTCGATGGTCTGGGCGGCATGGCCATCATCGCTGCGTGGTGGGGCGTCTGGCACCTCGTCTCCGGGCTCACCGTGGCGACCTATTGGTCGGCCAGGCCCGTGCCGGTGCCTCGAACGGGCTGAAGCGTCCATCCCGCTGGAAACACGAAGCTTCTTTCAGCGCTTCGCTGCAAGCTTGGCCCAGGAGTCCTTGAGCTGGATGGTGCGATTGTAGACCGGTCGATCCGGCGTGCTGTCCGAATCCACGACGAAATATCCCAGCCGCTCGAACTGCACCCTCTCACCGGGCCCACGTCCCCCGAGGCTCGGCTCGAGCTTCGCGCCGTGGATGATCTGCAGGGAAGCGGGGTTGATTCGATCGGTAAAATCGCCCTCGTGGGCTTCGTCGAGTGGATTTTCCTCGTTGAAAAGTCGGTCGTAAAGACGCACCTCGGCATCGACCGCATGCTTGGCGCTCACCCAATGGATCGTGCCTCGAACACGGCGTCCATCGGGGGCATTGCCTCCCTTCGATTCCGGATCCCAGGTACACCGAAGCTCGACGATGTCTCCCGCGTCGTCTTTGACCGCGTCATGACAGGTCACCAATGCGCCATAGCGCAATCGCACTTCTTTCCCGGGCGCCAAGCGGAACCATTTCTTCATGGGCTCTTCCATGAAGTCGTCCTGCTCGATGAAGATCTCCCGCGTCAGGTGAAGACGGCGCGCGCCGAAGCTCGGGTCGTCGGGGCTATACGGAGCGGTGAGCTCGATCTCCTCTCCTTCGGATAAGTTTTCGATCACCAGCTTGAGCGGACGCAGGACGGCCATCGTACGAGGCGAAGTCGCGTTGAGGTCTTCACGAAGCGCGTGCTCGAGAAGGCCCACGTCGACGATGCTGTCCCTGCGCGAGACGCCGATGCGCTCGGCAAAGCGGCGAATGGCTGCCGGCGTGTACCCACGACGCCGCATGCCGGCAATGGTGGGCATTCGGGGGTCGTCCCAGCCACTGACGTGACCTTCTTCGACCAGCCGTTTGAGCAAACGCTTGCTCATCACGGTGTACGTGAGGTTCAAGCGCGCGAACTCGTATTGCCAGGGGACCGGGTCGAAATCGAAATGCGAGACGAACCACTGGTAGAGCGGGTTGTGATGGGCGAATTCCAGCGTGCAGATCGAATGCGTGACGCCCTCGAACGCATCCGACATCGGGTGTGCGTAATCGTACATGGGATAGATGCACCAATCGTCGCCCGTGCGGTGATGCGTCACCTTGCGAATGCGATACATCAACGGGTCGCGAAGGTTGACGTCCTTGGATGCCATGTCGATCTTGGCTCGCAGCACGTGGTCGCCCTCTTCGAATTCGCCCGTGCGCATGCGCGCGAAGAGGTCGAGACTCTCTTGGACACTGCGATTTCGAAATGGGCTGTCGACCCCCGGACGGTAGAAATCGCCGCGACCCTCACGAATCTCGGCGAGGCTCTGGCTGTCCACGTACGCCAGGCCACGCTCGATCAAGTCCACTGCACACTCGTAGAGCCGCTCGAAATAATCGGACGCGAAGTATTCATGGCTTCCCCAATCGAAACCGAGCCAGCGCACGTCACGACGAATCGACTCCACGTATTCGACATCCTCGGCTTCGGGGTTCGTGTCGTCGAACCGCAGGTGACAACGGCCATTGTCCGACAACCCCGCCGTGGTGAAGTTCAGACAGATCGACTTGGCGTGTCCGATGTGCAGATAACCATTGGGCTCGGGAGGAAATCGCGTGACCACGACGCCTCCGTGCTTCCCGCTGCGGATGTCCTCGCAAACCAGATCATGAATGAAGTTCGGGGCGTTCTCCTGACCGTCCCCCTTGCCCTTCGCCTCGGTCATGGGGATGGTCTAGCGCGCTTTTCGGTCCGGCGCCGCATTTGGCTCAGTCGCCGAGCACGCCATGGAGCTCAGCAAAAACCGGGAGATGATCGGACAAAGTTTCACAGCTCTCCGGGGGGCAACGGCCTGCAGCGCCGACTCTCAGGCCTCGGGTCATGATCAGGTCGATGACCATGTTGACGGGGTCGTAGGTCGTGTACCGGTCGTCGAGCAAGAGCCCCTGGTGCGCGTCGACGAAGTTGCGGTCGACGAAAGACTTGACGGCCGGCTCGTTCAGCGTGCCGTTGTCGAGGTCGATGAAATAGAGGAACGTATTGAAATCGCCACCCACGATGACCGGATGGCTCACGCCTTCGGCATCCACCGCGATTTCTTCGGCCTGTGCATCCCGCACATCCAAAGCGCTCAACGTCGACTCGAGATGAACCGCGTACAACCTGATCAAGCGAGATCCGATCTTGGCGTCGGCTGCGATCGCAATGCGGCCGCCCAGCCGAGGCTCGTCGGGGTCGGGCGTCCCAGGAGGCGTGTACCAGCTTCGATTTCGTGCGTGCCGAATCTGGCGAACGTTTCCAAGTGGATACCGAGACACGATGGCGTTGCCGTGCTCGCAGAGGGGCGGGTCGTAGGGACCCGTGTCACCGCGATCGCCTGGCAGCTCGACGAACTCGGTGGCGTACACGTAGTAGTAGCCGAGCCTCAGCGCGTACTCTCGCGCGATGTTTCGAAACTCGGTACGCCTGCAACCACGGTCGACCTCACTGAGCAGGAGCACGTCAGGGACCTGAAAATCGACGCCGCTGGTGATCATGTCCAACTGAGCATCGACTTCGAATCCACGTAGAACGTTGTAGGCGAGCACGACGAGCTCGTCCTTCGGAGTGGGCTCGCCCTCGGAGAACGTCGCTCCTTCGAGCCGACAATGGATGAATGTGGTGTCGGGCGCCTCATCGGGCGCAGCGGCCTCGTCGCACAGCCGATCCACCCGTACATCGGGAGCCTCCTGAGCCCACTCGAACTCCTCGAATCCACTTGTCGGCGAGGCGGATCCTGCTTCCCCGCAGGCAGCGAGGATAAGTCCCAGGGACGAAACGAAAGCGCAGCGAAACCATGGCACGGGCAAGCCGAGGGTACGCGATGGGGCGGGACTAGGCACGTGGTCCTCCGGACGAGCGAGTGGCGCGGGCAGCGAGGCGGATTATCCTTGGCCCGGTGCGTATGATCACCAAGATCGCTCTTATCGTGGTGGCTCTCCTCGTGGTGGCCATCCTGTACTTTCGGTTTGGCGTCGCCCGGATCTCCGGCGCCGAGGCTCGAGAGCTCGTCCAACGGGGCGCTCTCTTAGTCGACGTCCGCAGCCCCGCGGAATTTGCCGGCGGTCACATCGACGGCGCGATCAACATTCCGATCCAAGAGCTCAGCCGGCGGATGGGCGAGCTTGGAGACGGCTCGGGCCAAATCGTGGTGTATTGCGCAAGCGGGGGCCGAAGCGCGATGGCGAAGCGGATGCTCGAGCACGAGGGATTCGAGCACGTCCACGACTTGGGCGGAATCAGGCGGTGGTGACCGCTATGTCCAACCGTTACGTATGCGCCGATTGCGACCTCGAGTTTTCGCTCGAAGATGCAGACGGCGATCCCAGGTGCCCCAAGTGCGGCCGGACCGAGGCGGTGGAGCCCGCCGATGCCTCCGCTTTGCAAAGCGACATCTGGCGACAGTGGTTGGTCGTCTTTGCAATTCTCTTCATCGCTGGGGTGGCTTACGTGATTTTCCAATGACCATTCGAATCTCTTACGTATCGGACGTGCTTTGCATCTGGGCCTACGTGGCCGAAGCCAGGGTGGACCAGCTCCGCAAGGAGTACGGTGACTTGGTCGAGCTCGAATATCGGTTCATCCCCCCATTCGGAGCGAATCGATATCGAATCGGTGAAGGCTGGAAGGATCGGGGCGGCTACGCAGGGTACGGCGAGCACGTGCAAAAGATCGCGTCGGATTTCGACCACGTGTCGGTCAACGCGCGGGTCTGGAGCGAGGTGGCGCCCACCACGTCGGGGGTCGCCCATGAAATGCTTTGCGCAGCGCGCCTGCTCTTGGAAGAAGGCGTCCTCGACCCGGCACGCCATGACAACCTCGGCGGCCGCACTCTGTTCGAGGAAGCGATCTGGAAAGTACGCGCCGCGTTCTTTCAGCAGGCGCGGGACACTTCCCGCCGCGAGGTGGTGCTCGACGTGCTGCACCGGGCCGGGTTGCCGACCTCTCAAATCGAGGAGAAGCTCGAATCGGGTGAGGCGATGGCCGAAGTGTGCCGCGACATCGAGCTTCGCGATCAGCTCAAGATCGAGGGCAGCCCCACGTACTACCTGAATCAAGGCCGCCAGAAGCTCTACGGCAACGTGGGCTACCGCGTCATCTCCGCCAACCTTCGCGAGCTCTTGGAGCGATCCGGCAACCAGGCATCCTGGTGCTAGAGGAAACGCGACCTCAGGCGTCGCCGTGTACGCTGGAAACGCGCTCGGGCGCTCGGCCCAATAGCCGCATGACTCCGAGCGCCAGACCCCCTCCGGCCAGCGCGGCCACGTGGAGCGCGACGATGGATAGAATGGCAGTGAGAAGTGCGGTGTTCATAAATGACTCCAGCTCCCATTGTGGGGATTGCGACGCACCGCGTCAAGGACTAGGGCTGCAATATTCCGTCAACACTGACAAAATAGGTTGTATCAGGCTGCGTGGAAGCTCGAAAAGCTCGGTGTAATCGGCCGCTTAGCCGTCAGCACGGGAGCATGGTCTCGAAAGCGGACTTTCATCTGCATGCCTCGCTCCCCCGGGTGGAGTGAAAGCTCGGGCAGGAAATCGGGCTCGAAGCCATCGACGATGTTGATGTCCACGTTCTGGATCAGCGTGGCCAGCACGATCCGCATCTCCATCATGGCGAACTGCTTTCCGAGACAAACCCTGGGCCCTGCCGCA
>JASFKY010000239.1:0-6101 GCA_050118395.1 Myxococcales bacterium | reverse complement strand
CTGCGGGTTTGCGTCGAGGTTGTATGACCAGGCGGGATGATGGGTGCCACCAAAGTTACTGGCCACCACGAGCACGTCGTCTCCGTCCTCCGTGTAACCGAGTTGCACGACCCGCTCTTTGCCCGACTTGCGCCCAATGGTGGTGAGCGTGAGCTGAGGGATGGTCAGCGGACCGGTGCTCGTGAAGCGACCACCGCTGAGCCTATAGAGCGCGGGGTCGACCTTTGCGGCAAGCGTCTTGGCGATCCAGCGCCCGACTGGCGTGACCGAAAACCAATTGATGAAGTCCCGGTAGCTCATCCTGCCTCCAACCGACGCGACCATACCACGCGAAGGCGGGCTCGAGCGTCGGCTTCCGCCAGCTCCTACAGGCCGAGCCAGCTACGAGCATCGAGCGGACGTGTCCCGCGTCGGACCTCGAAAAAGAGGATCGCATCGGGAGACGCCGTGTCCAGGGTTCCCATCCGTGTGCTCATGCCAACCCAATCGCCAACCTGCACGTCGGTCGTACCAAGGCCGCCGTACACCGTGTAGAAGCTTCCGCCGTGATCGAGGATGACCATCAGGCCATACGCCCCGTAGTGGCGAGCAAAGGCCACACGGCCATCCGCGGCAGCCCGCACCGCACCACCGGGCCGACCATAAAACTCCAGGCCCGGCGCCCCTTCGCGGGAGCTCTCGCCAATCCGCATCGCGCCCTGGACCGGTAGCGCGAGCTGACCGCGCATTTGGGCGAAGCCCTCCCCGAGATCGTCCATGTCACCAGACACGCGAATCCGTCCGTAGCTCAAGCTGTCGCTTGCAACCTCCGGCTGCTCACCCCGAAGGGTTTCTTGGAACAACGATGCGCTGCGATTGCTCTCCTCGAGCGCTTGCTTTTTCGCTTCGAGTGCTTGCAAGGCCGCCTGCGCCTCTTGAAGCGCCTTTGCCAGCTCGTTCTTCTCGACGCGAAGCGCCGCACCGCGTTGCTCGAAAAACTCGATCATTTCGAGATCTTTTTCGACCATGCGCGAAAGACGTTGCACGCGCGCCAGATGGCCCATGAGCGCGTCGAATCCACCCGCCACTGGAAGCATCCCCGCACGACGCACGCGATAAAGAGCTCGAGCGCGTTCGTACAAACGCCCTTCGGCTTCGTCCCGTTGATTGGCCAGAGCGGAGATTTCGGTATCGATCTGCGCCTGTCGCGTGGTTGCGTGCTCCGCCCGAGCCAGGTTCTCGGCGATCTTTCCCTCCACCGCGGCCACGTCGGTCAGGCCCGCAAGCCCGAGGTCTTGCTCTGCCCAAGCCGTGGTCGCCACTAGGCCGACCGCGATCCACACCCAGACTCTGCGTCGAGTCATCATGTCACACCGACAGATAGCGCCTGACGGATAGCGCACTTCCCACCGCCCCGATCGCCGCACCGCCGAACAGCAGCGCCAACATCGTCCATGCGCTCAAAAAGACGATCCGGCTTCCGGTGAGCGCCGCCAAGGTCGAATCCACCGACTGGTGAAGAGCGAGATAGCCCGCAAGCAATGCCAGCACCGCCAAGAGGGCCGATGCAAAGCCCTGAAACATGCCTTCGAGAACGAACGGTCCGCGAACGAAGCCGTTCGTAGCGCCACAAAGCTTCATCACCTCGATCTCCTGCCGTCGGCGAGCCACCGCGAGGCGTATCGTGTTGCCGATCACGGCCACCACACAGAAGACCACCAGCAACGCAAGGCCTACGGCGAGCATGCGGGCTCCCCAGAGCAGATGATCGAGCTTCTGGAACCAGCTGCCATAGCTTTCTACGTCACTGACGGCGCGGAACTGTGCGAGTCGAGAAGCGATCGATTCGCTTCGCTCACGCGTCACACCGTTCACCAAGTTGATTTCGAGCGACGCGGGAAAAACCTCGGGAGGAAGTGAGCTCAGGTCGGCCCCCACGTCCGCCTCCTGAAGGAAAGACGCGCGTGCCTGCTCCGGGGTGACATGCGTGACCTCTCGCACGTCCGACAAGCCCTCCAGCACCACGCGGAGCTGCGCGACGTCTTGTGGGTCTGCGTCGTCTTTGAGAAACAAAGTGATGCGACCGCTTTGCCCCCATCGGGTCGCTGCCGCGTCGAGATTGGTCACGCCGAGCAGCGTCGCGCCGAGGCACAAGAACGCGACCGCCAAGCTGGTGACTGCGACGACGTAGAGACGACGCTCCTCGCGAAGTCCACGGCGAGCCCGGCCCATTGCGCTTTTCAAATCCATCGCCTCACCCCACCAGTGTATGAATGCCGCTGCCGGGCCAATGCTTGAGCCCTTGCTGCGCCTCCACGACCCGGCCTTCGTCAATTGCGATCAGCCGGTGATCTCTCTTCGAGATCAGGGAGTGGTCATGCGTGGCAAACAACACCGTCGTACCCGTTGCATTGATCTCCTCGAACAACGTGAGGATGTCGATGGCGAGGTGCGGGTCGAGGTTGCCGGTCGGCTCGTCGGCCAGAATCAAAGCCGGCTCCGGCACGATTGCCCTGGCCACGGCCACGCGCTGTTTTTCCCCGCCCGAAAGATTACTGGTCTGTTCGGGCCCCCGCCCCGCCAAGCCCACGCGCTCGAGCGCTTCAGCCACGCGGGACCGAATCAAACGCTGAGGTATCGACAGGATCTCCAGAGCCACCGCGACGTTCTCGAAGACGGTCCAATGGTCGATGATCCGAAAATCCTGAAACACGATCCCCAAGTTGCGGCGGAGGAACGGAATCGAGCTGTCCGTCAAGCGACCGATGTCACGTCCGCAAAAGAGCACCCGGCCTTCGTCGACCATCAGCTCACGGTACACCAGCTTGAGGAGTGTGCTCTTGCCGGCCCCACTGGGCCCCGTGATGAAGACGAATTCCCCGCGTTCCACCGACAGATGAACACCGCGAAGCGTCGGCTGGTCGGGCCGGAAGAACTTGTAGACGTCTTCCAGCACCAGGATGGGCTTCGAAAGCTGAGGCTGGCTCGCGCGTGCACCGGCGCGAAAGAACGGAAACGGGCGAACGACCTTGGTTCCCTGCATAGGGTCCCGCTAACCCGTTCAGCGCCTGCTGGGCAAGAAATCGGCCAACCCGGCGAGGTTGCCGGGTGCGTCCTGAGGGCTAGAGTCCTGGACCATGGGCGGCCTTGCAGTCTCTTACGAAGTGGCGGACCGAATCGGGAAGATCACCCTGAATCGGCCCGAACAGCGCAATGCGATGAGCCCCGAGCTTCTGGACGCATTTTCAGAGGCTATCTCACGAGCGCAGGGCGACGGGGCGATCCGTTGCTTGGTGATCACGGGCCAAGGGCGGTGCTTCAGTGCCGGAGCCGACCTGCGCTCCTCCTTGCAGCGGACCGACCTGGGCAAGCCTTCCGCCGAATCGTCCTTCGCAATGTACGAGCCCTTTCTCGGGGTTCTCGACGTGAAGGTCCCAGTGGTGGCAGCACTCAACGGCCACACGGTGGGTGGAGGCTTCGGGCTGGCGCTGCTGGCGGACATCCGCGTCGCCAACAAAGAAGCCAAATACGGAGTCAATTTCGCGCGCTTGGGAATCCATTCGGGACTCGGCATCAGCTATTTGCTGCCGCGATTGGTCGGACCGGCACACGCGGCCGAGTTGCTCTTCACCGGTCGGCTGATCAGCGGCAGCGACGCCCTTCGAATGGGGCTCGTGACCCATGCCACCGATCCCGCGGACGTCTTGCCCACCGCGCTCCAAATTGCCACAGGGATCGCCGCTTCGGCACCGCGGGCAGTGCAGCAGATGAAGGCATCGATTCGTCGTGGGCTCGGCTGGAAGATTCGACACGCCGCCCGCGAAGAAGCCGAGCTTCAAGCCACGAGCCTGACCACCGAGGATGCCCAAGAAGGCATTGCCGCCATGCTCGAGAAACGAGAACCTGAGTTCACGGGCCAGTGAGCGCCACCCACGCACAGCCATCATGCTGACCGTCCCCGAGCTTCCGCTACCCATCGACGCCGTTCCCGAGCGTATCAGACGCTTTGCCGACCCCAAGGCTCCTGCACCCGCCAAGATGATGGCCGCCCGGGGCATGGTCCCCATCAAAGGCGTAGACTTGGTGCTTTTGCTCGTGCAGCTCGGTTCCGATCCCGACCCCCAGATATCGCAGACCGCGACCGACACCCTCGTCCAGCTGCCGGAAAACGTGCTGCTGCCCGCGTGCGAACAGTCGCTGCCACCGGCCGTATTTCACGAGCTGGCGTTGCGCTTCTCGCGAAACGACCAGGTTCTGGCCCGGCTCGCCGCCAACAACGACGTCGCCGACGCCACCATTTGCGAGATCTCGTCCCACTGCCCCGAGCGTGTGACGGAGATCATCGCGGTGAACCAGCAGCGACTCATCGGTGCACCGCAGATCATCGAAGCGCTCTACAAAAATCGAAATACCCGCATGTCGACCGCCGAGCGGCTGATCGAGCTTGCGGTTCGTCATGAGGCGGAGCTCACCGGGATTCCGATGTTCGAAGAGCTCAGGAGGGAAATCCGGGGCCAACTCATCCCCGAGCCGACCGAGGAGCCGTTGCCGGGCGACGAGCTGTTCTCGCAGGCCCTCGACGAAGATGCCGACACCGACGCCGTGGAGCGGGACGAGGTCGAAGGAACCGAGGAGACCAAGGAAGAGTTCGTCCCCCTTCAGACCAAGATTCGGGGAATGAGCGCCGGCGAGAAGATCCGCCTCGCCCTCTTGGGCAATGCCGCCGCTCGCTCCATTCTCGTCCGCGACCCCATTCGAGTCGTTGCGATGGCTGCCATCTCGTCGCCCGCCATGAGCGAGAGCGAGGCCAAGAATGCCGCCCAAAGCCGAGAGGTGTCGGAGGACGTCCTGAGGTACATCGCCCGCAAACGCGAGTGGCTTCGCAGCTACGAGATCAAGCGCCACCTGTGCAACAATCCAAAAACGCCCCTGGCGCTTTCGATGGGCTTCTTGCCTCACCTGCGCCGAAACGATCTGAGAGCCTTGTCGCGGAGCCGCGGCGTACCGAGCCCGCTCAAGCAGGCCGCCAAACGAAGAGCCAAACAGTTCGAGTGATCCATGAGCCTTCTCAAGAACCTCTTTTCTTCCAATCCCGCCAGCCTCGAAAAGAAGGCGGATGCGCTCTTTGCAGCGGGCGATTTCGGCCCGGCCAAGCTGGCGTATGAAAAGGCGCTCGCCGTGGCACCCCCGGAAGCACATGATGCGCTCCGGCAAAAGATGGGCTCTTGTCTCGATGCCATTGCGCGCCGAAGAATCGACGAAGCCAAGGCGTATTTGAGCAGCGGGTCGATCGATCTCGCAGCCCAGGAGATCGAAGGTGCATTGGAGGTCGCCATCGACGAGACGATTCGCGCCGAAGCAAGCGCCCTGCTCGATGGTCTCGAGGTCGAAGACGCACGGGCACAAGCGGCCACCCTCGACATGACCGACGAGGAGCGGATTGCCGTTTTGATGGGCCAGTGGGAGGAAGCCCAGGCGCACGAGTACGAAGGCTATGGGGACGAGGTATTGGAAGCCCTCGTCCTGCTCCACAAGGAGCGAGTAGACGAAGCGCTGGCCAGGCTCGAATCGTTAGCGGAGAACGCGCCGGCGCCGCGGTATTTGTGGCTCGAAATCGGTCGCGCGCGTTTGCTTGGTGACGATGCGGCAGGAGGCCGCGACGCGCTCGAACGCTTCCTCGAAGCGTTGGACGGCGAAGAGGCCAAGGAGCCCCGAATCGCCGTACACCTCACCTTGGCTCGTCTCGCGGACGAAGACGGCCACTTCGAGCAAGCCATGAGTCACCTCGAAGCCGCGGTGCAAACGGCGCCACAGGACTACCGGCCCTACCTGGCCATGGGCTCGTTCCTTCGCGAGAAGGGTCATGCACCAGAGGCGCTGGAAGTACTGACGAGCGCGCTCGAGCTGAGCCAGCAGATGGGCACGGACTGGCGTCTACTCGAAGAGCTCGGCTTGGCCGCCGCGCAGTCTGAAAAAACGGATGAAGCCGTCAGCTTTCTCGAACAGGTGGTTGAATTTTTTACGAATCAGCACGTGACCGACTTGCCTCCGAGGAGTGCAAGCACCCTTGCGCGCACGTACGAATCGCAGGGGCGTTTGGAGCGGGCGGCGGACATGTATCG
>JASFKY010000238.1:0-6113 GCA_050118395.1 Myxococcales bacterium | reverse complement strand
TCACTGGCGGGCACCGCCGACTGGATTTGAGATCGCCGCTATTGGCGGTGTAAGCGCACGGAGCTTTTGACGACGCCGGTGGCACGGCTCGTGCTCTGGGGGTCGGTATGCTCGCCACCGCGCACGCGGCGTGTCTCATCGGTATCGAGGCACATCCTGTTGAAGTCGAGGTTCGGCTCGGTGAGGGCTTGCCCGGCTTCGACATCGTGGGGCTTCCGGAGCGGGGGGTTCGTGAAAGCCGAATTCGCGTGCGGGCGGCGTTGTCATCGATCGGCTTCACGTTCCCCCCGCGCCATTTGGTGTTGAACCTCGCGCCAGGCGACTTGCCCAAAGCCGGCGCGGGCCTCGACCTGGCGATTGCCATGGCCGTGCTTGCGGCCTGCGGTGGTGTCTCCTCCGATCAACTGGAGAGCACCCTATTGATCGGCGAGCTGTCCCTGTCGGGCGAGCTCCGACCGGTGCGCGGTGTGCTTGCGCTGTTGCGAAGCGCGCGCCGGGCAGGCCTCGAGCACGCCATCATTCCAGAGGGCAATCGCCACGAAGCCAAGCTGGTCGATGGCATTGGAGTCCATAGCGCTCCACACGTCGGCGCGGTGGTGCGGTGGCTGAACGCCGAGGCCCCTCTTCCCGAAGTAGAGCGTTTCGGGCCCGATGCGCAGAGCAGCCACAGCCTGCCCGACGCCGACCACGACCTCCGGACCATTCGAGGTCAGCAGACGGCGCGGCGCGCGCTCGAGATCGCCGCCGCCGGCAATCACCACATGCTGATGATCGGCAGCCCCGGCGCAGGCAAAACGATGCTGGCACGCGCCCTGCCCTCGATCTTGCCGCCTCCGTCGGCGGAGGAGTCACTCGAGATCGCCACCATCGCCAGCTCGGCGGGCCTGCGTTCGCCGGCGATTCTCTTGGGCAGGCGCCGCCCCTTTCGTGCCCCGCATCACACCGCAAGCGCGGCGGCGATCGTGGGCGGCGGCGAGCCCGTTCGTGCGGGCGAAATCACCTTGGCACATCGCGGCGTGCTCTTCCTCGACGAGCTACCGGAGTTTCGACGTGACGCGATCGAAACGCTGCGCACCACCATGGAGGAAGGCGAGGTGGTCATTTCCAGAGCCCGTCAGCGGGTGCGCCTCCCTGCCCAGCCCATGGTCGTCGCCGCGATGAATCCCTGCCCTTGCGGCTACCACGGCGACCCCACGCGCTTTTGCCGTTGCGGGCCATCGCAAATCGCCCGGTACCGAAGCCGGGTGTCGGGGCCGCTGCTCGATCGCTTCGATCTACAGGTCGCCGTGCCCCGTGTGAGCGCGCGGACGATGCGCAAGGCCACGCCGGGCGAGCCATCGAAAGCGGTGCAAGAGCGAGTCCAAGCGGCCCGGCACCGCTTGCATTCTGCCGGGCCTCGGTCCGAGCTCGAATCACTGACTCACGACGTAGCCGCCGAAGCGCTTCATCTGCTCGAGCTCGGCGTCGAGCGTTTGAAGATGAGCGCGCGGGCGTACCTCAAAGCCCTTCGGGTCGCGCACACCGTGGCTGCACTGGAAGGATCCACCCACGTGCTGCCCGCGCATACCGCCGAAGCATTGCAATACCGAGTCCTCGATCGCGAGCCGGCCTGAGCTCGCCACATCGATTCACGACCCCCCACACGACAAGGAGCATGATCCCATGAAGCAATCACTCAAGGCCGTCGATGCGCTACTTCAAGGCGTCGAAAAGCAATTCGGCAAAGGCGCGATGATGCGCCTCGGCGACAAAAAGGCCGAGCGGGTGCCCAGCATTCCCACGGGGAGCCCCTCGCTCGATGAGGCCTTGGGCTGCGGCGGATATCCCAAAGGGCGAATCGTCGAGGTGTTCGGTCCGGAGTCGAGCGGAAAGACCACGCTCACGCTTCATGCGATCGCGCAATGCCAAGCCATGAACGGAGTCGCCGCCTTCATCGACGCCGAGCATGCGCTCGACGTCCACTACGCCAAGTGCCTCGGGGTCGAGGCCAAAGAATTGCTGGTGAGCCAGCCCGACAGCGGGGAGCAGGCGCTCGACATCGCCGAGATCTTGGTCCGCAGCGGCGCCATCGACCTGGTGGTCATCGATTCGGTCGCGGCCCTGGTGCCACAGGCGGAGCTCGATGGCGAGATGGGCGCAACCCATGTGGGTCTTCAGGCCCGATTGATGAGCCAAGCGCTTCGCAAGCTGGCGGGCACCACAAGCCGCACAGGCACTACCATCATCTTCATCAACCAGCTCCGCATGAAGATCGGGGTCATGTTCGGCTCTCCCGAAACCACCACGGGCGGGCATGCGCTCAAGTACTACGCCACGGTGCGCCTCGACGTGAGGCGGGTCGGGGCGGTCAAACAAGGCGAGCAAGTGCTTGGAAACCGCACACGGGTGAAAGTGGTGAAGAACAAGCTCGCACCTCCGTTCCAGAAGGCCGAGTTCGACATTCGCTATGGGCAGGGAATCGACGCCATCGGCGACCTCCTCGACCGCGCCGTCGAGCACCATGCCGTCGAAAAAAGCGGGGCCTACTATCGCTTTTCGGGCAAGAACATCGGCCAGGGCCGGGAGAATGCGCGCGAAGCATTACAAAAGGACGACGCGTTGCGCCGGGCGATTGCGGCCAAGCTCCGCGCGTCGGCGCAGGGCACGCCACGAGCCGCGTAGCCGCTTGTGCGCCTGGTTCTTCCTGTTACAAGAGCGGCGTGCGCTGTCTCGTCACAGGAGCTACCGGGTTCATCGGCGGTGCGATGCTTCGCAGTCTTCGAGCCGAGGGCCATGAGGTCGTGGCCTATGTTCAAGAAGGCGCGGACTCTCGCGGGCTCGAGGATGTCGAGCAGGTCGTGGGCGAGCTCGGAGAACCGAACCGGCTGGTCATGGCGGCCAAAGGGTGCGATGCCGTGGTCCACGCCGCAGGCATCGCGGACCCCACTGCGCGCCGCGAGGCACTCGGTTGGGTTCATGTCGCGGGCACGGAAAACGTTCTCAATGCCGCTAAGCAAGCGGGCTGCCGGCGCTTGATTCACATCTCGTGTGCCGATGTCACTCTTCACGACGGACCGCGCTCGTTTTGGAACGAGGATGAAGCACCCACGAGGCCCTTCGGAGAGCTTGCGCGCACGAAGCTGCAGGGCGAAGAGCTGGTTCGTGTCTCCGGAAAAAAGGGATTTTGGACCTGCGCCCTGCGCCCTGCGCTCGTCTGGGGGCCGGGCGACACGACCCACCTCCCCCGCTGGCATGCCGAAGCGAGCTCCGGGGGCATTCGCCTGGTGGGTGGGGGCAAGAAGCTCATGGCCACCACGTACATCGGCAATCTCGCGCATGCGACCTCGTGTGCGCTTCGTTCGAAAGTCACCACTGGAAACGTCTATTACGTCGTCGATACCGAGCTTTCGCTGAGTCGCGAGTTCTTCGTCGAGCTCAGCGAAAGGCTCCAGTGGCAGCGGCCGCGCAACGCCGGGCCCTATCGCTGGGCCTGGATCTTGGCGAGAACGGGGCTCTCGTCACTCGATCCGACCGAGGTCATCCGTCGAGGACGCACGAGCTCTTTCGACACGAGCCGCGCCAGAGAGGATCTGGGCTACGAGCCGACGGTGACCCGAGAGCAAGGGATGGCAGAGCTTGCCGCTTGGTATCTTCGCACGCAGCACGAGCCATGATGGAGCACGACCGCGACGAGCCATGGATGAAGGCGGCCCTCGCCGAGGCTCGCGTGGCGCAAGCACGCGGCGAGGTGCCGGTGGGTGCCATCATCGTCCATGAAGACCGCGTGATCGGGCGCGGGCGCAACGAGCGAGAGTCGACGCAGGATCCCACCGCCCACGCCGAGATGATCGCCATTCGCGAAGCGGCCCAAGCGCTCGGAAGCTGGCGCCTAATCGATACGGTGCTGTACGTCACGCTCGAGCCGTGTCCGATGTGCGCCGGCGCGCTGGTCAACGCTCGCGTCCCTCGGGTGGTGTGGGGCTGCAACGACCCCAAGGCCGGCGCAACACAGACGCTGTACACGATTGGAAGCGACCCCCGCTTGAACCACCGTTTCGAGTGCGTCCCGGGTGTGCTGGCAGAGGAATGCAGCGCACTTTTGAGCGGTTTTTTTGCGGCAATCCGGGCCAAGAACGATCCGAGCAACGCTCGTTGACACCCCAAGGTGGTTTGCTAGCTTCCGCCGCGGAGAGCTGACCGAGCGGTCGAAGGTGCTTGATTCGAAATCAAGTGTGCCGACAGGTACCAAGGGTTCGAATCCCTTGCTCTCCGCCACGTTCTTTGACGACAAGTTGAGGAAAGCATAGGTCGCTGCCGCGTGTAGGGACCCATGTATAAAGGAAGGCGGACTCCGCCTGGAGAGGTGACCGAGTGGTCGAAGGTGCACGACTGGAAATCGTGTGTACCGAAAGGTACCGGGGGTTCGAATCCCTTCCTCTCCGCCTTATGGTCCTGCCAACGCCGGCCCGTGAAACCCGCCAGGCCCGGAAGGGAGCAACGGTAGCGGTCACCGGCGTGTGGCGGGGCCTTTTTTTACGTCTATAGTGAGGGACGCAGGGCAAGTGCTCGGGGTGGAGCAATGACGCGCATCTGGATCGCCCTCATCGTTTTAGCTGGTTTGTCGCAAGCCTCGACGGCGCAAGGCCAATGGGATGCACCGCCCGCACCCGACGCCCAGGCCGATCAGCCAGGCTCGTCGGTCATCGTCATCGACACCCCGCCCGCGCAAAAGCCGACCGTGGCACCGCCCGGTGGCGTGATCCTGCAACAACCCGGCCAGGTTCTGCTCTCGGGCACGCCCGTGCGCGTGCACCTTCAATCGCCGACCGACGGCGTTTCATTTCAGCTTCGCGTGGGCGGCTCGTACTCGTCGTTCAGCGGGATGAGCTACGGAATGGGCTACGGATGGGGCTGGGGCGGCTTGGGCTACCCGGGTTGGGGCTGGGGATATCCTGGATGGGGCGGATTCGGCATGGCGCCGTACTACGGCGAGGTGGTGACCAAGACGTACCAACCCATTTGCGAAGCGCCCTGCGATGCCACGCTACTCTCCGGACGATACCGGATGGCGCTTTCCCTCGGCGGCGGCAAGCCAGTGGACGTGAGGCAACCGATCGACCTCACCAGCGATTCGGTGATCGAAGGCCGCTACGTCGACAAGCGCCGCCTGCGAAGAGCTGGCTGGATCACGTTTGCAGTGGGCGCGGTGACGGGCATGGCATTGATGTTCGCATCGGTGGACTACCACTACGATCCTTACTTCGGGGACCAGCTCCGCTATCCGCCCATGTTTTATTCGGGCGTCGGCATTTTGGTGAGCTCGATCGTCGCGGGCGCGGTGCTGGCTGCGCAAAACGACGAAGCGCATGTGAAGGTGGTTCCGGCGCAGTAGCGTGGAGGTCCGGGGGCTGAGGTTGGGGTCGACGTTCTAGTTGTTACGTTTGGGGCGTACAAAGGGTTGCAAGCGATGCGTGGGATGAGGCAATTTATAAGCAACCCGTTATGTCCCCGCGACTCGATGATTTCGACTTGCGTGAGCGCGTCTTTGTAGCCGGCCTGATCAAGCGTGACGGCGTCGATGGCTTTTGGCGACGCGTCGCGGAGTCGTGCGAAGGCGTCGAGGACCGCTTCTGGCAGCACCACGAGCTGCGCACGGCGCTTTGGCACGAATGGCACCGGGGCCTTTCGGAATGGAGCGCCACCGGGGAGCCCGATCTCAACCACGTGGCCCAGGTGCTGCTCGATCAATGGCTGGAACGAATGCCGCGATGAAATCGGCGGGCTGCCACCGCAGCTCATGTTGGGCGCGAGCTATGGAGGTTCGTCCGCCTGCCAAAAGAATGCGGCATACGTAATTCTTCACCCGCCCGCTTTGGGCATCGACGATGAGTGCAAGCACGGGTCCGACAGAACCAACGAATTGGGCGTTGTCCGCCGCTGCCTGCACACGCATCGACTGGCACCGACCCGCTAGTGAAGAATTGCGTATAGAAATTCATGCTCGAGTGTGAAGTGATCGACGCCTGCTTTTTGAAAGGAGGCACGCTATGAAATGCGCAATCGCATTACTAGGGCTAGGACTGGCGATGCTCGCGGGTTGCTCTGATTCGGAGGCCGGCGTGGTGGGAGTCGCC
>JASFKY010000237.1:0-6124 GCA_050118395.1 Myxococcales bacterium | reverse complement strand
ACTTCACTGCTCGAGGCTTCCAAAGATTTCCTCCGCACTCTCGAAAAGATGGATGCCCGTATTGCATCACAGCTTCGCATTGGAGAAGGACGGCTCAGGGAAGACACCATCGACGAAGCCTTGCGCCTGTTCATCGATGCACGCCTCATCGTCGCCCACGACACGGGCCCTGATCCAATCTACACGATCGACTCCGAACGCCGTATTGCTCTCGAGTACTACCAGAACACGATCATTCACTTCTTCGTACCGCGGGCTCTCATCGCGGCGGCGTTGCTGGTGGACAAGGATCAGTGGGTTCGCGTCGCCCGTCTCAACGATCGCGTACAGCAACTTTCTCGCCTCTTCAAACACGAGTTCATCTACAGGACAGACGCGACCTTCGACGATATTTTCGCCCAAACACTGCGCGAGTTGGAGCAGGATGCGGAAATCGAAAATCGAGACGGTCACGTCCAGGCAACCGAAGGTCTGGCAAGGCAGCGGCTCGAACGTTATGCCGTGATGCTCCAGACCTTTTTCGAAAGCTACCTGCTCGCCCTTCGAGGCGCCGAGATCGTGCTCGATGGACCCATCCCCAAGAAAGAATGGTACAAGCGCACGCTCGCGCTGGGCCAGCAGATGTATCTGGCGGGTGAAATCGAACGCCGCGAGTCACTCTCCAAGCTCAAGTTGGAGACTGCGCTCAAGGCGCTGCAAGACTACCGGTTGGTTCGGATGAACGGTGAATCCGTGGAGCGCGGCGAAGGGGTTACGGCGGTTGCAGATCTGCACGAGCTAGAGCCGAAGATCACCGGCTTTCTGCGCTGAGCGTGGTGAGCGACGTCTCCTCCAAGCTCGACAAACGCCTTGCAGTACGCAGCGTTCGCACTTGGTCGGGTCCGCACGGCTCGGGCAGTCTCGCGAAACGCCTAGGTGACACAGGGCAAAATCGTATTTGACCGGATCGAGCGGGTCGAGGCGTCGAAGCGCGGCCGTAATTTCTTCTGCGGTCGCCCAGCTTGCGGTTTTCCTGTCGGTCAGGCCCAAGTTGCGGCTGATCCGGTGCACGTGCGTATCCACCGGAATGATCAGCTCCGAAGGGCTGACCGGCCATAGACCGAGATCAATCCCGTCGGCGGGACGCACCATCCAGCGGGCGTACAAGAGGAGGCGCTTGCACGCGCTTCCGGCGCGCGGATCGCTGACCAGATGACGCATGCTGCGACTACTCGCTTCACCACGAAGCGCATCCGCAAAAAGCGCGATGCCTTCACGAAACTCGCCGCCGCTTTCCGAGTGAAAGAACAGAAAGGAGTTGCCAAGAGAGCCATGGTCGCGGATGAGGGAGGCAGCCTGCCAAAGCAAAAGCGCCAGATGCTCTCCCCGATAAATTCGATGAACGAAACCTCGCAGCCGACGTTCCAGGTCGCTTCGGCTTGCAGCCACGACCCCTTGACCGGGATCAGGCCCCAACATCTGCAGCGCGCGGTCGATGCTCCGGCGCGCCGCAAGCGCATTGCCAAAAGCAAGGCTTGCAGCGATCAGGCCCACGATCTCTTGGTCGCGTGGGTCTCGATAGCGATGAACGAAATCGACCGGATCGCGGCTTCGTGTGAGATCGGCGTCGCATTCGGCGAGCAGCGCGTCGAGATGTTGTCGGAGGCGGTCCACTCGGATGTCGTTCTTGCTATATTGCCCAGCCAACCGCAATGACTCGGAGCGTTCTTTCCAGAGGCAGCCGTTTGTTCGTCCCGGCACTACTCGTGCTTGCACTGGGATGCGCACATGGATCGAGTAGCGCGCTGCACGGAAGTGCCGTCGCCGCGAAGGGCCCGCGACTGGATCTCGGAATACGCCTGTCGGATGGTCGGTGGCTGGAGCTGGCCGACCTGCGAGGCAGGCCGTTGCTCTTGTTCGTGTTCGCGACGTTCGATGCGGTGAGTCAGGCGTCCCTGAAATCACTCCGGCCGTTCGTGACCCTGCACCCGGAAATCATCGTGATTGGCGTTGCGGCCCAGCCGCGTGCTGGCCCTTTGGTCGGAGCATGGGCCTACGCACTCGACCCGCCCTTCCCCGTGGGCGCCGATCCGTACGGAGACGTCGAAAACGGGGAAAGTTGTCTTGGAAAGATCGAACGGGTGCCCACGTTCATCGTGTACGATGCACGCGGATACGAAGTCGACCGAGCCACGGGCCTGCTGAGCGAAGCCGATCTCGCGAAGCTCGCCGACCCGGTCCTCCAGTCGACCGACTAGAGGGCGGTGCGCTCGACCCAAAGCGGATCGAACCCCTCCATTCGCTCCTGCAACAATCGTCGAACCTCGTCACCCGAATCGCAGTCCAAGGCTTCGTGGGCCAGCAACGTCATGAGCTCGAGGTCGACATCCCGAACCACGGACCGCACCAGCGGCAACATGCGAACCGGGACGGAGAGCTGCCGGTAGCCCATGCCCAACGCCAAGCTGAGCGCGACGGGATTGGCAGCCATGTCGCCGCACATCGAGCAGGGGATGCCGGCGTCGGTCGCCGCACGAATGGTTCTCGCGAGCAGCTCGAGCACGGCGGGTTCCAAGGAATTCGTGTCGATCGACACAGCGGCATCGTTGCGATCGACGGCGAGGGTGTAGTGAGACAAATCGTTGGTGCCCACCGCGAAGAAGTCGGCGTGACGAGCAAAGCGATCAGCGAGCAGGGCGGCAGATGGGACCTCCACCATCATGCCCACGGGAATGGGGGCGCAGGGCCCAATCTGCGCGCAGAGCTCCGTACGACATCGTTCTACGACGTCTTTCGCGTCGAGCAGCTCTTGCACGGTCGAGACCATCGGAAACATCAGGGCGACGCTTCCTTGCCGACCGGCCCGCAAGATCGCTCGAACCTGAGCTCGTAACCAAGTGCCCTGCGGGTCGCTCAGCTCGAAAGCGGCCGGTCGCTTGTCGCCCCGCCAGTCGAACGTCCGAAAGACCACTCGGTGGGGTGTCATCGTGGCGGCGACGCGCTGGTAGATCTCCAGCTGCTCCTGCTCTGAAGGTGGCTCTCCACGGTCCAGGCACAAGAACTCCGTGCGATAGAGGCCCACTCCGTGAGCACCGCTCTCGAGGGCGGCGTCGAGCTCGCTGGGCAGCTCCATGTTGGCGGCCACGGTGATCGAGGTTCCGTCTTTCGTGACCGCACTGGTTGCGCGCTCGGAGCTTAGAAACGCCAGAAAGCGGGCCCGTCGGGCGCGGGCGCTTTCCCGCTCGTCGCGAGACGGGCCGATGACCACTTTTCCAGAAAATCCATCGACCACCACTTCGGAGTCATCCTCGATCTCGAGCGGAAGGGGTCCGACACCCATGACTGCGGGGACGCCCAGCGCACGTGAGAGAATGGCGGTATGTCCGCTGCTCGCTCCGAGCTCCGTCACCAAACCCACCGTGGGAGAACCCAGCATACGGACGGCGTCGGCCGGCGTGAGGTCATGGGCGAGCAATACCACTGGCTCGTCCCCAACGGGCTCGGCGCGATCCTCACCGTAGAGGTGGCGAAGCAGATGCTCCTTGACGTGATCGACGTCACGCGCGCGTTCTCGGAAGTACGAAGAGCTGTCCCGAAGCAAAGGTGCCTTCAACCGCTCGGCTACGCGTGTGAGCGCCCACTCGGCATTGATGTGCTCCTCCGCGATTGCGTCACGAATTGCATCGATCAGAAGTGCATCGCCGTGCATCAACAAATAGACGTCGAGAATGGAAGCGTAAGCCTGCCCGTGCTGCTCCGTCAGCTCCTGCTTGGCTGCTTCGATCTCGGCGCGTGAGTGGGAAACGGCTCGGTCGAAGCGTGCGATTTCATCCTCCGCCAGCTCGGGGGCGATTCGACGCAACGAAAGATGGCGCCGACCTGCTGCGATCACCCAGGCGCGCCCCACGGCGACACCCACCGATGCAGGCACGCCCCGCAGATACAGCGAGCCGCCCATCAGTCTTCCCCAAAGCCCTCGCTCACCAGCCTGCACAGGGCGGCAAGCGCGACTTCCGCATCGTCGCCGACGGCGCGAAAGGTGATTTTCGCACCTCGCTGGCTGCATAACAAAAGCACTCCCATGATGCTCTTTGCGTCGGCAGTCTGACCATCTTTGCTGACTTCGATGTGGGACTCGTAGCGGTTCGCGAGGTCGACCAGCTTGGCGGCCGCTCGCGCATGGATACCGAGGTGGTTGGGCACTTCGACCGTGGCCGTGAACCCCGCACTCACCGTACTACCCGCTGTGCGTCGCGATGCGAGACGACGACCTCGTGGCGCTCGCCCAACCGCTTTTCGAGCTCCTCGACCATCGCCACCGATCGATGCCGACCACCCGTGCAGCCGAAGGCTACGGTGAGATAGGCTTTGCCTTCGCCTGCATACTCAGGAAGCGTGTACTCGAGCAACGGCAAAAGATGATGCAGCAGTTGTTGGGTCTGGGGTGCATTCAAGACATAGTCGGAAACCTCTGCATCCATGCCCGTTTTGGGCCGCAACGCATCGACGAAATGAGGGTTCGGCAGAAACCGCAGATCGAAAACGAGGTCCGCATCCACGGGAACCCCGTACTTGAAGCCGAACGAGAGCAAACGCACCACCATGGAAGGCCGGGTCGTATCCCGGCCGATGTACTCGATGAGTCGTCGTCGCAAGTCGTGAACGTTGAGCTCCGTGGTGTCGATCACGACATCTGCCCGGTCCCGGAGGCCGGCGAGCCTCTCCCGTTCGCGGGCTATGGCTTTTTGCAGATCGCCCTGCCGCGCAAGCGCATGCGGACGGCGGGTCTCACTGAAACGCCGAACCAAAACGTCGTCGGCGCAGTCGAGAAACATCACGCGAACGTCGTGGCCCGACGCTTCCAAGGCCGACAACATGTCCTCTGCGCCGCTCAAGAAGGTGCCCGTCCGAACGTCGATCCCGAGGCCGACCCTTTGCAGATTCCCTTCCGTGCTCACCAGCTCCAACAGCTCCGGAACCAAAGAGGGTGGTAGGTTGTCCACGCAGAAGAAGCCGGCATCTTCGAGCACGCGCAGCGCCGTGCTTCTCCCGGCCCCGGACAAGCCGGTCACCAGGACCAGCTGAGGAACCGGGCTCATCGCTCGTGCCCCGGTCCAGCTTCTTGCCCATCGTGCGCGAGCGAGGCCAGGAACTTCTTGGCTCCGTGGTGGCCCGACGTCTTCAGGATGTAGTTGCGCGCAGCGACCTCGAGGATGACCGCCATGTTGCGCCCCGGACGAACGGGAATCCGGAGCATGGGGATGGGGACGCCCAGAATGTCGAGCGTGGAATCGTCCAGGCCGAGACGATCGAACGGCTCGCCGTCCTTCCAAGGACACAGCTCGACCACTAGCTGCACGATCTTTTCCGTACGCACCGCGTTGGCCCCGAACAGGTCACGGACGTTGACGATGCCGATGCCGCGAACCTCCAAGTGGTTGCGTAGCAGCGTGGGCGCTCGGCCCAGGATCTGCTCCGAGGGGAGCAACGAGAGAATCACCTGATCGTCGGCGACGAAACGATGGCCGCGTTCGACCAAGAACAATGCGCATTCGCTCTTGCCGATGCCGCTTGGGCCGAGAAGCAGCGTGCCGATGCCATGGATGTCCATCAGTACCCCATGCCGCGTCTCCGAAGGCGCCAAGATTCCGTCCAGCACCAGGTGAATCGCTTGTATCGTCCGGCTGGAGCGAGGCTCTGCGAGCACGAGCGGTGTAGAGGTCTCTTCGGCCGCTCGAACCAGGGCCTGCGGTACTTCGATTCCCCGCGTGACGACGACCAGCGACAGGCCGAGGCCGAACAGAACCCGGGCACGTGTCAGCTGCTCCGCCTCGGAAAGCCCTTCGAGGTACGTGACTTCCGTCTCGCCGAGAATCTGGACTCGAGTCGGAACCACACCGTGGGTATGGCCAGCCAGCGCAAGCCCCGGCTTTTGAACGCGGGGGTGGTCGATGACGCGTGATTCGCCACGCCGACCCGCTACGATCTGCATGATGGCGCCGAGACGCGGCTCGGCCAGCAGCTGCGCGACCGTGATACCGGGCTCGGTGCGCATGCTGGGAACCCCTGCTTGCGACGGAGAAGAGGATTGGGTCACGCCTACATCATACGCCAGCCGGTCACGGCTGTCTGCCCGTCACGAGTC
>JASFKY010000236.1:0-6152 GCA_050118395.1 Myxococcales bacterium | reverse complement strand
CGCATCCTTGGGCCCGGAGATACTCGAGCTGCGCCTCGGTCTCCACTCCCTCTGCGATGACGTCGAGGCCGAGATTCTTTCCGAGTCCGATGATCATGTCGGAAATCGGGCCGCCCCGGTCGTTCGACTCCACGGTTCGGACGAAGCATTTGTCGATCTTCAAGGCGTTGAGCGGAAAGTCGTGGAGGTAGGTCAGAGAAGAGTAGCCGGTTCCGAAGTCGTCGATGGCGATCCGGACACCGATTCGTCGGATCTCTCGAAGGAGCGCCCCGGCCTCGACCGGGTCGGACATGAGGGAGCTCTCGGTGAGCTCCAGCTCGAGAAACTCCGGCGGAAGCTTGGTCTCCTCGAGCGCGCTTCGAATCTTGTCGATCAACATCGGGTCCTCGAGCTGCTGGGCTGACACGTTCACACCGATCCGCATGGGCTCGAAGTCCATCCCGTTCCAGCGTCGAACCTGCTCGCACGCGGTTTGCAACACCCACTCCCCCAACTCGTTGATCAAGCCAAACTCTTCGAGACCCGCGATGAAGTGCTGGGGGCTCAACAAACCTCGGGTCGGATTCATCCACCGGAGCAACGCCTCGACGCCGATGACCGTGCCGGTTCGCAAGCAGAGCTGCGGCTGATAGACCAGCCGAAACTCCTTTCGCTCGACGGCGCGCTGCAAGGCCCATTCGAGCGCGTGCCTCGATTGCGCTTCTTCCTGCATCGCTTCGGCGAAGAATTGATACCGACCCCGCCCGAGCGACTTGGCCTGATACATGGCGAGATCGGCGGCTTGAAGCAACTCTGACAAGTCGCTTCCGTTCTCCGGATACATGGCGATGCCGATGCTGGTCGAGCTCTTGATGGCGTGACCTTCGATGCTGGTGAGATGGCCGAGGCTTTCGGTGATCCGTTCGACCACCGCAAGCACCTCTTTGGCCTCGCTGACGCCTTCCAAGACGATTGCGAACTCGTCGCCGCCCAGTCGCGCCACGGTATCCTGATCTCGCACGCTGGCTCGGATACGCCGACCCGCTTCGATCAGCACCTTGTCGCCGAGCTCGTGACCGAGCGTATCATTGATTTCCTTGAAGCGGTCCATGTCGAGGACGAGGGTCGCGATTCCCGTGCCCGAGCGCATGGCCCGGCCGAGAGCATGTTTGACGCGCTCACGAAGCAAGGTGCGGTTGGGAAGCGCCGTAAGCTGGTCGTAATGAGCGAGGCGCACCAGCTCGAGCTCCGTTCGCTTTCGTTCGACCGCGTAGCGGATCACTCGGTGCAGATTCGCGGCATCGATGTGACCTTTGACGAGGTAGTCTTGTGCTCCGGCCTTGACCGACCGGAGCGAGATGGCTTCATCCTCCCAGGCGCTGACGATCACCAGCGGAATGTCCGGGTACGAAGTCTGAAGGCTGGCGACCGTCTGCGTTCCTCTCGAATCGGGCAGATTCAGATCCGCCAGGATCACGTCGGGGTCGAGCTCCTCGGCAGACAGGACCGCGTCGTTCAAGGTGCGGACGTGGATAATACGATAATAGGCCGACGCCGCGCGGCGAAGCAGGCGGCGAATCAGTTGCGCATCGATCAGATTGTCCTCGACCAGGAGCACTTCGCGGACCTCGTGCTCCTCGTCCTCGCGCCCATCGAGCATCTCTCTCCACCCCCAAATACCGTTACAGCGCCTTATTACAGTGCTATGGTTTGTTAGGAGCGTCAAGGGTGATCCCTTGGGGTGAGCGGGCTCGTGCTTCTGGATAAGGCGCAAATATCGGCTGTTTCGGCTCCGCGGAGGGTGCGAGCCCTGATCGCCTCGGGCAATCCGGAGCGAATCATGCTCGTTCGGGAAAGTCTTCACGCGTGGCCCGAGCGCGTGGTCTGCCGCGTGGCCGTCAACCGCGAGGACGCCTTACAGCATCTCCAAAGCCACGCTCCGCATCTGGTTTGTTGGGACACCGCCCTCGGGCTCGAGCTTCCTGCCAGGGAGCATGGCAGCACCATCCTGCTACTTGGCGAGGATTCGTGCACCAGCCCCGAGGGGGGCTCCGGGGCGATGACATTGCCCGAGGACTACGTGGCGGGCTTGCAGCAGTCGATCAACCGCGAGTACGAGCTCCGCCGCTTGCTGGTGCAGCTGCGGGACGCCCACGGCACGGAAACCCAGAGCAGGTTGCTGCTCAACCGGGCCAGCGACGGGATCGTCGTGGTGGGCTCACGAGGCGTCGTGCTCTACGCGAACCCAGCGGCCTGCGAGATGTTGGGCGTTCCCTGCGAGCAGCTACTCGGTGAAACCTTCGGCCATCGCATTCCCGAAGACGGTCATCCGGTCGGCTATGCGGTGCCGCTCGAGGACGGAGCCACACGGGAGCTCACCGGCACGGCCATGGTGTCGGTTTGGGATGGCAAGGAAGCCACCGTCATCCAATTACAACCGACTCTGCGTCCGAGCATGCCGCCCAGCATGCCGCCGAGCAGCCTACCCGTCGTTTCGGGTCCACAGGTCTCCGAAGATCGTCTTCGCACGGTCGGCCGTCTCGCAGCCGGCCTTGCTCACGAGGTCAACAATCCACTGACCTTCGTCCTGGCGAACCTGGAAAGCCTGCGAGAATCGCACCAGTCCATGCGCCGGTTCATCCGCAAGCTCCGAGTCGAGCTGGCGACCCAGGAAGCGATTACGCCGCTGTCGTTCGAACGGCTCATGACCGATGCAAATCTACAAGAGCTCATGGACGACATCGCAGACATGCTCACCGACTGCTACAAGGGCATGCATCGAATTCAAGACATCGCGCGTAGCCTGGGGACGTTTTCTCGCGCGGACGATGATCAAGCCGAGCAGGCGGACATCACCCGAATCGTGGACGACGCCTGCGCGATGGTCTTCAACCAGATTCGCTATCGGGCGCGGCTGGTCAAACGCTTCGAGCCCATTCCCAGCATGGCCGTGTTTCCGGGCCGCATTGCGCAAGCGCTGGTCAACCTGCTCACCAATGCAGCGGAGGCCATCGAAGGGGGTGCTTACGATGAGCACCGCATCGTCGTTTCCATGCGAACCGAGGGCGATTGGGTGATCATCGGCGTCAGCGACACCGGTGCCGGCATCAGTCCAAAGCATCGCGATCGGATCTTCACACCCGGCTTCACCACCAAGGCGCATCAAGGTGGAATGGGGCTGGGTCTCACGGTTTCCAAGCGTGTCGCCGAGGAGCATGGTGGGCGCCTCGAGGTCGTTCATCTGCCCGAGCGCGGGACCCGTTTCGAGCTCTTCCTGCCCATCCACACGGGGCTCACCGTGGCGGAGCAGAATCGCGAGAGTAAGCCCATCTCGGAGGTGCCGCTCAAACGACTGCGACTTCTCGTCGTCGACGACGACGCGATGGTGCTCTCCGCCCTGCGAAGGCGCTTGAGGCGCCGATACGACACGGTGACGGTGCTCGGAGGTGCCGATGCGCTTGCGCGGCTGGACGAAGACCCGGACTTCGACGCCATCGTGTGCGACCTGATGATGCCGGAGACCGATGGAAAGTCATTCTACGATCAGGTCCAGAAGGACCATCCGCGACTGGCCGATCGCATCGTGTTCATGAGCGGCGGCGCCTTCACGCCTCGGCTCCGAAAATTCGCAGCCGCCGTCTCGAACCCAGTGTTACAGAAGCCGGTGACGCGCGAAGATCTCGAAGCGACGCTGGCAGCGCATCTCGACGATCTGGAGCCCTGACCTCAGTCGTTGCGAAGACCGAGCTCCTTCATCTTGTTTTGGAGGCTCTTTCGGGAGATTTTCAGCAGCCTTGCCGTGTGGGTCACGTTGCCGCCGGTTTGGTCGAGCGCACGCCCGATGAATTCACGTTCGAGCTTCAAAGTGGCTTCCCGAACGGCTTCCTTGAGCCCGGTCCGACCCGGCATGGCGTCGATGCCCGCCACGAGACCCGCTTCGTGGTGCCTCTCCGACTCCCGAACTTCCGCCGGAAGGTGCTGCATCCCCACGTCGCCGTCGTCGGCGAAGATCACACAGCGTTCGACCACGTTTTCGAGCTCTCGAATGTTCCCGGGCCATTCGTAGGACAGTAGGTGCTCCATCGCTTCTTGTTCGAATCCAGTCACCTTCCGCACGAGCTTCACATTGAATTTCTGTACGAAGTGCTCGACGAGCAGCGGAATGTCGCTCGGGCGGTCCCGTAGAGGGGGCAGTTGTACGTGGACGACGTTCAGCCTGTAGTAGAGGTCCTCCCGGAACGCGCCGTCCGCGATGCTCTTTTTGAGATCGCGGTTGGTTGCGGCGACCAGCCGGATGTCGACGTTGATGGTCTTGATTCCGCCCACCCGCTCGAATTGCTGCTCCTGGAGCGCGCGTAGCAGCTTGACCTGCATGCTCACCGGAATCTCTGCAATCTCGTCGAGGAATAGCGTTCCTCCGTTGGCGAGCTCGAACCGGCCCGGCTTGCTGGTCACCGCACCCGTAAAAGCGCCTCTTTCGTATCCGAAAAGCTCGCTTTCCAGAAGATCTGGAGGAATGGCCGCGCAATTGACGCTTACGAAGGGCTTTTCTTTTCGCGCGCTGTTTTGGTGTAGGGCGCGCGCGATCAACTCCTTGCCGGTTCCGCTCTCTCCGGTGATCAGCACCGTGCTCGGCGTGTCCGCGACCTTTTCGATCACGTCGTACACCACCCTCATGGGCGGCGATTGGCCGATGATCCGGTAGCGGCCGCGCTCGCTTGGATCTCGGCTCACGTGTCTTTGGGAAAGCTCGCTGGTCCGGGCGGCTTTGCTGACCACGGCCCGGAACTCGGCGCGGTCGAACGGTTTGGTCACGTAGTCGAAGGCGCCCAGCTTGAGCGCCTCGACCGCGGTGTCGACGGTGCCGTGGGCGGTGATCATGATGACGGGCACGTCCGGATATCGCTCGCTCACGGCCTTCAGAACCTGCATCCCGTCGAGCTTCGGCATCCGCAAGTCGGTGATCAGCACATCGATGTGATGCTCGGCCATTGCATCGAGCACGGCCGCGCCATCGCCGACGCAGTGGACCTCGTAGCCGTCATGCTGGAGCTGCGCTTTCAGCACCCGGCGCAAATTGTCCTCGTCGTCGGCCACGAGGACCTGTTTCGTTTCGCCCACGATTCGAGTGTAGTCGAGGTCGCTTCCGTGTACAGAAGTCGAACAGCAGCTCGATCAGCTTGCCGCCGCCAGCCTCTGCTCTGCGGCCCGAATCACGGTCGCGCGCTTCTTGCGCGCCTTTTCGTAGTCCAAAACCGCAGCGACCTGGGCACCCGAAAGCTTATGCACACGGCTCGCCAGGTCCTTGGCCGTCAACTGGTCGTAATCACGAATCGGAGCTGCGGTCTTCTTGGAAGCCTTCGCTTTGCCGGCCTTCTTGCGAGCTCCGCGGGCCTGCTTTTTGCCAGGCGCGGCGGGAGCGGGCCTGCCGCCATGCTCGAGCCGCTCGTCGACTTTGTGTTGGGCTCGTTCGAGCAGATCGCGAGTGGACTCGAGAACGCTCACTTCCAACGTCTCGGGCTTGAGCGCCTCGCGGGTGCTCGAGGCCTGATGCTCGAGCTTTCCAATCTGCGCTTTCCACGCGGCAACGTACTGCTCCCGTGTCTTCAACACGAGGGCGCGCCAGTCGAGCGCCTCCTTGTGGACCGCCTTTTGCAGACCCCGCGTGGCCTGGGCGACGCTCTTGGTCAGCTTGTCCCCCGCGGCCCACAGGTCGTTTGCAAACGTCTGCCCCGCGTCCCGCGATTCCGCGAGAAACACCTCGCCCGCTTGCCAGGTCTGGTCGAGCCAAAGCGACCCCTGTCGCTGGAGGCGGGTTCCGCTCCTCTGTAGTTGGGTGTAGCCAGTCATCTCGATACCCTCCTGGAATGACGCGATGCGTTACCCCGCTGAAAGATAGCCACCAAGCCGGCTGCGTCAAGACGCCCGGAAACCATGAACCAATCCGCCAATTGGATTAGACTTTCGGGCCGGTGACGCTTCTGCCCCTGCGAACCCTGGTCGTCGACGACTCGAGCTCGATGCGAGGTCTCCTGCGCGAGCTACTGCGTGAGCGAAATTACCAAGTGACCACGGTGGGTTCGGCCGAGGAGGCCCTCCAAGTGCACCGCGAGGATCCCTTCCGGCTCATGCTCGTCGATTGGACGCTGCCTGGGCTCTCGGGCCTCGACTTG
>JASFKY010000235.1:0-6156 GCA_050118395.1 Myxococcales bacterium | reverse complement strand
AGCGGCTGGTTCCAGCCATCGGCGAAATGCTTCTTCTCGACCGGTGAGGCCCCTTTGCGGGATGACTTTCGAGCCAACTGACGCGTATGCTGCCGGCGCTGGCGCAAGGCAGTCGGACGGCCTAGGTCTATGGGAAGCATGGAAGCAACTACTCCTTCATCATCGGAAGATCGGTTGGAGATTCCGCGGTTGAGCTCGTCTCGCGGCCGCTTGATCTCCATTGGCATCGTGCTGGTGCTCGTAGCGGGTGGGCTGACGGCGTACTTCGTCTCGCGCCGTCCCAAGCAGAGCCCGTACCGCACGACGGAGGTGACTCGAACCTCCATCCTCAAGGAAGTTCGGGCCACCGGTCATCTTCGCCTGACGGGGCAAGTCGAGGTTCCGGCTCCTTTCGAAGGTCAACTCGTCCAGGTGTTCGTTCAGTCCGGGGACCAAGTCGAGAAGGGCCAGGCCTTGGCTCAATTGGATTCGGGGTCCGCCCAGATCGCCCTCGACGTGGCGCGCGCCGAGCTCGATGCGGCACAGGCAAAGATTGCCGAAGCCGAGGCTGCCGTGCAGCGCACCACCCAGGCGCTCGACCGAATCCAGAGACTCGCTCAAAAGGACCTGGCCAGCGAGCGGCAGCTCGAAGATGCGCGATCGGACACTGCAAAGGCCCGTGCGGCGCTTCGCGCGGCGCGAGCGGAGCGCGCGGCATCGCAGAAGCGGGCAGCTCTGCGGGATCGTGAACGAAAGGAGACCGCCATCATTGCACCTCGCGCCGGGCTCGTGCTCGAGGTGCCCGACCGAACGGGCATGGTCGTCGGCCCCCAAACTCGATTGTTTCGCATCGGGGCGCCGATCGATACGATGCACATCGTCGCTCCCATCGGCGAGGCTGACATCGGAGAAGTGGTGGTCGGCCAAAAAGCCAAGTTCGAGGTTCCCACGTTCCCCGGCAGGCTGTTCGAAGCCGAGGTCGAGCACATCAGCCCAGACCCCAAGAAGCAGTACGGAGCCGTCTTCTACGACGTCACCCTGAAGACTGAAAATCCAGAGCACTCGCTACTTCCAGGAATGACTGCGCAAATACGGATCGAGGTGGCGGAGGTCCAGGATACGCTGGCGGTCCGCGAAGCCGCACTGAGATTCACACCGGAAGGAGCTCCGCCGGCACCGGCCCGCAGCCGCGTCTGGCGTGCGGAGGGTGAGCAACTCCAAGAGATACCGGTAGAGGCCGGGCTGTCCGATGGGGCGATGACGCAAATCCGCCCTCTCGATCCTCAGAACTTGGAGGTCGGCGACGCGATCGCCATTGGCTTCGCGTCGGCTGGTGCGGAGGCTGGCGCGGCTCCGTCTTTGTCCCTTCGAGGCAACCAACGATGAGTGGCTTTTCGATTTTGGAAACGAGGGAGCTCTATAAGGAGTTTCCCAACATGAGGTTGCCGGTGCTCGACGGCATCAGCTTGACCATCGAGTCCGGAGAAGTGGTCGCATTGCGAGGCCCGTCCGGTTCGGGCAAGTCGACGCTGCTCAACATTTTGGGCTGCCTCGACGGGCCCACCCGAGGCTCCTACCGGCTCGGAGGAAGGGACGTTTCGACGCTGACTCCCCGAGAACGCGCCTGGGTCAGGCTTCACTACATCGGTTTCGTCTTTCAATCGTTCAACCTGATCGCGGATCACAACGTTCTCGAGAACGTGACCCTTCCTCTTTACTACAGAGGCGTGGGACGAGCGGAGCGCGAGGCCCGCGCCATCGAGTTGATCGAACGGGTCGGCTTGGGGCATCGGCTCACACACAGGCCTGCGCAGCTATCGGGTGGAGAAAAGCAACGTGTGGCGATCGCTCGCGCGGTTGCCGGGGAGCCGCGCCTCATCCTCGCGGACGAGCCAACCGGCGCGCTCGATACCCGTACGGGGAGCGAGGTCATGGCGTTGCTCAGAGAGATTCACCAGGCGCGGGCGCTGACGTTGATCATCGTCACCCACGATGCGGAGATCGCGGCTTTCTGTCAGCGACAGGTTTTCATGCGGGATGGCAGAATCGTGACCGAAGAGGGCGGGCATGCGCCGGATGCGTAGCGAGGTCTTGGGGCGAGCCGTTCGCTCTGCAGTCCGTAACCCAGGCCGCACGCTCCTGACGATACTCGGGCTCGCCATCGGAGTAGGTGCATTTCTCGCCATGGTCAGCTTTGGATCGGGTGCGCGAGGCTCGGTTCTCCAGCAGTTCGAAGTGCTCGGCACTCGCCTCCTTCGCGTCCAGAGCAAAGTAGGACGAATCGACGTAGGAAACCAAGCCCCCAAAGCACTCACCGACGCCGATGTGCTGGCTCTTCGTCGCGACGGCACCGTTTTCGATCGCGTGACGCCGACAGTCACTCAGGTGCATCACGTCAATACGTCCACCACGCGCTACAGCACCTCCGTGATGGGTACGACGCCCGAATTCGTCATTGTACACGATTGGGCGTTGATGAGCGGGGGCATGTTCGATCCAACCGACATGCAGCAACGCGCGAAAGTCGCCGTGCTGGGGACGACGGTGGTGGAAAAGCTCTTCGGGCCCGCCGATCCACTTGGGCGGACGATCAACATCGGCGACAGTTTGCCATGTCGAGTCATCGGCGTGCTGGCATCGAAGGGGCAAACTACCGGAGGCCGAGACTTGGACGACATCGTTCTCATTCCCATCACGACGTTCCAGGCTTTTCTCGGAACGCCCCAGGGTTACGAAGAGATTCACATCCAAGTCCGATCGCGCGACCTACTCAATACGGCGATTGCGGAAGCCAAGTCGATCGTTCGGCGTAGTCATGGACTTTTGGATGGTGATCCGGATGACTTTGGACTCAGCAGCCCCGTCCAATCCGCACGCGTTGCGGACTACGTTTCACAGATCTTGACGGCACTGCTGATGGGCATTGCTTCGGTCTCGCTTTTGGTCGGCGGCATTGGCGTGATGAACATCCAGCTGGTGTCCGTGGCGGAGCGTACGAAGGAGATCGGGATTCGTTCCGCAATTGGTGCATCGCCGCGGCAAATTCTCGTTCAGTTTCTTGCCGAGGCCGTCGTTCTGTCGCTGACCGGATCCCTGTTGGGGGTCGCGCTTGGCTGGGTTGCTTCGAGCTTGGTCGCCACGGCGATGGCGTGGTCAGGCAATCTCTCCGTTTTGACCATCTTGGGTGCTACCCTGTTTGGCACCAGCGTGGGGGTAGCCTTTGGGTACCTTCCGGCCAGGCGCGCAGCGCAACTCCAGCCCATCGATGCGCTGCGCCATGAGTGAGGTGGAACATGACGAGGGTCTGCAATGCGAAAGGCCGTGTGACGGCCGTTCTGATGGTGTTTTTTGCGACGGTGATGCCCGGCGTCGCATCGGCTGAGGTCGTGTCGCTTCAGCAACTCGAGGAGGTGGCGCTGCAAAATCGCGCTCGCTGGCAAGCGGTTGAGGCGACCACGGAGCGGGCTGCTGCGGAGGTCGACGCAGCGCGAGCTGGGCTCAAGCCCACGTTCCTCTTGAACATGGAGGGCGTCGCGGCTCCAGGATCATTCATCGAGCAGGTGAGGACCATCGATGGCCGAGTGGTCAACGTGCGCGCGTCGCCAACCGTACGCGAAAACAGCGCCTTCCGCCCGAATGCCCGATACGAGGCTACCGTTTCCATGCAGGCTCCCATCTACGACGGTCAGACGCGGGCCGCGGTCGAAGCAGCCGAGGCTTACCAGGCTGCGGCGCGCGCGAGCTCGACTGCATCCCGCGCAGACCTAGTCGCCAACGTTCGCGCCGCCTACCTCGACTGGTTGGCGGCGAACCTGGAGCATGATCTGGCTACCGCCTCCGCCAGTGACGCCAGCGCAGAACGCAAACGCATCGAAGCACGAGTTGCCGACGGCGACATCCCACCTTCCGATTTGGACGCAGCCCAGTATCAGGAGCTCGAAGCGTCGCTTGCCGCATCCAATTCAGATGCCCGGTTAGCGAACGCACGAAGGGCCCTGGAATCCGCTATCGGAAGCGAGCTTGCACCGGACGCAGAGCCGGATGCCCAGCTCTTATACATGGAGTCGTCCCCCGCAGACCCGGGCGCGGTCCGCGATTGGGACGTGCAGGCCCTGGAAAGGGAGCGCGATGCCGCGCGTCAAGAGGCGCGCATGCACCGCAAGGGTCGAGTACCCGCGCTTGCAGTGATCGGGCAAACCGGCATGGCGGGCATCAACAACAACGTGTTTCCCATGTACCGGGTGGGAGTGAACATCGCGGTTCCACTTTGGGACGGAGGAAGAGCAGTGGCCAATGCGCGTGTGGCGGAGGCGCGCGCGAGCGAGCTCGACGCACGTGCGCGCGATGCCGAGTTGGCCGGTCAGGACGCCCGTGAGCAGGCATTGCTGGATCGAGACCACGCCGAGGAACAGCTGGAGCTCGCCAATGCTCTGGTGACCGTCTCCCAAAAGCGTGTCGAGCAGGCCAAGACGAGCTATCAGCTCGGGGAGGGAAGCCTCGATGCGGTTTCCGATGCTCGCCAATCGCTTCGGGATGCCCAATCGCGCCGTGTTCGGATTCAGATTGCACGCGCGGACGCGGTGTTGCGCTTGAAGAAGGACGATGGCTCAGTCGCGCCAGACGTAGCTCAGCAGTAACCAATGCTCGGGATTGGGGCGTCTGGCAGCCGTGGAAGCGCGGTGATCCAGCCAGGCTCGAAGGTCATAGCGGAGCGCCAGCGCATCTTTGCTACGGAGCGAGACCGCGACCTCCAATTTCGCCCACAGTGTCCGGGGAGAGTGACCATCACCGGAGAGGTCCTCTGCGTCGTAGCGGACGCGGGTTTGCAACCGCACCCGCTCCAACGGCCGGCCCGTCAACGCAACGATGGCACCGAGATGGTGTGGGCGAACGGCGGTTTCCGACGTGCCATCGATCGGCCGATGACGAAACTGCATCGAGACTTTGAGCCGCGTCCGCGGCTCGTATCCGAGCGCGGCGGTCCACGTCAGGCGCTCGCCGCCCCCCTGGCGGTAGTCGACCCACACCGCCCCGGACCAAGATCGGCCCAGATCAACGTCGGCGCGAACGAATGCCGCGGCATGGACCACGGCGGATGAAAGCCTGCGCCAAACGTCGATGAAGGCTCGAAGCGTAGCCCGCTCTCCAAACCAAGTGGTGGTGCGAAGCCTGAGCCCGGCCTCGTCCCGGGCACGGAGCCCGTCGAGCTCGTCTGGAGCGGCGATGGGACGCGCGTAGGGGTTGGCATAGCGCGCTCCGTAGCACCGGGCCGACACGTCCAACTCGGCCTTGGCAAGCGTAGTGACGCTCCTCACCACGGCACCAAATCCGCCGCCGCCGCCCTTTTGATGGTCGAAGCTTCGCGCGATCTCGAAAGAAAAATCTTGGGAGCCAAACCCGAACCCGGCATCCAAACCCAGCGCTCCAAAAGGCCCGCCGAACGGCTTGGACAAGAACTCCTGAAAATCGAGGTGTGCTCCTCGCACCAACCAGCGGGGCGCCGATCCAAAACCGGTTAGCCCCAGGTACTTTCGCGCGCTCCAAGCATAGCGAGCGCGTCCACCGCCAAGCGCCTCCGCATAGGCCTGACGAAGGCTCGCGAACCGCGCTGCGGCGGGCGCTGCGCTCCCGCCCGACTGCACGAGCACCGGAGGCGCCCCGCAGGATGGATCCTCATCGATTCGGGGATCCGCACAATCGGTCGCGCTGAACACCCCGACCTGAGAGACGCGATGGATCTGGTAAGAGCCCCATGCGTAGAGCTCGAGCCATCCTTTCCCCATGCTCACATGTTTCAAGCCGATCGCGGCTCCGGTCAGGCGGTTCGTCCACTCGAAGTCCGGTGTGACGTACGGCGTGACATCGCTGGAGCACGGATTGACGCCCTGTTCGGCAGCGGTCCGCTTGCACCGACGTGTGAGGTCGTTGCCGCGCCTGAGCTCGTAATCGCCAAAGAAGCCATTTGGCGTGACTTGGCCGGTCAAATCGAAGGTCAGACGTTGGCCGAAGCCCACCCGGTAGGTTCCTGCGATCACTTCCCAAGCATCGCTTTGCCAATGTACGTAGAGCTTGGGGACTTCGAAGCGCGTGCTTTCGGGTTTGGTGACCAGCGCATCGCGGCTGGCATCCCAACGAGCCCTGCTCAAGTGGTTCCGGGTGAGTGTTGCTGCAGCGCCC
>JASFKY010000234.1:0-6164 GCA_050118395.1 Myxococcales bacterium | reverse complement strand
ACCTCCGATCGCTGGTGCTTGGACTGCTCGTCTTCGTGTGGGCTTCACGTCTCGGCATTTTTTTGTTTCGCCGGATCCGCGCGAAGGGAGGCGACAGCCGTTTTCAAGGCATCAAACGTAGTGCCGCGCGGTTCGTGGTCGCCTGGACCCTCCAAGGACTTTGGGTGTTCCTGACTCTGTCCGCGGCGTTGACCGCCATCACGACACGAACGGCTCCGAGCTTTGGCGCACGCGACGCCGTGGGCGTCATCATCTGGCTTCTGGGATTTTCCGTCGAAGTGATCGCGGATCGCCAGAAAAGCCGTTTTCGCGCGAAAAACCCAGGACGTTTCGTTCATGAGGGGCTTTGGGCCTGGTCGCGTCATCCCAACTACTTCGGTGAGATCGTGCTTTGGATCGGAATCTTCGTGATCGCTTCGTCCACGCTGCAGCGATGGCAGTGGGTGACCGTGATTTCTCCCCTATTCGTGATCGTGCTGCTGACTCGGCTCAGCGGGATTCCAATCCTCGAAAAACAGGCAGAGGAGCGTTGGGGCGATCTCGAGAGCTACCGCCGGTACAAGCAGAGCACGCCCGCATTGGTTCCGCGCCCGCCTCGCCGATAAACCTCACGGCCTCGGTTGACCGCGTTCTCAATCAAAATCGATTCGCGGTCCAGTGAGCGCGATTTTCGGTTCCGTGTTGCCGACGACCCGCATGTCGATGCCGTCTGTTTCGGCATGCGCCGCGAAGTCTTGGATGATCTCTCGGACGTCGTGGTCCAGGATACGCGTCGACGTCATGTCGATGGTCAGCTCGGATCCGTGGGGGACCTCCCGCAGAATGCGCTTGAGAGCAGCCTTGTTGAGAAACGTCATGTGCTCGGTCAAGCGAATCTTGACGCGGCCAGGGCCCGTCTCTTCCCGGTAGAAGTCGAGTTGGTAGTTGTAGATGAGGATCTCGAAGAAGGCGACGACCATTCCCATGATGATGCCGGTCAGCAGATCGGTCAGCACCAGTCCGAGCACGGTCACCACGAAAGGAAGAAACTGCCAAAACCCCTCGCGCCACATTTGCTGAAACAGCGAAACGCGGGCCAAGCGGTAGCCGATGACCAGCAAGATGGCTGCCAAGCTCGCGAGCGGGATCTGGTTCAACAACTCCGGAATCATGGCCACGCAGATCAGCAGCAGAACGCCGTGGATGAAGGAAGCCAATCGCGTCTTGCCGCCGGAATTGATGTTGGCCGAGCTGCGGACGATGACCTGCGTAACGGGCAATCCTCCGAGCAAGCCCGAGACGATATTTCCGATTCCTTGCGCTTTCAGCTCTCGGTTGGTCGGCGTGACCCGCTTTTGTGGATCGAGATTGTCCGTGGCTTCGACCGAGAGCAATGTCTCGATGCTGGCGATCAGAGCCAGCGTGAGCCCGGTGGTATACACGTCGAGGCTCGCCCATCGAGAAAAGTCAGGCTTCGTGAAGTTCGAAAAGAACTCGCCGATGGACGAGGACACCGGTACGGCGACCAAGTGCTCGGGCGGCGGAGCAATCGCGGGCGCCAAGCTCGCCAGGGACATGCTGAGCCCGATCCCGAAGGCGACCACGACCAAAGGCGCCGGAAGGGTCTTGATGAGCCACTTGTCTTGAAAAGACGAGTGCCGCCAGCCGATGAGAATGCCGAGCGAGACAATCGTAGTCAGGATTGCCCCAGGGTGCAGGGCCGAGAAGGCCTGTCCGATTTCGGTGAAGGTATTGCGTCCATCGAGCTGTGAAAACTCTAGCTCGCCCTCCCAGGATGCGTCGTAGCCGAGCGCGTGGGGGATTTGCTTCAAGATGAGAATGACGCCAATGCCCGCGAGCATTCCCTTGATCACGCTGGAAGGGAAATAGTGCGCGATGACACCTGCCTTCAGAAAACCCGCCGAAAGCTGCACCACGCCGCAGAATACGACGGCGAGCAAATAGACCTCGAAGCCCATGGCCTCGATCCCTGTGGCTACCATCACTGCAAGCCCGGCCGCGGGTCCGCTCACACCCAATCGTGAGCCGCTCAACACGGTGACCACCATGCCGCCACAGATCCCGGAAATGAGCCCGGCAAACAGTGGCGCACCCGATGCCAGGGCGATCCCGAGACACAGCGGCACCGCCACTAGAAAGACGACGATGCCGGCGCGGACGTCCTCCGCCAGGAACTTACGCTCGAACATACCGTCGTCTGCGGAGAGTCATGGCGTCCACGAGCGACAGCAACACAGAATGCGTTGGAAAGCAAACAGGAATGCCGAGTGCAAGACGGACTTCCGCGCTTTCGTTAAAGCTCGGTCGCGGGCCGGACGAGCACACTACCCCAGAGCATTGCGCGGTCCTCGGCGGCGCGGTTCCAAGGCGAGCCAGAATCCGCTTCCCCGAAGCTGCGGACGACCGTTACCGCTTCCGGTGCGGCGGCTCGCTTCACCGCCTCGAAGAGCCTCCGACGATAGCTCTCGTCCGCACCATCCAAGATGTTGGAGAGCGAGAATGCATCGAAGCTCCCTGAAGGCTGTTGCTCCAGGTATTCCGCTGCATCGGCATGCACCAGTTGGATGCCTTGGGCTTGGGGCGGCGGAGGCTCCGAGATCAGCTCTCCCAACAGCAACGAGCGCGCGTATGGATTGGTTCGGTTTGGATGCCTCGCAAAGCATCGCTCCATTCGTGCGCGCATGACGGCCCCGAGCCGTTTGGGCAAAAAGCTCAGCAGGCGGGGCGAGTAGACCGAGCGTAACGCGGTCACCGAAAACAAGAGATCGAGGCCGGTCCGAAAGCGCCAGGTATTCAAATGACGATTCCAAAACACCATCTGCTCGTCGGGGTCCTCGAGCTCGACGAAGTCGCGTACCCGAGAAGGCCACCAACCCGCCAAGGGAGCGAAGAAGCGCAGAAAATCCATGATGCGCTCCGCTCTGCCACGGAAACCCTGGTCCCCGTCGATGCGGCGCTGAGCATAGGCAAGTTGGATGGGATTGATGTCGACGGCCACCACCTGATGATGAGGCGCAAGCTTCATCGCGGTGCAGCCTGCCGAGGCAATGCAAAAGACACGGCTGCCGGGCCTGAAAGCTTCGAGCTCGATCGATGCATCTTCGTACATGCGTCCGAACAGGACCTGCCTCGGGCCGACCCGAGCATCCAATCGACCCCGTTCCCAGACGGTCACGGCGGTGTTCATGGGCTCACGATCCCGGTTCCGATGGGTAGGCTCGCCGAGACCCATGCCAGCACCAAGAAGGCGAAGTTCTTGACGAGCATGCCTTTCGGGTCGTGGATGAGCTCCCGCGACCAAATCAATCCGTTGACGTTCAAAGTGACCAGAAGCAACGTCTGAGCGAGCGCGCATAGAAGTGGCTCCCAACCGCTCAGGACCCACAGACCGAGGGCCACCTCGACCACACCGAGCGCCATCAGAAAGGGCACGCCAAAACGCGGCCCATAGCGCGGGACCGCCTTCACGACCTCGAGCTCGCGAGGCTCTCCACGGAGCAACTTGCACCACAGCCCCTCGTAGAGCCAAACGCCTGCCACGGCGATCCGAATCAACCAGTAGGGTGGCATCAGCTCAGGCATGCAAATTTCTCTCGGGGAGGTTCAATGCGCGATGGCCTTGCGACGCATCGAGGCCAGCAGGTATCGGTGAAACCAATGACAGACCATCGCTTCCATGGGCTTCCAAAACCACCGTGGCCGCCGCGTGCTGGTGTATCGCGTTTCGATCGATACCTCGGTTCGACCGTCGGGAAGCTCGCGCAGAGTGTAGCGGCCGCCCGACAAGCGCATGCCCCCACCGATCGACAATCGTTGCTCCACGACTTCGAACTCGTAAAGCTCGTCGGTTTGGATGTTCGTGGTGCGCTTGAGAAGGAAGCCGCCCTCGTACAAGCACTTTGCTTCGTTTCCGACCGTGGCAGATTTTCCTTCGGTGCCTATGGGAACCGGGAGCAGAAGGCGAAGGTAAAACGGCGGTCGCGTGCCGATCTCTTCGTAAAACATCAAGCTCGTCCACGCCTTGGACGCAGACGTGTCGAAGGTCATTCGAGTGGTGACGACGCTCTGCGCTGGTGCAAGCGCCAGCACGCCTTCCTTGAGCTCACCGGTCATCCTGGTTTTTGCTTCTGCGGACATTGAGACGCTCTGTAGCCAATTGGGGCAAGGGGGACAAGAATCAACCCCTTTTGGCGAGTCGACTTTGCTTCCTCTTTTCGAAATGGTTTCGGGCACGACGGCGTATGGATCGTCACCCGGTGCTTGGCTAGAGTCAGGCTCATGCAAGAGCGACGATTCGGCGATATCCTGGTTCGACTGACCGGAGGAGACGATCGCGAGGGAGGAGGCGATGGACCGCTGCTGGTGCTGATGCACGGTTTTGGCGCCCCGGGAACCGATCTGGTCGGCCTTTGGAGGTTGCTCGACGTGCCTCGGGGGGTCCGCTTTGCCTTTCCCGAAGCGCCACACGCGATGCCGGGCATGCCGGGGGCCCGGGCTTGGTGGACCTTGGACCTGGCCCGTGCGGAGCGAGCGCTTGCCGAGGGGCCCAAGAGCTATGCTCACGAGATTCCTCCGGGAATGGAAGAGGCGACCGATCAGGTGGTGGAGATGCTCGAGGCCATGCAGGCCAGCCTACGGGTCCCGAACGAGCAGCTCATCGTGGGCGGATTTTCCCAAGGGTCGATGGCCGCCTGCAACGCGGTCTTCACCAGAGCGGTGGCACCCGGCGGGCTCGTGATCTTGTCGGGAACCCCGGTCAACCTCCAAGCGTGGAAAGCCGGGATGAGATCTAGGCGCGGCCTGCCGGTGTTCCAGAGCCATGGAACCGATGACCCCTTGTTGTCGTTTCGGGCGGCCGAACAGCTTCGAGACGAGATGCACGAAGCGGGGCTCCGCAACGAGTGGATGCCGTTTCGTGGAGGCCACGAGATCCCCATGCGCGTCCTGGAAGCTCTCGGCCGTTTCGTCACGTCGTGCGTCGAGTAGCGGCTCATGCCTCCCAAACGACGGGTTGGCCGGCCGCGTACCACTGCTCGACCATGGGCCCGTAGGTGTCTTCGAGCGCGCTACGCTTGATCTTCATGGTCGGGGTGAGAAACCCGTTTTCGATGAGCCAAGGGTCTTTGACCACGGCGAGGAACTGCAAGCGCTCGAAGGCTTCCACCTTGCCGTTCACACGATTCAACAAAGTCCGTAGCTCGTTCTCGAAGCGCTGTCGTTCCGAGGTGGCTTCCAGCTTCGGCCGGATCTCTTCGGCGGGCAGGATCAAGGCGAATGGTTGGGGATGACCGGAGCCGCTCACGCAGCAAAGCTCGATCTCCGCGTGATTGTTCAGCAGATTCTCGATGGGTACCGGCGCCACGTACTTGCCTTTGCTGGTCTTGAAGAGCTCCTTGACGCGGCCCGTGATTCGGAGGCGGCCCTCTTCATCGCGCTCCCCGCGATCGCCGGTTCGGAAGTAGCCGTCCTCGGTGTAGCACTCGGCCGTCATCTCGGACTGCTTGTAATACCCCATCATGTTTCCGGGGGACTTGATGAGCACCTCTCCCTCTTCGCTGATCTTCACGTCCACGCCCGGCATGGGGTTTCCCACGTACCCCACTCGTCCATGCCCTGGATGCGAGGCGTGGGAGTATGCGAAGTCTTCGCTCATTCCGTAGCCTTCGAGCAACTCCAAACCGAGGTTGCGGTACCACTGAATGAGGTCTGGCGGGATCGGTGCCGAACCGCTCAATGCAAGACGCACGTGTTGCAGTCCGAGGCCCGATAGCACCTTCTTTTTGATCACGCGATTGAGCAGCGGAATGCGCAGGAGGCGATTGAGCTTTTCCGGGGGAAGCTTGTGAAACACGCCTTGCTGAAACTTGAGCCACAAGCGCGGCACCGATACGAAGATGGTCGGCTGCGCTCGATTGAGGTCGGAAACGAAAGTGTCGAGCGATTCCGCAAAAAAGATCTGCATGCCCGTGTGGAAACCCTGTACCTCCACGCACAATCGCTCGAACACGTGCGCAAGTGGCAGGTAAGACAGCATTCGGTCGTCGGGACCGGCATGGAAGATCTCTTCGCCCCCTTTGACCGAAGCAGCCATCGACCCGAAGCTGTGCATCACGCCTTTCGGGCGCCCCGTGCTTCCCGACGTGTAGACGATGATCGCAAGCTCG
>JASFKY010000233.1:0-6176 GCA_050118395.1 Myxococcales bacterium | reverse complement strand
TCGCATGCGCCGATTTCTAGTGTCGTGCGGTGGCCTGTCCAGCGTGGCGAAGCACCACGGTCAGCCCACCTCCTTCGGTGTCTTGCAGCTCGAGCGCAAGCCCATGACGCTTCGCTACGTCGCTGGCTATGTGCAGACCAAGACCCATGCCGTGTGGATGTCGGGTGCGGGCCTCGTTTCCTCGGAATGAGGGCTCCAGAGCCCGGGCACGATCCGTTGCGGGGATTCCAGGTCCGTCGTCCACGACACGTAGCGACCACGCTTGATCCGTGCCGTCCAGGACGACCGCGACGTGTCCGCCGGGTTCGTTGTAGCGGATGGCATTTTGGACGATGTTGCCCAGCGCTTGCTCCAGCAAGGTGAGGTCGCCCCGAAATTCGACGGTTTGCTCGGGCACCGCGTGCTCGAGGCTCACTTGCTTGCGCTTGGCAATCGGACGGTGCCTATCCACGACACGCTCGACCAGGCGGTTGAGGGCAATCGCATCGCGATGCGCCAACCCTTCCTGGGCTTCGAGTCGAGCTGCGGCGTTCAAGTTGTGCAGCAGAGAACCGATGTATTGCGCTTCCTCGAGGGCTGGTAAGATGGCCTTGGCATCGAGCAACTCGCCCGCTTCGATCCGCTGTTGAAGGGACACCAGATGTCCTTGCAGCACGCTGAGCGGAACCATCACGTCGTGCGTCGTGTTGGCGATGTAGTTTCGCAGAGCGGCCTCCCGGCTTCGAAGTGAAGCAAGTTGGCCCTGAATCGTCCGTCTGCTGCGCTCAAAAGCCTCACCGAGCTCGGCAATCTCGTCGCGCCCTTGGACCACGATCGGCTGCTCCGCGACGGTGCCCACTCGGTGTACCGATTCGGTCAGCTGACGAACGCGCCCGACGAGGGGCCCCGCGGACAACAGCGCCACCACGATGACCACGACTGCGACGAGGAAGGCGGGCATCAGGACGGCCCCGGAAAACCAGGGCGGCGGTCCTTTGGCGCGCAACAACAGAACCGCGCACGGTCCTTCCTCCCAAGGCATCCGGACCGCGACCTCGAGCCGACGTCCGTCCGGTGCTCGTGATGCGGCGGCCTCATTGCCCGCTCGGAGCTCTCGACCCAAGGCCTCGGGAAAAGGAGGCGCATCGGGGTTCCGACTTTGCAGCTGGGCGTCATAGGCAAAGAGTCGGGGACCCCGAAAGGGATGGTGTCTCGGTGCCGGGCCCAACCGCCCCCGCAGCTCGTGCTCCAAGGCGGGCCACCTGGCCGGATCGGCCTCGCAAAGCTCTCTCCCGCCCGACTCCATTCGGTGCACGGCCGCTTCGGCCAATGCGTCGACGCGCATCCGTGATTGCCACCGGGATTGGGCCCAACCCAGTAGAACCAACACGGCGACTGCCGCAAGACCGAGTGTGATTGCCAATCGCGTCCGAAGCTTCACGACCGCTCCGACAGCCGGTATCCGATGCCCCACACCGTTTCCAATTTGGCCGCGTCCGGTCCGAGCTTGCTTCGTAGTCGGGAGATGTGAACGTCGAGCGTGCGCCTGCTCGATTCGCTGGCGGGATCGAGGATCGCCTCCACCAGCGCATCGCGAGTGACGGCTGACCCCTTGCGTCGAGCGAGCATCGCCAGAATGTCGAACTCCACCGGGGTCAAAGCCAGCGGTCCAGCGCTACCGGTGACCTCCCGCCGCTCTAGGTCGATGCGGATGGGTCCAGCCGTGAGCTCCTGTGTGCCCACGAGGTTGGGGCGACGCAAGCAGGCATGGATTCGAGCCAGGAGCTCTTCGGAAAAGAATGGCTTGGTGACGTAGTCGTCGGCTCCCAGCTCGAGACCGCGGATCTTGTCCGCGGTGTCGTCGCGGGCGCTCAAGATCAGGACGGGAACCTCGGACTTCTGGCGGTAGCGCTTGAGCAGGTCCATTCCATAGGTTCCCGGCAACATGAGGTCGAGAACGATGACCCGGTACGCGTTTGGATCGAGATGACGCGCCTCATCGCCATCCCGAACCCAGTGCGGATCGAATCCCGCCCGCGAAAGGGCCTCGGCGACTTGTCCTCCGAGCGCCTGATCATCTTCCACGAGCAGGATTCGATTCGACACAGGATGCTTTCCGTTAGTTGGGGCCTCGCGAATGCCGTTGCTGGAAATGCTGTTCCATTCGCTCGACCCGATGCTCTCGCTTGAGCAGCCTCAGACCTTCGCGCTGCTCGCAGCTGAGGTTGGCATAGATTTGATCTTCGGTCGCAAAATGAAGATCCCGAAAGGCCAACATCTTTTCCTTGCTCCGAGGCATCTGGCGAATCTCGTCGGCCTTGGCTTCGGCCTCCGTCATGATGGATAGGATCTCTCGTTCCTGCTCTGGGCTGAGGCTCAAGCGGTCGGTCATTTCGGCGATGTGCTCGTCTATCTTTTCAGGTGTCCAATAGCCGCCGGCTCCGTGCGGTCCCGCGTGAGGAGCACCATGCGCAAGCGCGACGCCTCCCATCGCAAGCACGAGCGCCGTCACTGCGCCGGCGAGGGCAGCCACGATGGTTCGTTTGTTGATCAGCTTCATGAGTTTCCCTTTCCGAAGCGCACCAGCGCTTCCTCATGAAGTAAACGACCCGAACCTTACGCAAGCCTTACGGCCGGTGACTTTTTACGAGACTTCCCCGTGCCATGTGCGGCCCCGTGAATTGTCGCCTGTTTTCAGGTAGGTTTCGCTCCGTGGCTCGGTCCTTTCTCGTGCTGGACATCGAAACCGTTCCTGATCCGGAGCTCGTTTGGGACGCGGCGGTCGATGGATTTGCGCCTGCCCCCTTTCACCAGGTCGTGGCGCTCGGGGTCCTTTGGCTCGACGCAGATCATTCGCTGCAGAAGCTCGGCGCGTTTGGGGGGGAACAAGACGCGCCGCCGGACGAGTCGATAGTCTTGCGGGAATTCGCGGAGTTCATCGGCAAGCGGCATCCGACCATGGTGACCTTCAATGGGCGACGGTTCGACCTTCCGGTCCTCGCCAATCGGATGCTTAAGCATGGGGTACCTTTTCCGGCCTATTATGCGGGACGCAGCGGCGCCCTCGACTATCGCTATCGGTACAGCGACGACGGCCATTTGGACCTGGCCGAGGTTCTCACCGATCACGGAGCGAGTCGAATGCCGAGCCTCGATGCGCTCGCGCAGTTGGTGGGGATGCCGGGAAAGATGAACGTCGATGGTTCCAAAGTGCAAAGCATGCACGAGCACGGGCGGCATGCTGAGATTCGCAACTACTGTCTGCACGATGTGGTGCAAACCACCTTCGTGTTTTTGCGGGTGGAGCTTCTGCGGGGTCGCCTCACGCCTGAAGAGTATCGCGAGCGTGCTTCCGCGCTGTGGGAGGCGCTTGAGCAGGACACCCGCGTCCTTCCGGTCCTCCAGCGGGCCGATCGCGAAAGAGCGCTTCTAAGTCATTGAAATCAAGCGCTTATTTCACTTTCTGACGTGCTGTAAGAAATTCGTAAGGACTGGCTTCGTCACAGTTGGTGAATGCGGGGAAGGGCCCCGCGGCAACTCACCAACAGACGAGGAGTCATCATGCGACATCTACTTCATTTGGGGCTTTTCATTGCCGCGCTCGCGATCGTGGCACAGGCCGATGCGCAAGGTAACCGGCGCGGTCGAGGGCACGAGCGCGTCGTGCGCGTGGAAGCGCCGCCGGCACCGGTCGTTTACCGAACGCGGTACCCGCAGGCGCAGCCAGATCGGGATCTTCTCCAAATTGCCCACATCGCCTCGCAGTGGGAGCGGGCCGTCGCAATGCATGATCGCCGCGGGCAGTGGATCGCCGACCGGCGACTCGATACGTGGCTGAGCCGGGAGATTCGGGAATCGATCAGGCGCCCGTACGACCACCAGTATGCGGTGCGCCTGCGAGCCTTGAACGATCGACTGATCCAGCTCGAAAGGCAGCATCGGGGCGGCATGCGTGGCTACTACAAAGCAAAAGGTCGCGTTCTCGATCAGCTGGTCGATCTGAGCGCGTGGCAGACCAAGCGTGCGCGCGGCCATGCTCGCCCTGTATTTCAATGGTCGTTTGCCGTTCGTTGAGCGCATCTACGGAAGTCAATCAGGCGCCTCCGCGAAGACTCGGCGGAGGCGCCTTTGTCGTTCAACCCTGAAAGGCTCGGCGTTGTTCATCGAGCGCGCGCTCGATGTTGCCGCATACGATTTCGCACAGGTCGAATACCGCCGGATCGGCGACCGAGTAATAAGCCGAATTGCCCCTCTGTTCTCGTTTGACGAGACGGTGTGCCAGCAGGGTCGTCAGGTGCTTCGACACGTTGGGCTGCGTGCTTCCCGTCGCTTCCACCAGCTCGGACACAGTCCGCTCGCCCCCGGACAGCTCGTTGAGAATCTGGAGCCGCAAGGGGACTCCCAGGATGCGGAAACGGGTCGCCACGGCTTGCAGATTCGCCGGATTTAGAGCGGTCTTCGCCATCTCGCTTTCCTATATAGCGCCATTCGAGAGAAAAATCACTACTTGACTATATGCTTATGTGGTTATACCTTGCCGGGCACGTTCGAGGGGAGTTCTGCAGATGAAACGAAAGATTCTCGATTTTCCGCTACAACATGCCCGACTCGTGTTCGTCGCCTTGGCCATCCTGACGGTGGGGCTCGGCGCGGCCATTCCTTCGATCCAGGTCGACACCGATCCGGAGAACATGCTCTCCGCGGACGACCCGGCCCGCGTCTTTCACAACCAGACCAAGGACGAATTCAGCCTACACGACTTGATCGTCGTCGGTGTGGTCAACGAGAACAATCCAAATGGCGTGTTCAACCCGGAGTCTCTCGGGCGCATTCACGAGATCAACGAACGGGTGAAGAGCATCGATGGCGTCATCGCCCGCGACGTTCTCGGCCCTTCGACCATGGACAACATCGAGCAGGCGGGCCCTGGCACGATTCGTTTCGAATGGCTCATGGAGGATCCACCGAAGACACCGGAGGAGGCACTTGCAATCAAAGAAGCCGCTCTTCGGCTCCCCATGTTGCGTGGCACCGTGGTGTCCGAGGACGGGAAGAGTATCGCGCTTTACGTTCCCATCGAAAGCAAAGACCAAAGTCACCGCATCGCCGAAGAGATCCAGCAAATCATCGACAGCTCAGGTGATACCAACGATGACTTCTACATCACCGGATTGCCGGTGGCCGAGGACACGTTTGGTGTCGAGATGTTCAAGGAAATGGCCGTCTCTGCGCCGCTCGCCGCTTTGGTCATCTTTCTCTTGATGTGGTGGTTTTTCCGCTCTTTCACGTTGGTTTTGTCTCCGATGATCGTGGCGATGACCACGGTCACCATCACCATGGGAACGTTGATCGCCAGCGGTTTCACGGTGCACATCATGAGCTCGATGATTCCGATCTTCCTCATGCCGATTGCCGTGGTGGACTCCGTGCACATGCTTTCGGAATTCGTCGACATTTATCCCCGACACCCAGACAAGAAAGAGGCCATCAAGGAGGTCGTCAAGGATCTCTTCTCGCCGATGCTGTATACGTCTTTGACGTCGGCGGCCGGCTTCTTGTCGCTGATGTTGACGCCCATTCCGCCGGTTCGGGTCTTTGGGGGCTTCGTGGCGCTCGGTATCGGCATCGCGTTCATTCTCACCATCGTCTTCATCCCGGCCTACGTGGCTGCGCTTCCTGAAAAAAGGCTGGCCAAGCTTCTGTCGACCAAACGCGATGCGGAGGGGGGCCTGTTGGGCCGCGCCGTGGAGGCCGTAGGTGCCAAGAGCCTTCGTTATTCGAAGCCAATCCTGGCCATCACGGCGGTCATCATCGGAATCGCCGGGTACGGAATCTCTCGCATCAACATCAACGACAACCCGGTGCGCTGGTTCGAGCCAGGCCATCGGATCCGGATCGCGGACCAGGTGTTGAACCGTGAGCTCGCCGGTACCTACATGGCGTACCTGGTCATGAAGCAGGACACGGAGCCCGGAAGCAGCATCGTCGCTGCGGGGGACGCTGCGGTCGAAGGCTTCCCCGAGGCGATACGCGCTCGATGGGACCAGCTCAAAGACGACGCCGACGCCGCGAGCAAACGAGAGGCCACGACCGTGGCCGACGCACTGATCGAAGCTACCTCCACTCTGTCTTTCGAGACGAGCGGTGAGGAGTCGGCGCAGTGGCAGAAAGTCCAAACCGCGCTCGAAGAAGTGCAG
>JASFKY010000232.1:0-6183 GCA_050118395.1 Myxococcales bacterium | reverse complement strand
GATTTGCCAGGGAGCCGACTTCATCTCGACTCCACCGGCACTCGCAGTGATGCGAGCGACCTTCGCGTAATCTGACTCGGCCGCACGAAGCGCCGCTTGCTTCCTGCCCACCCACTTCTTGAACTCGGTGTTCGACCACTTCTTGATCCTGGCCATGCTCTTGCCGCCGCGGTACTGCGGGAACGCGACCTTCTGGAAGTCCGCGTATTCGTACTCGGCGAGATAGAACTGAGACTCGGCCGCGCTGTCGAGCGCTTTCCTCAAGTACGAGACCTTGTCTTCCTTGGATTCACCCTTGAGCCCCGCGATCTGCCGCGGAGCGCCGGTGGTCCATTCGCGGACTGCAGCCTCGAAGTACTTGCGAGCGTCGCCCTTCTTGTTCAGCTCCCAAAACGCCCGACCGATGGCCGTGTTGGCTTCGATCACTTGGTGCGGCATGCCCACTCGGCTGTACTTGCTGAGGTAGTCGCGATAGTGCGAGATCACCTCGAACCATCGTTTTTGCCGCTCGTAGATCGATCCGATCGAGAACATGACTTGAGAAGTCTGGCGAGGAAGCTTCCGTCGGTAGTTCCGGGCAAAAAGGTCTGCGTCTTCCACCGCGGTCTTGTCGTCACCCAAACCGATACGGAAGAACGTCGCCTGCTCCAAGCCCTCGATCGCATTCGGGCAGATGCCGCTTTCCTTGTCTTCGGCCGAGCATCGTGTTCCATCCTCGCCCGGGAACTTGCGGGCAAACTGCTCGTAGTACTTTGCGGCCTGCTCGTAGTACGCGAGAGCCTGGAAGTTTTGGCCGATCAAATAGACGGCCTTCTTCGAAAGGGGACTTTCCGGATACCGCTCCACCAGCACGGTCCGAACCTGAATGGCCCGGCCGAGCAAGTGCGCTGCCTCGAAGTTGATCGCGGCGTTGTACAGCACCTCGTCCATCTCGCCACACTCCTCGTGACGTCGGAAGATGCGAACGTAGGTCGCCGCCGCCTTCTTGAACTCTCCGGTCTTCTGATAGGTTTCCGCTTCCTTGCGTCGGACCTGGCATTGCAAGGTGCCAAGCGTCCCACACAGATCGGGATGCTCCTCCGAGAGCTGCTCGGTCCCGCAGAACGAAGCGGACATCGGGTCGATCGACGCGCTGAGCTCATGCACGCAGGCCACGCGAGGCTCGGCGATCTGCGTTCCGAGAACGTTCAAGCAGTCGAGATAGAGATTGGCGGCGTATTCGGCGAGATCGCTATCCTTGTGATTGAACGCGATGTCGCGAAAGAGTACCGCGGCTTCCTCGAAACGGTTGGCCTCGTAGTAGATGCGAGCGCGTCGGTACTTGATGGTCGCCAAGTCGTCTGCCTGGTCCACGTAGCAAACGTATCGATTGAAGGCCTCCAGCATGCCCTCCTGGAGAGGCGTGAGCTTCTTGGGCGCGAACTTGTCGTCAGCCGCAACCTTGGCCTTTTTTGCCTTCTGGTCGGTCTTGCTGACGAAGTTCGTTTCGGTCTCCCGAGGCACGTACTGCTGTTGGTATAGATTGTTGTAACAGAGCACTGCTGCGTACGCGGCGTCGCTCGTGTACTCGCCTTTGGCATTCAGCTCGACGACGTGATCGAAGGCCGGACCGCATTGGCCCCAGTCCTCCATCTTCCAAAGCAACTCGGCATAGAAATACGAGATCTTGTATTCCGTGGGCCAGTCGCGCTTGTCGATGTTGGGAAACTCCATCTGCTCCATGTCCGGAAACTCCTTGAGGAGCGTCCGGTAGAGCACCGCGGCCTGAGACATGGTCTTCTTGTCCCGCGTGCCGGGGGCGTCGTCCGTGCCGACCGCCTCGCGGTGCCAGGAGGTTCCCAGCCAAAGCATGGTGGTGGCGGTCTCGACCTTGCATTCCTCTACCGCGTCAGCGGGCCGGTTGCCCTTCTGGAAGCCTCGATAGATGTCGACGAGGCGCTTGAGCTCGACGATTTGCTCGTCCTTGGATCGGGATGAAATCACCGCATTGGTGACCTTGGTCTGCCAAGAGCAAAGCGAATCGCTGCGTGGCGCATCCGCCATCAACTTGTGATAGACGGTGATCGCCTCGGGCCACTGGCCCGTGTCGTAGTAGAGCTCGGCGAGGTTCTCCAGCATCTCGTGGGCTTCGGCATCGTTCCTCGCGTAGCGCCGGAAAAAATCGAGCGCTTTGCTCGGCGAGCCGTAGCGGGAATAAGGCAATACCAGCTCCTTGCGCGCTTGGCGTGCCAGGTTTTGCGCGTCATTCGCATACTTGTTGGTGCGTGCGAATTCGAGAATGTCGACAAACGCCTGAAGAGACTGCCGGTAGTGCTCTCGGTTGTATTCCACCCATGCGATCTTGTAGAGGGCGTACCCGTAGACCGAGTTTCGCTTCGGCGGGAACTCCAAAACCTTGCGGTAGAACTTTGCTGCCGCCTCCATGTCGCCGTCGTTGAAATAGTACTCGGCGAACGACAGATATGCGTTGGGCACGTAGCGGCTCTGCGGGTAGTCCTTGATCAGTCGGCGATACACCGAGCGCGCTTTGTCGAATTGATTGAGCTCCTGCAGCGCGAACGCCAAGGAGAACAAAACCTCGTCCATGCGCTTGAAGGTCGGATGGTCCCGTACCAGCGTGGCGTACGTTCGAATGCTGTCCTCCCGAACGTGGTCGAGCTCCGCCTGAGCCGCCTTCTGGCCGTCGCGTGCTTGCTTGCAGCGATCTTTGTCGTTGTCGCGTGTGCAAGCCTCGTAAATGGGATCGTCGAAGGATCGGACTTTTGCGGTCTTGGCGATCTGCATCTCGAACTGGGTCTCGGCGAGTCGCAACAGCACCTCAGGACGACGCGGATCGTCGGCAGCGGTGTTCTTCACGAGTCGCTCGAGAATGGCGATCTCTTTTTCGAGGAGGCTCTCCGCCCGAGCGCGCGTCTGCTCTCGTCCGTGCCGCGTGCTCATGTCGATCTCGAGGGCTGGGCCCGTCGCGCCTTGGCCCCGGGTCTTCTTGGGTTGGGTCGCCTTCATGCGGGAAACCGGTGCATTGCCCGCCTCCTTGGCCACCTCTTTGGTAGCTCCCGCGGGACACGCCCCCATCGCCTGCTCCGTGCTTGCCGGAATGCACATCGGAGCCGTGCTCATCGGGGCTTGCTCGGCCGACGCCTTGCCTGCCATTACCACGACGAGCCCCCCGGCGAGGAGGCAGGCCGTGCACTTCGATTTCATCAGCGCGTGCATAGGTTCGTTACCTGTTGTCGATAGAATCCGAGCTCGTCTCGCCACCATTCCCCATCGAATGGCCAGAGCTGATGCTCCTCGTCCACATTGACGTCGCCGCCCCTCGACTGTTTGGCGAGCGACATCTGCTGTTGAAGCTCCTGGTCGATCTGACCGCGTCGGAACGTGGCGATCTCGAGCTCCACGGTGTCGACCTGGTTGCTTAGGTCTTGAAGCTCCCGAATCAGCCGCTGGTAGCGGCCCCGGGCCAGATCGCCGGCCTGATCCACCGCAAACGATTTGGCCAACGCCACGTCTTGCAGGATCTTCTCTCCGACTGCCGAGCTTCTGAAGGCATCGCTCGAGTTGGAGAGCTTTTCTTCTTCCTGGTCGAGGAGCGAAACGTATTCCAAGTGCTGAAGCACCGTCCGGTCGCTCAGCGCCGTGGAAACGATGGGACGCACGCGTGGAGAAAGGTCCGCCTGCTTGCTTCTCACTTCTTTCAAGAACTCGAAGAAAGAAGCGTTGTCCTGATGCTTCCGCAACACCGCATCGAGCTCCTGCTTGACTGGATCGTAGCGATCATGGAACTGCGCCACGGTGGCGTCGGCGTTGTCCACTTGGCAATTGACGAAAAACGTCACGGCCTTCAGCACGAGCGCCTCGGGATAGAAAGAATTTTCGAAATATGGTGAATAGAGGGTGTGGACGTTGCCGAGCGCGCGCGAGTACTCGTCTGCGAGGAAGAAAGCCCACGACGATTCGAACAGCGAATCGAGCCAATACTCACTCGATTGCTCCACCTTCGTCCAAGACTCTACCGATTGCCCCAGCAAAGTACCGTCGATCCGAGAACCCTGGTTGGCCGCGGTGTAATACACGCGGGCAAGAGAGATCCAAGCGAGGTTGCGCATGCGATCTTCGTCCACACCTTTCACGTCCCCGGCATCGATCGCTTCCAAAATGGCGCGGAACGATGCAATGGCTGGACGCGCCTGGCGCATGCGAACGAAGGAGATTCCCTCGAAGAACTTCGCATAGGTGTACTGCTTGGCTTTCGGATCGACCTCTTGGAATACGTCGATGGCCTGACGAAACGACGCCTGCTCATAGAGGTGCCGGCCCATCAGATAGAGCAACTGGTTGTACAGAGCAGGATCTTTTTCCTTGAACTCCTCGAGGGCGCCGATTCCGTAGCGCCCCACCTTCTCGATGATCCCCGAAGCCTCGGGTAGCTTCGATGCCAGAAGCCCGAGCCACTCGAGCGTGTCCCCGAAGAACAGGTGGCGCGGCCCTTGCGCGCTGATGTCGTCGAAGACATTGAGCGCCGACTGGTAGTAGCCCAGTTGGTAGAGCGACTGACCCAACAAGAACTGCGCGCGGTTTCGATTGCCACGACCATCCTTCGACTTCCCCGAAGCGACGCGCTCGAAACCCATCGCTGCCTCCTCGTAGCGCTTGGCTTCGAAGGCGCTCAGGGCGTCGGCCAATTGCTTGGACGGTTTGCCCAACTTGGTGGGTGCATCGGCTTGCCCCGTTTCCTCGAGGCCAAAGCTCATGTCCTGCGCGCTCGCCGGCGCGCCCATCGACATGATTCCGACCCACGCGGCCACCGCCCACAAGCGGATCCACTTCATACAGCGCTCCTTGTCGCGGAAGCTTGGTTTTCCAAGTTCCCCCCTGACCCCCAAATTTCGAACGAAACCAGCCCCTTCCGGCCCGCTCGGGTATCATCATAGAAAGCAGCCGAAGGGGTCGTCAAGGTATAGTCGCGTTGAGCTTTTGACGGGCTGACTGCAATTGATGCTGGAAACGTGTACATGGACCTGACAAATTCGACGTAGACGGATGGCCTGGGTCTGCGTCTCCCTCATCTGACCCCTGACGGCGGGGGAAGTTTGGGTCCGATGTTCGATTGCCGTTATGCTGTGAGCGAGTGGGGGCTCTCAGGGGGGCACATGGTGAAAAAATTCCTTGAATTGATGGGCTTGGTTGCGATTTCGTTGCTGTGGCTGGCAGGAACCGGCTGTTCCAGCAGCGCGGTGGGCGATCCATGCGTACCAGAGAAGGTGCCGAAAGAAGGGTTCTTGCCTTCGGAAACCTATCTCGAAGTGAGCTCAGTCCAGTGCGCAACGCGAGTCTGCCTCGTCCGAGACCTGGATGGTGACCCGAGAAACCTCCAAGAAGACGGCTGTCCACGAAATCCGGACCCGTTGGACGATCCGGCTGACTCGACTTGTGTCTTCGCGAGTGACGTCGAGCAAAGCGTCTATTGTTCCTGCCGATGCGCCGCACCGGCCGGTAGCGACCTGCCTACCTGCGGCTGCCCTGACGGCTTCATCTGCGAAGAAGTCCTTGAAACCGGCGGAGATGGGATCCGCGGCAGCTACTGCATCCGCGACCCGCTCGCACCCGACGAAACGATCTGAGCTCGCCCGTCGCGGCGAAGCGCTGATCGGGAGCCTGCTCGAACGGCAGGGCTTTTCGATCTGCGGTCGCAACGTTCGCGTAGGTCGCCTCGAGCTGGACATCATCGCGAGGCGAGGCTCGTTGGTCGTGGTCTGCGAGGTTCGCTCCCGCACCCATGCCCGGCCCGTGTTCCCCGCCGAGACGATAGGCGCGGACAAGCTTGCGCGAATCCGACGGGCCACTGCCCTTTGGTTGCGTGATCAGAAGCTCGGCCGCGTCAACGCCCGCATCGACGCCGCCGCGGTCGTCTTCGAACCGGGCAGCGAGCCCCACGTCGAGTACTACGAGAACGTGTCCTTTCCCATGCGCTGACGCCGCCGCTGTCACTGTCACTGGCGCTGTCGCGGGCGCTGGGCACCGGGGAGCTCGGTCCGGGGATCGGGATCCGGGGCCCAAGGCCCGAGGCCCGGGGCCCGAGACTGCGACTGACTCTCATCCCGTATGAAGGGGCTCGGAAAGCGCGCGACATGGGCTGGAGGGGGCATGCGAAGTGCCAATCGGCATGGCTGCAACCACCTC
>JASFKY010000231.1:0-6228 GCA_050118395.1 Myxococcales bacterium | reverse complement strand
CGCCGTCAATCCGGTGAACGTCGTTCCCCCGACCGGCCGCAGATTCACGTACAACGATTTGATCACGTTCGGCTTCGGCGCGGCGTTTCGCATCGCGCGCCCTCTCGACCTCGTTCTGGAGCTCTATGGCACCCAAATCGCTCAGGAAATCGGCACCAAGGGCACTTTGTCCATGGAGGCTTTGGGAGGCTTCAAGTACTTCGTCACCAACAAGAGCTTCCTGTACTTCGCAGCTGGGGCGGGCATTCCCAAAACCGGATTTCAAGCGTCCAACGTTCGGGGCGTCATCGGGTTCATGTACGAGCCCGCCGTCGAAGATCGCGACGGTGACGGCATCCCCGATGACGACGACGGATGCCCCGACGCCGCAGAGGACAAAGACGGCTTCGAGGATCGTGACGGCTGTCCGGACCTAGACAACGATGGCGACGGAATTCTCGATGTCGACGATGCCTGTCCCCTGGTCAAGGAAGACTACGATGGGGATCGGGACGAAGATGGGTGCCCCGAGGGTCGCGCAGGTGATCGGGACGGGGACGGAATTCCGGATCAAGTCGACAACTGCCCTGACGAGCCGGAGGACTTCGACGGATTCCAAGACGATGATGGCTGCCCCGATCTCGATAACGACGGCGACCGGATCTTGGATGTAGACGACGCGTGCCCCAACGAGCCGGAGACCTACAACGGATACAAAGATGAAGACGGCTGTCCCGACAAGGGCCTGGTGATCGTCGAGGACACGCAAATCACGATCCTCGAAAAGATCTACTTCGAGACCGACAGCGCCGTGATCCAAGCCCGCAGCTTCCCCTTGCTGGACGCCGTTGCTGCGACGCTGAATGCAAGCCCGCAAATCACGCTGGTGGAGATCCAGGGACATGCTGACGAGCGAGGAAGCGACCAGTACAATATCAAGCTGACGCGCGCCCGCGCCGCCTCGGTCATGAACGCGCTCATCGAGCGGGGTGTTCTCAAGGATCGGCTCCGATCCGCCGGATATGGCGAACGCTGCCCCGTCGATCCCAAGCACAACCCCGCCGCTTGGGAGAAAAATCGCCGAGTCGAGTTCAAGATCATCGAAACCGACGCAGGTCCGACCGGAGTTGAGGTAACATGTCCGCGGGGCCGTTCTCTGGTGCCGAGGTGATATGTCGCGCGAGCGCTTCATCGAGCTGATGACCCCTGCCTTGATCCGCTTTGGTCAGGATCTCAAGTCCTTGCTGCGGATCGTGGAGGATCCCGAAATCGACGATCAAAGCCGGGTCGCCGCTGCCGGCGCGTTGTTGCACGTGATCTCCGCGGCGGCTGCGATTCCGGGTGTTCGCGGAGTTCTTCGACACCTCGGGGATGCCCTCGTCATCAGGTTGGTGCTCAGCGACGTTCGAGAGCGTTCTCCCGACGCATTCCAAAAGCACCTCGAGGAGTCTCCCGAAATGCTCGAGCCTCTGTCGGAGGAGCTCGAAGCCATGCGCGCGTATCTGGGTGACAGGGTCGAGGTGCTCGAAAAGGTCGTTTCCAAGTTTCCTACCCTCAATCACCAAGGGCACCAAGCCGCCGCTTGCGTCGAAGACCCCGAGTCGAGCACTTGGCTCTACGACGCGGTGCACGAAGCGCTCATCGATGAAATCGATTTCGACGACGAAGAGGTCGTGCGCGAGCTCAAGCAGGTCGACCAGATTTTGGTCCCGCTCGATTCCCGGATCAATCGGTGATCGTCACGCGGCCTTTTTGGATGGTTTGGAAATTTCCCGGAGCAGCCAAGTTCCGCGAGAGGCGGTGACCGGCTTGGGTGTCTCCCGGCTGAGCGCCCGCACGAGCTCCAGCGCTTCTGTATTCCAGTCGACTAGCCTCGAGACGACCCCATTGGACTTGTGTAGGTTCGTCTGGGCCGGAAGTCGGCGCCGAACGAGATCGTCCGCATCGGACTGCGCGCGGGTTTGGACCAAGAGCATGATTTCACGGCGGAAGACGAAGCCATTCGAGCTGCAACCCACCACGAAGCTCAGATCGCGAAGGCCCGCGCGACGAGAGGCCAAATCCAAGCGGATGCGACAACGTCCCGTCGATGCCAACTCCCATCCGAACGCAACTTCAGGGGCATCCCACGGCAACTGAAGCTCGGAAATGAATTCACCGAGCAGCCGGGCCGACTCGGCGCCCGTGGGGCTGCAGTGATGGCAGGTCCCGCACAAAAACACGGGGAGCAGCATCAAGGCGCCGGCAGGCTGGCCGATCGCGCAAAGACCTGTGCTGCTCAGCGCCAGCGCGAACATGCCGAGCGTCGTCGTTGCGTCGAAGAAATCGCCGATGCCCGGTTTGCGCCGAGGAAGGTCGGTGATTCGAGCCGGATGCCATTCGCCGTCAAGAGCCGCGAGATCTCGAGGCGAAGCGGGCCGAGGCAAGGCCCATAAGATCCAGGGGACGGCCCAAACTGCTCGATCGGGGCCGAGGCACTGCCCCGCGGCGAAGATGACGGCCGTGCCCGACAAGACGAGCGGCCAAGAGGAGCGAACCGCCAGGTGCTGTCGCCCCATGGTGAGCTCGATGGCCCGGCGCTTGAGCAGCGCCAAGGCGGCGACGGCCAAGAGCGTCCAAGCGACGGGGTGGTGTTCCCGGTCCGGTAGCGGCTCGAACCCTCGCGGGGCGGGCGCGCTCGGAGTCGCCGGCAAGACGAACGAGTCTGCCGGAACGTCGATCGTGAGGGACCAGGGTGTCATTCGTGGAAGATGGATGCGCTGCCACCGAAAGACCGTGCTCTGCAGCTGTTCGCTCACCTCGACCTCGACGCCCGGCGGCATCTCGATGGAATCGGGCACTGAGGCCCCCTTGGGCGCTCGCAGCTCCACGGAGACACCTTGAAGACCCGTTTCCCAGCCGGGAAGGGTCCAAACGATTCGCGCGTACCTCTGCCCCGCGACTTTGACGGCGGTTGCATCGACCTTGGACTCGTACTTCAGGAAAACCCGGTACTCTCCGCGTTTGGGCGCTTCACGCCGTGAAAAGGAGAGGTGGATACGGCCCTCGGCGTCGACCTCTGCCTCCGGTCGATAGACTTCCCCGTCTTCCGAGCGCAAGTACGGAGGGTGCGAGGGGTCGAGCACGACGTCGTCGCCCAGGCCTGCGAGCTCGAGCTCGTGCAGCCATCCTGCCTGAACGTCGACCTCCAGTCGCAGGGCGACACGGGCGGTTCCGTCGCGCCCAAGGTCCACCTTGGTTTGGGCGCCGCCCACCACGGATCGCGTCCATGCCCGCGCCGGGGAGGACGTGCCCAATGACGTGACCAATAGGGCCAGCAGCGCGGTAAGGAGCACCCCGAAGCCACGGTGAGCAAACATGGAGCCGAACCTAAGGAATTCCGCGCTTTCAGGGAAATTTCCTACTGCATCCGGATCCAGGCCGGCATGAACAGCAAGACGAAGAGGAGCATCGTGAGCCAACCCACTGCGCGACGGCGGGGCGAGAGCCGTGAATCCTCGGTCGGGGGGTGACCGGAACCGGTGGCACGGGTCAGGAGCCACAGCAACAAGGCCCAGACCAGCCAATGCATGCCCGCCGTGGCATCGTAGATGAGCCGTTCGCCTCGGATGCCGCGCAGGTACGCTGGGACTCCGTAGGCCAAGCACACCACGAGTGCGAGGACGGGCAGAGCCCGAAGGACCCATGCCGAGATTCGATTTTGGCGGTGTCCGAGCAAGGCGTACGCCACATGGCCTCCGTCGAGCTGACCAAACGGGATCAGATTGATCATGGTCACCAGCAGTCCCGCCCAGCCCGCCAGGGCAGTGGGCGTGAGCATGATGTCGTAGCCTTCGGGGATGGGTCCCTTGAGCCACCACAAGAGGCCGAGGTAGAGCATCGATCGGCCTTCCACGATGTACGGCCCGTTCGGGAGCTGATCGACCGGAGAAGTTACGATTCCAAAGATGACCACGGGAAGCGCCACCGCCATTCCACACAACGGTCCGGCGGCCCCGATGTCGAGCAGCGCATTGCGCGATCGGATTCGTTCGCGAATCTGTATGACGGCGCCCATCGTCCCGAACAAGAAGAAGGGAACCGGGATGAAGTACGGGGGCGAGACATCCACCCGATGATACATGCCTGCGAAAAAATGACCGAACTCATGCGCCATCAGGATGCCCATGAGAGGCAGGGAAAAAACCCATCCGGATGCAAGCTCGCCCAGCGATGTCGGGGCCTTTCCGAGGGTCATGCCGGCTCCCACGTAAAAAGTGGAAGCAAAGGTGAGTGCCATCAGGAGTAGCGGCAGCCCCCAGCGAGTCTTTCGCCGTGACACGGCTTGCCTCTAGCACGTACGTCGCGAAGCGCACGATCTGCTATCCTCCGCGACCGATGGACCTCCATAGCGCTGCCAGACGGCTCAACCGGCCGTTCGTGTTTTCGAGTGAAGCGTCGACATTGGAGCTATCCATCGGGGACCATGGTCTGATCGGAGATGGATTCTCGGCGGCTTTGGTGCGCGCAGACGGAACGATCGATTGGCTGTGCTTCCCTCGTTTCGACAGCCCGAGCGTATTCGCTGCGGTTCTCGACGAGCGCAAGGGAGGATCGACGTCGGTGCGACCCGCTGACTATCCCTTCGAAGCGCTGCAGAGGTACGACCCCGACACCAACGTCCTCGAGACTCTGTTCCGCGTACAGGAGGGCAGGGCCACGATTCGTCTCACCGACTTCATGCCGTGGACGGACGATCCTCGCTCGGCGGTACACGAGGTCCATCGACGTATCCAGTGCGTGGAAGGAGAAGCGCTGATCAAGGTAGTCTTCGACCCGCGTTTCGATTATGGGCGCGCGCAGACTCGGTTCGACGCTCCCCTTGGACGCACTGCGGTCGCCAGAAGCGCCACGGGAGAATCTTTGGTCGCCGTGTTGGGTGAAGCGGGCCGTTGGGAAGCTCGTCCACATGGAGGTGTGCAGGCCGTGTTCCCCCTGAAAGCGGGAGAGCGCGAATGGATGGTGCTTGGTTGGAATGCCTCGGGATCCGAATCGATTCTCACCTATCGATGCTACGAATCGCTCCGCAACACCCGCAGCCGATGGCGTAACTGGGTTCGTCAGCTCCATTACGATGGGCCTTGGCGACATCACGTGATTCGCTCTGCTCTGCTTCTCAAGCTTCTCATGTACGCGCCCACGGGTGGAATGGTCGCCGCGCCCACGACTTCTCTTCCAGAATGGATCGGCGGGATTCGCAACTGGGACTATCGCTACACTTGGACCCGGGATTCATCCATGGCCATCCGTGCGGCAAACCTGCTCGGTTGTGTTCGGGAAGCGCGAGAATTCTTCTACTTCGTGCGCGATACACTGGAGCGAGACGACGAGCTGCACATCATGTACACCATCGACGGTGGCCGCGTTCCCGATGAAGAGACGCTCGGGCATCTTGCCGGCTACCGCGGCTCCCAGCCTGTCCGCATCGGCAACGGCGCCCGTGACCAGCTCCAACTCGACACCGCAGGCGCCTTGATGGATGCAGCCTACGTCTACGAAAGAGGCGGTGGCTCGCTGACGGCGCGGGATTGGCGCCGCTTGCGTCAAGTGGTCCACACCGTGGCGACGACCTGGATGGAGCCGGACCACGGAATTTGGGAGCCGAGAGCAGGAAAGCGACATAACGTCCACTCCAAGCTGATGAGTTGGCTGGCACTACGGCGCGGAGCTGAGCTCGCACCGTTGTTTGGCGACCAGCCTCTTCGGGATGCTTGGCAAAAAGTGGCGGACGAGCTTCATGCCGAGCTCTGCGTCCGCGGTCTCGACCCGACGAAGCGGAAATTCGTGGCCGCTTATGATCATGGTCACCCCGATGCTTCTTTGCTCTTGCTTCCGATTCACGGCTTTTTGCCACCGAGCGACCCGCGCGTGCTTCAGACCGTTGACTGGATTCGAGCCGAGCTGGGAGAGGATCCTTACGTCTATCGATATCGATCTGATGACGGAGTCGGCGGTGAAGAGGGAGCATTCGTGCTCTGTGGATTTTGGCTCGCCGAAGCGCTCGCCATGGCTGGACAGATCGAAGAAGCGCAACGCGTTTTCGTTGCCCACGCCGAGTCGTCCAACCATTTGGGTCTGTTATCGGAAGAGATCAATCCGAGCACGAAGGCCCTCTTGGGAAACTTTCCGCAAGCGTTCAGCCACCTCGGGCTGATCAACGCGGCCGCGAGGATCGATCTGGCCCTGCGCTTGCGCGATGAAGGATCGTCT
>JASFKY010000230.1:0-6276 GCA_050118395.1 Myxococcales bacterium | reverse complement strand
GAGACGTCTACCGCCGTGATATGCGCGCGCGCGTTCGCAACGTCCTCATGACGGCGAGCTGCGTGGCAGCGACGAAGCCGTGAGAGAAGTAGGTGTTGCCCGCGATTAGCTTCCGAATGAGCTTGGGTGAATCGGCCGGATCGAAAGCCGCCCATGCGACGACGCCAGCCTCACCACGGGGGTAGCGATACGTGTCGAATCGCCACTGGCCCTTCGACAGTGTTCCCGAAATTCCATCCACCGAAATGACGGTCGGGCTCGGGCGGAGCATCATCTCACCGCCCACGTGCAGAAGTGGAATGGGGATCTCCCACTCGAAGCGGGTCCCGGTGGGCGTTCGCTCCACCACCTTGGTGCACGTTCCATGCAACAGGGACTTTCCGAATTCGTCCGGATCCAGCATCACCCGGCGCACTCGTTCCACGCTCGCGCCCGCCCTGCCGACGACAGCCACGCTTTGCAGCTGTTCTCCGTCGAGGTCCATGAGTACCAGATCGCCGCGGGCGAGCAGCGGGTAGAGGGCATTCATGTCGACGTGGGGCCGGGTCAGCGGCTTTGTGCGGTACACGCCATCGACTCGGGTGCCCGCCCGAGTCTCCGCTTCGGCCTTGACCTCCAGCAGGGTGACCATGGCCGCCGCGACGTTGATGGTGCGGTTGACCGCGTTGCCTTCCGATGAAAGTTGGCGCGTGATGTAGTTCGCGTCCCGCATGTCGAGCCGCGACGAGAACACCACCACCGAGCTGCGATCGCTTTCCGGGTAGATGCGCCACATGACGCGGCCGATTCCGAGATCGCCGCCGAGTGTGCGAATGTCGAAGCGGTAACCACGCTCCGCGTCTCCCGGATAGGTGGTCATCACGTTGTGGCCGCTCATGGTGAAGAGCGTGACCCCCCAGGTCCAATCGAAGGCCATCATCGAACCCTTCGAGGATTGCACGTCGACTGAAGTGAGCGCCTTCATGAAGCGCGGATACTCGTTGGGCCGACCCACCACCGCCGCGACCGTTCGCGCCGGAGCATGGATCCGAGCGGCGTAGATCACCGCGGGGAGATCGGTCTGAGCGTTTTGAAACTCGGTCAGCAGCACCGGCCCCTGTGCCAGATAGGGCATGACCAGATTGCGCTCGGAGTCGCTCAGGGTTCCCAAGCGTGCTGCGGTGGCGTCTACCTTGCCGTGAGCTCGCTGCTCGGCGAGCGCCCCGCTGGAAAGCGCGAAAACGAGGCAAATCGTGAGAATCTTACGCATGCCGTTTGGACGAGACGATTTGCCGATTCTTCATTCACACGGCAAAACGAGCAAGGAGGTAGGGTGCGCACCAGGAGTCAGTGGACGCCCGGAAGTATCGTATTGTGGCTGATCGCGGCCATCATCGCGACTCTCATTGTTTGTTCGGGGATCCCTCCCCAGCCGGCGCCCTCGTCCGGAGCTGGGGGTGCCGCGCTCGATGTGGAGATCGTGGACTGATCGACTGCGCCATTTTCTTCGGCTTGACCCCGTGAGTCCGGCGACCTTTACTAGCCGTCATGCAGATTTTCATCGACACCGCGGACATCGAGGAGATACGCGACGCGGCCGCCATGGGCGTCATCGACGGGGTCACCACCAATCCATCCCTGGTGGCGAAGACGGGCCGGCCCTTCGAAGAGGTCCTCGTCGACATTTGCGAGGTCGTCGACGGACCGATCAGCGCTGAAGTCGTGGCCACCGACTACGAAGGAATCCTCAAAGAGGCACGCAAGCTGGCGTCCATGCACCAGAACATCGTGGTGAAGGTGCCCTTGATCGCCGAAGGCCTCAAGGCGGTGCGAACACTGGCCGACGAAGGCATCCGGGTGAACGTGACGCTTTGCTTCAGCCCGACCCAGGGCTTGCTCGCGGCAAAGGCGGGAGCGACCTACGTGAGTCCCTTCGTCGGACGCATCGACGACATCAGCGGCAACGGGATGGAGCTCGTGGAGCAATTGGTCACCATCTACCAGAACTACGGGCTCCAAACCCAGGTGCTAGCGGCGAGCATTCGCCATCCTGTGCACGTGGTCCAAGCGTCGCTCATCGGTGCGCACGTTGCGACGATTCCGCACAAAGTGATCCACCAGCTTCTCAAGCATCCGCTCACGGATATCGGCTTGGAGCGGTTCCTCGCGGACGCGAAGAAGATTCCAAACGGGTAAGGCGCTGCGCTTCGTAACCCATGCACGTGACGCATGCGACCTTCAGTTCTCGTCGTCTACAAGAAAAGTACCTACCAACGCTACGTAGGAAGCGCGCAAAAGCGGCTCCAAGAGCTCATCGAGCACGACGACATCTCGGTGGAGGGGCTCCTACACGAACACGAAATTCATCAGGAGACGCTGCGGCGCGCCAAGACGGCGCTCCGTGAGCTGGGTGCGCGGGCGGTGCTCCGGCATCGGCCCGAACCCCTTCCCGACGAGGGTTCTTGGGATCTCATCGTCACCCTGGGAGGAGATGGCACTCTTCTTTGGGCTTCGCATTTGGCCGATTCATCGACGCCTATGCTCGCCATCAACAGCGCGCCCGACACGAGCGTTGGCTACTTTTGTGCCGGCAATGGGCACAACGTCGACGAGGTGCTCGCCGCGGCGCTCGCAGGTCGTTTGAAGTCCAGTCGTCTGGCGCGCATGAGGGTGGAGCTGAACGACGAAGTCATTTCCACCCGTGTGCTCAACGATGCGCTCTTTTGTCACGAAAGTCCTGCGGCCACGTCCAGGTACATTCTGGAGTATCACGGCGAACGAGAGCGTCAGATGTCGAGCGGGGTCTGGGCCGGTCCGGCCGCCGGGTCCACCGCAGCCATTCGATCGGCTGGTGGCAAAGTGCTCCCCATCGGATCGCAGCGCCTTCAGTTCGTGATTCGAGAGCCCTATCATGGAATCGAACAGAAGTACCATCTTACCAAGGGGATGATCTCCCCCGGCGAAGGTTTGAAAATAACCAGCCGTATGACCAAGGGGCGAATCTTTCTCGATGGAACGCAAAAGGTGCACGCCGTCGGCATTGGGGACCGCGTCCTACTCACCCTTTCTGACGAGCCGCTCACCCTCCTAGGGCTCGATCGCCATGCGGATGGCTCGAGCAAAGCCGCGCCCTTTAAGTAAGTTGACCGCACGAACGAGCGAGGGGTAGGTAGTCTCCCGTGCCTTCTTACCGCAGTCATGTCGCACTGACGGTCTGGCCTCTGCTCCTGCTGTATTCGGTTGCGCTCGTCCGGATGTGGCCGGCACTAGGCGGCGCACAATCCTATGCGGCTGCCTCTCCCATCAGCTGGGCATCTTTGGGCGCGTGCAGCGTCGTGGTCGTCGTTGGCGTCGCGGCTTACGCTCGAGGTTGGGCCATCTTGCGACGGCAAACGCCCGAGTGGACCGACTCGTCGCCCTATCGGTCGGCGGGCTGCCGCCGCTTACAGGGCATTGCTGGAATCGTGGCCTGGGCTTTCGTGGTGGCTCACCTGCTGCTGCGATGGCTCATGACCATTCGGGTCGGCCCCGTTGCTCTCAGCCAGTACGAGCTTTTTCGTCAGTACCTCTCCCGTCCGCCCGTGCTTGCCGTCTACGTCCTGGGTCTGGGAGCGCTGGGCCTCTTCCTGTCACAAGGTCTAGCCGCCTCGGTGCGGGCCTGGGGCCTTGCCACCCGAGCCGAAAGTTCGCTACGTCTGGAGGTCGGTTGTACCTTCGTATCCGCTGTGCTGATGCTCGTGGCGATCAACGTCTTGAGTCATTTCGTGACGGGACGAGCGTATTGGAGTGCTTCGTGAGCGTCTCCCGGATCTACGCAATCGCCCTGAATACCTATCGCGAGGCCGTACGGGACCGGGTGCTTTTCGGCGTTCTCGTCTTTGCCGCAGCCGTTCTAGCCCTCACCCTCGCACTGGGCGAGCTATCGCTGGATCAGCAGATGCGCGTGGTCACCGACTTGGGGCTGGCGTCGATTTCTTTGTTCTCCGTGGTGATCGCCATCTTCTTGGGTTCTTCGCTGCTTTACAAAGAGATTGAGCGAAAGACCCTCTACGTGATCCTGCCCAAGCCCATTGCGCGCTTCGAGTTCCTGTTGGGAAAGTACTTTGGCATCGTGGTCACCACCGCGGTCTTCATTGCAATCATGGGGGCGCTCCAGCTTCTGGTTACGGCCATTCAAGCCGGTGCGTCGATGGTTCTGGTTACCACGGTTCCCGCAGCTCTATTGGTCGTGCTGGGTGTCGGCTTCGTCGTGGCCAAAGATCGCAGCCTGGTGGTGCCGCTGTGGTCCATGCTCGCCTTGGGTTCAAGCGTTTGGGTGTGCTCGACGGTCGATGTCGAGCTTTTCCGCCTGCTTGCGTCCCTGTTGCTGAGCCTCGGCGAAGTACTCATCCTCGCCGCCGTCGCGCTGCTTTTTTCATCGTTTTCCACGCCGTTCCTGACCGGCGCGTTTACCTTTGGCGTCTGGTTGGTCGGTCGTGCTGCGCACGACATGGTAGCCATGAAGACCCGGGTGATCAGCCCGGCCGTCAAACAGGTGCTGGGCTGGTTGGCCGAGGTGATCCCCAACTTCGATTTGTTCGTGCCCGGCCGCAGCACCTTGATCGCCCCAACGACCCACTACGGGGATGCGATCGTCTATCTCGCCACGTCCATGGGCTATGCCGTGCTCTACGCCGCGGCCGTTTTGTTCGTTGCAGCCTTGATCTTCCGCCGTCGGGATTTCCTGTGAGGCGCTGGTGGCAACGTCCGAGCTCGCTCTTCTTCGGCGCGTTGTTTCTGACCGTTGGGACGATGGTGGGCCGCGCGGCTTGTGAATCGAGCGCAGAGCTCTCCCGCGCTGAAGCTGCGAGGCAGAGTGATCAGGTGCTTCTTTCGATCGAGCACTATCGAAGAGCGCTTCGGTGGTCGTTCCCGTTCAGTCCCCACACTCCCGAGGCGATTTCAGGTCTCGAAGCTTGCGCCGCCGAATCGGAGGACAGCGGCGACGTGTCTGCCGCGTTGCTCGCTTGGCGCTCCCTTTTGGGAGGGCTCTCGGCGACCCGTGTGCCGTACTTGCGGCCAAGCTCTGCCGAGGCGCGCGCCAAAGCAGAGATCCCTCGCTTGGAGGTGCTGCAAAGCGAAGCCTCGGCGCGGTCCGGCGCTGCGCTCGAGCGACAAATGGCGGAATACAGACGCCAGCTCGACGTCCGAGTCGCTCCCCAACCCCTGTGGGGCACTTTGCTACTGCTCGGGTTCGCCACGTGGCTCGTCTCCTTGGAATCGCTCGCTAGACGCGGTTTCGACGAGGAAGGACGGTTCCGCTGGACGGCTGCGCGTATGTCCCTGTGGAGCGCCCTGGGCGGCTGGTTCGCCTTCATGGTAGGGCTCGCGTTCGCCTGAGTTGCCCCTGGCACGGCCACGCGGTAACAGGGCGCCGTGGACTCGATCGAAATCGTCGGCGGCAATCGACTGTCCGGCAAGGTACCGATCAGCGGCGCGAAAAATGCGGCGCTGCCCATCATGACGGCCGCGTTGCTGGCAGACGGGGAGCACGTATTTCGCAACGTTCCCGATTTGCGAGACGTCCATACCATGACTCGCCTGCTTGGTCGGCTCGGTGTCGACGCGCAATACGAAGCCGGCCTGGTGCGGGTATCTTCGACGGGTGACATCGAGCCCACCGCTCCCTACGACCTCGTCAAGCAAATGCGAGCTTCCGTGCTGGTTCTCGGGCCCTTGGTCGCCCGGTGCGGACGGGCCATCGTATCCTTGCCCGGCGGGTGCGCAATCGGCGCTCGCCCCATCGACCAGCACCTCAAAGGCCTTGCCGCCATGGGTGGGCGCGTCGAGCTGCGCCACGGATACGTCGAGATCACCGTACCGCGCGGCCGACTTCGAGGAGCCGACATCGTGTTGGATTTTCCGACCCACACCGGGACGGAAAATCTCATGTGCGCCGCCGTCTTGGCGGAGGGCCGCACGACTCTCGCCAATTCTGCTCGCGAGCCCGAGGTCGAAGAGCTTGCTCGCGTCCTCAACAAGATGGGTGCGCGAATCGAAGGAGCCGGCACGTCCGTCATTTCGATCGAGGGTGTCGAATCGCTGCACCCCGTAGACCATGCGATCATGGCCGATCGCATCGAAGCGGGCACGTTCATGGTGGCTGCGGCGGTGACCGAAGGAGACCTCTTGTTGGAGGGCATTGGCTTCGAGCCGCTCGAGGCCGTGATCGCGAAGCTCCGTGAAGCTGGTTCCACGGTGGAGCGCGAGGGGAACGGGATTCGCGCCGTAGGCCACTATCCGATCCGACCGACCGAC